>JBBKWA010000089.1:0-9803 GCA_037968695.1 Saprospiraceae bacterium
GGTATCGCCAATCGCAACAATCTTACTTTGATTGAGAATAATCCAAATCGCAGCAGTGGCCAATGGCGGAAGAAGTGCCCAAAGAATACCCAGGATACTCTGACGATATTTAGCCTTGATGTTGCGCTGCGCAAAAGTAAAGCCCAACGAATGGGCCATAGGAAACTCAGCAAAAATCCTCTTCAAGGATTGAAAAAAACTGATGCTCGCTTCTGAAGAATATACATGAACAGGCCTATCTGCATATGGGACAAGCTTATTTTCAGTAGCAGACATTGTTGAGGTTTAATCAAGGCAATCGAATAGCCACTCGACAGCATCAAGACAAACCTACTAGTTGCAAAACATATGCCAAGTTAAGGCCCTGATAGTCAAGTACGTAGTGAGTGAGCAAGGGTGAACGGCCAACGGTTAACGGTTAAGGGTGAGACATCAGATGCTAGAATACTCTAGTCCATCATTCCTTTTTTAGGAATTAAACAAAAGCCCTGAAAGGGTGCTTGATTAGCGTTGGGGTTTAGCCCTAAGCGAGGTGAGGAGTGAGTGAGCAAGGGTTAACGGTGAACGGCCAACGGTTTAGGTTGAGACATCAGGTGTTAGATTACTCTAGTTCATCATTTCTTTTTTAGGAATTAGACAAAAGCCCTGAAAGGGTACTTGATTAGCGTTGGGTTTTGCCCTAAGCGAGGTGAGGGGTGAGTAAATCGTTGATTAACTTTTTGCTCTATGCTCTATGCCCTATACCCTATGCTATTCGCCTTACCTCCCTGCTTCCCCCTTTAACCTGATCGCCGTCGCCCTGTTGTCAATCGCATCCTGATAACCCGGATTGATCTCCAGCGCTTTGTCAAAATCCGCTATAGATTTGTCCCATTGACCCAGTTTCCCATAGGTGATCCCGCGATTGGAATAAGCATCGGCACTATTCGGCTTCAATTCAATAGCCTTCGAATAAGAATCAATCGCTTTCGGATACTGACCCATTTCATCATAGGCCGATCCCAGATTATTATACGCCGGGGAAAAAGATGGCTCTATTTCAACCGCTTTCATATTGTCCGATACAGCCTTGTCCAATTGCCCGAGTTTTAAATAAGCCAATCCACGATTAGACCAGGCATTGGCGTACCCTGCGTTAATATCTATCGCACGCGTATAATCGGCTATTGCAGCATTCAAATCCAGCGTCGCATCATACGCCAGCGCTCGATTAAAATAAGGTCGTGCTTTTTTGGGCGATTTTTCAATCACATCATTCCATAACGAAAGATCCGTCTTCCACACCGTATTCCGCTGGTAACTCATGACCGCATTGGACCCAATCAATAGCACCATTACAACGATAGCCACCGTCCTATAGCGCTCCCATAAATAAGTAAAGACCAGTGCACCAACAATCAAAAAGAAGCCAACAGAAGGGAGATAAGTCCGGTGCTCAAAGATGACATCATTGATTGGTACAAAACTAGATTCGATGGCCAGCGTCAGGAAAAACCAAAATATGCCAAAGGCGATGAGCCTGTTCTTTTTAAAAAGGAATACACCTGCAGCAGCAATGCCTATCAGTATGATTAAGCTTCCAAGCGCACGCACTTCAAACAAACTCGCTACTACCGGATAGTCATAATCTACATTGAGATGGACCGGAATGATAAGGAGCTGGATATACTTGACTATCACGCCCCACTGCGTCATAAAATAATTCCATGGCGTAATCGTCACTGAATTGCCTTGCGAAGGAGGAAGCGGATCAAAGATGGATAGCGAAAATTGAAACAACACCACCGCTACGATGGTCATAACGGCCCCAATAATAAGCAGCAAAGGAAAACCTTTTATTTTTAGAGACAACTTCTTAGTTTGAAAAAAGCACAACTCTACAAGTACAATAGCCAAAGGCAATGTAAACGCATTTTCTTTAGACAGCATGGCAAGCATAGCCGCCATAAAAGCGCCAGCAAAAAACACAAAACTTGTTGTACTTTTTGGCTTACTCATTCGCGCCTTCATATACAAACAAACCGAAAGCAAATAGAATAAGGCGACCATCGATGCCAACCGCTGCACAATGTAGGTCACGCTTTGCGTTGCCAAAGGATGAGACACAAAAAGCAAAGCCACAAACAGCGCAATAAGACGCTTTGATACAGCTAATTTATTTTCCTTCAAATTTGGAGAAGACAGTATAATCAGTGTAAACCAATAAACCAATATGGCATTGGTCAGGTGGATCATCAGGTTGACAAAATGATAGCCCCACACATCTAATTCACCATAATGATAATTGATGGCGAAGGTCAGCATCGTTACAAATCTTGAAGATTGCTGACTCCAGAGACGACCCAACGCAGACAAATCACGGATAGCCGCATTGTCGACAATATTATTTAAATCATCAAAATGAAAAGTACAATCAAAGCTATTGGAATAGATAAGGACGCCAAGGAGTGCTACCAATGCCATACCAAGCAGATTGCTCATCGCTAAAGGCCTAACATGCTTAGCTAATTGCTTTTTTGACTTTGACTTTCCTTTTCCGGCGATCTTCCCTTTCACTTCCTTTTTCAATTTACTTTAATTTAAACGCGCTCCTGAATTCGCACATTTACATTGTGCGCAAAGCAGGTCATTATTTCTTTTGGCCGGTGCGCAGATATACGTTTTCCCGGTTATTATAAGCCGCCGTTAAGTTGGGATTTAGTTCCAGGGCTTTTGAGTAATCAGCAATGGCTGTATCCCATTTTCCCAAATAGTCATAGGCAATACCCCGGTTCAGATATAAATTGGCATTTGCAGGATCCTGTGCAAGGGCAAGATTATAATCTGTAATCGCTGTATTGTAATCCCCTTTTTTATAATAACTATACCCCCGATTAAAATAAGCCGCACTATTATTCTTTTTCAACGCAATGGCGCGTGTGCAATCAGCTATCGCCTGATCCCATTCAAATAGCTTGGTGTAAGCCAGGCTTCGGGCATAATACGCTTGTTCAAAGTTTTGATTTAATGCAATAGCCTTTGTGTAATCAGCTATTGCTTCATCCCATCGAAATAACTTACTATAGGTATTCCCCCGATTGTAATACGCAAGGATATAATTCGGGTCAATCTCAATCGCCCTGGAATAATCTGCAATGGATAGTTCCTGATTTCCTAATTTCCCATAAACACTGGCTCGGTTGTGTAAGGCAATAGCATATTCCGGATTGTTTTTAATCGCAGTGTTATAATTAACAAGGGCTTCATCCCATGCTTGCTGACCTAAATAATAATCACCCAGTGTGCCAAAAGGCCTTGCTTTGTTTGGAGACTTCTTAGTGATGTCAGTCCAAAGGGTTAAATCATTTAACCATACTTCATTTCTTTGATGTGCCAGTACGGCATTGATGCCTATAATCAGCGTCAGCAGACCCAATACCAGATATTTTGATTTTTTCCAAAACAAAACAAAAACACCAGTACTCAGGATTAGGAAAAAACCATATGAAGGAAGGTATGTTCGGTGTTCAAATATTAAGTCACTCAAAGGAATAATACTTGACTCCACTGCCAAGGTCAGGAAGAACCAAAATATACCAAATGTGAAGATGCGGTTCTTTTTAAAAGACAGCATGCCTACTACAGCGATTCCTATAAGCAAGAGCAAACTTCCTATGGTGCGCAGTTCAAATAGACTATTTGAAATGGGAAAGTCATAATCCAGATTGAGATTGACCGGTAGTATCAGGAGTTGGATGTATTTAACAATAACACTAAACTGCGTAAAGAGATAATTTAAAGGAGTAACCGAATATGTGTTACCAAGCTCAGGTGGAATCGTTTGGAAAATATTGAAGGAAAAATTTAATGGGATAATGATCATGGTGCCAATAAAAGCGATGACTAAAGCAATCACACGGTAGTCCTTAAAGTCTATTGCGAATTGCTTTTTGTTCAGGAAACAAACTTCCACTAACAAAACAGCCATTGGCAGCGTGAATGCATTTTCTTTAGTCAACATGGCGAGGCCAGCGAAGACAATCGCCCCGCCAAACAAAAGGTAGTTTACAATTCCTCTTTGAGCGCTTACTCTTGCCTTAATATAAAGTACCAGGGAAAACAGATAGAACATAGTCACCAGACTGGCGATGCGCTGCACGATATAGGTCACGGATTGTGTCGCCAATGGATGGGAGACAAACAGCAAGGCTGTAAATAATGCAATCCACTTTTTGTTTTTTGCGATCTCCTTATCCTTAAGTGCTGAAGAAGAAAATAGCAACATGGTCAAAAAGTAAATCAGGCAGGCGTTCACAAGATGAATTATCAAATTAACCAGATGGTACCCCCAGACATCCAGGGCCCCGAAATGATAATTTAGCGCAAAGGTGTAATATGTTGTGAATCGGGTTGGTCCTGCGCTCCATATGCGATCGATATTGCTCAAATCCCGGATACTTGCGTTGTCCACAATGCTAAGGCCGTCATCAAGATGAAAGGAGCAATTGAAAGCGTTAGAATAAATGATAAGTCCAAGGATCACGATGAGTCCGATCGCCAAAAGATCAAAAAGCCAACTATCCGCAAATCCGGATTTAGCCTGCTTTTTGATTTTCTGCTTTTTCTGTGTAGTCTCAGATGCTTTCTTTTTCTTCTTCATTTTTCTGATTAGAACATATTCCCTTGTACAATAAGGCGACAATACTCAAGTCACATATTTGTCTGTCAATTCCCCAATCGAATTTTAGCAATAACATAATTCCTGCCTGCCTGGGCTTTCGTGTGATTTGGATTAATGGATAGCGCCCTATCATAATCTGTTAAAGCGCTTTGCCATTGTCCCAGATTCTCATAAGAATACCCGCGATTGTAAAGCACATTGGGATTCTGAGCATTTATTTCGATCATCCTTGAAAAATCATTTATAGCGGTTGCCCATTGGCCTGAATTAGCTAAAGCCAAAGCTCTTTGTTCTAATATATTGTAGGCATTAGGCTGTAATGAAAGTGCGGAAGTAAAATCAGTTATGGCATTTGGCAATTGATTTAATCTGCCATACACGATGCCCCGATTGTTATAGGCTGAAACATAATTAGGATCCAATGCAATGGCCTGCGTGTATTCTTTAATCGCCTGGTCTAATGCCTGAAGTTGCATATAGGCATTCCCTCGATTAAAGAATAGTTGGGCATTATTCGGGCTAAACTCGATGGCGGCAGAATAGTCCGCTATGGCATTGTCCCATTGCCTCAAATTCGCATAGGTGATGCCCCGATTGTAATAGGCTCCAACATATTTCGGATTGATTTCAATAGCCTTTGAATAATCACTTATGGCGAGCTCCAGTTTATTGAGGTTGGTGTAAGCAGCTCCACGGTTATTATAGGCATCCAGGTAATTCGGATTAACTGAAATTCCTTTACTAAAATTAGTGGCCGCCAGATCCCATTCTCCACGATCCATATAGACAGCGCCAAGATTGACATATGGCCTTGCTTTGTTTGGTGATTTTGAGATGACATCCTCCAGTAAAGAAACTTCATCTTTCCATACCTTGTTTCGTTGATAAGTTAAGAAAGAATTTATTCCGATGATCAATACGAGCAGTGCAATACCGATAGGTTTATGCTTATCCCAAAGGAAGTGGAAAACATATGCACTTACAATAATAAAAAAGCCAACGGACGGAAGGTAGGTACGGTGTTCGAAAATTACATCCGCAATGGGGACAAAACTTGATTCGATGGCCAGCGTTAGGAAAAACCAAAAAACACCAAAAGAAAAAAGTTTGTGCTTTTTAAAAAGCAATACTGCGGCACTCAGCAATCCTCCAAGAAATAGGAAACTAAGTACCGTCTTTATTTCAAAGAAATTTTCAACGACACGATAATCATAATCCACATTGAGATTGATCGGCAAGATTAATAACTGGATATATTTCGCTATGACACTAAACTGCGTAATAAAATAATTCATTGGTGTCAGGACATAAGGATGATCTATTCCCGGAGGAATGGGGTTGAAGATGCTCAGGGAAAAATTCATCAACACAATCGCAACAGTCAATAGGAAGGCACCGATGACAAGGTGTACCCTATAATCTTTGAAGTCCACTTTAAACGATCTGGTTTGTAAAAAACAAACTTCCAACAGCACAATAGCAAAAGGGATTGTAAATGCATTTTCTTTGGTCATCATCGCCATGAGTGCAGACAGCACAGCAAGGGTTACAAAGAGAAACTGCTGTCCTTTGTTGTTTTCAACTAACCTCGTCTTTATATAGAATACCATCGTCAACAGATAAAACATCGAGACCATGGAGGCCATCCGTTGTACGATATACGTCACACTTTGTGTTGCCAGCGGATGTGAAACAAAAAGTAATGCAGCACAAAAAGAAATGGCCAGGCTGTGCTTTGCCAAGCTATTTGCTTTTAGTGAGGGCGTCTTAAAAAGTAGTAAGGTCATCCACCCTACCAGGCAAGCATTCATCAGGTGAATAAAAAGATTGACCAGATGGTAGCCCCAAACATTCAATTCACCATAATGATAATTTAGGGCAAAGGAATAATAGGCGAGGAACCGCCTTTGGCTCATTCGCCATATGCCCTCCACATCCGTAAAGTCCCGAAGCTTTTTATTATCAACGATGTTGTTCAGATCATCGAAATGGAAAGCTCCTGCAAAGGAATTAGCATAAATCAAGATACCAAGCAAGAAAATAATTCCAATTCCAATGAACGGGACATATGCCTCGTAGCCCCGGAAAAAATGGTCCTTTTTCTTTTTACTTGTTCCGGTTGTCTTCGCTTTTACTTTCTTCTTCGCCATGTATATTCCTAATAATACCAAATCACCCGGTTAGGGTAGGCCTAATCTGCTGCTTTAGAACGGCAATTTGACCTTTCCGGGTAACTAAGTTCGCGCAAAATAGGCTTAAATTTTCTTAGCCAAAGACCAGAAATAAGGATATTTAACTGCGATTACTTCACATTTTGTGCCAATCTCTTCATAGAGATTTTCATCCTAATCCGTTCAAAATGTGCTAAATAAAAATAAATATTGCTTGTTCGCTCCTCTTAACCAAGGCTGCTTTTTCAAATTATTTTGTGGGAGGCCTTGATTTGTATTTATATTAATCGTATCTTTACGATATAATAAACATTATGGGAACGACCAAAGCAGAAGAATTTTCAGTTATAGACAATCGCATCGCCAGTTATGCCAAAGCATTAGCACACCCGGCACGTGTAGCGATCATGAAAATATTGATTCGCCGAAATACATGTATCTGTGGCGATATAGTGGATGAACTTCCACTTTCACAAAGCACTGTTTCCCAACACCTTAAAGAGTTAAAAGCCGCAGGTCTGATCAAAGGGGATATAGAAGGTGTAAAAGTCTGCTATTGTATTGATGATGAGGAGATGAAAAGGGTTCAGGATGCCTTCAAGGTACTGTTTACCAGTTATGAAACGAACAAATCATCCTGCTGTTAATAAATACACACATAATCGACATATTACGATAATAATTAAAAAATGAAAGTCATGGAAACACAAACAGACACACAACTCAAAGATCTGGTACGCCAGAAGTACAGTGAAATAGCCCTTCAGAATAAAGAAGCAAATCAATCCTCCTGTTGTGGTGCCGGCGGATGCTCAACAGAAGTCTATAATATTATGACGGATGATTATAGCACCATGGAAGGCTACAATCCCGATGCTGATCTAGGTTTAGGGTGTGGATTACCAACCCAGTTTGCCAAGATCAAATCAGGAGACACCGTGATAGACCTCGGTAGTGGCGCTGGAAACGATTGCTTTATTGCGCGAAATGAGGTAGGCCCTACAGGCAAGGTAATCGGCATTGATTTTACAGAGGCGATGATTGAGAAAGCCAGAATAAATGCTGAAAAACTGAATTATAATAACGTATCGTTTCTTCAGGGGGACATCGAAAGCATGCCTGTTGCCAATGACACGGCAGATGTCATCGTCAGCAATTGTGTACTCAACCTTGTTCCCAATAAAAATGAGGTTATTAAGGAAATCTTCAGAGTATTGAAGCCTGGTGGGCATTTTAGTATTTCAGATATTGTCTTAACCGGCAAGCTCCCTGAATCTTTGAAAAAGGATGCCGAAATGTATGCAGGCTGTGTTGCCGGGGCTATTGATAAACACGAGTATCTGAATATGATCCACACCAACGGATTTACAAATGTCACGCTTCAAAAAGAAAAACAAATTCACATTCCCAATGACATACTTTCAAACTACCTAAACGAACAGGAAATAAAAGACTTTAATGAAGGCACCACCGGCATTACCAGTATTACGGTTTTCGCTGAAAAGCCAAAACCTTGTTGCGACCCGGCAGGCGGTTGTTGTTAATGAAATTTAATTCGAGGGGCGTAACAGCCCCTTTTTTTTTGGTTTTCATCTCGCATTACTGACCGTTAAAAAATAAAAGTAAATACGGTGATGGCCACAAACAAAAAGATAAGCGTACTTATAAACAAAAACAAGAGTGCAATATATTTCAGCATTAAAGAAGTCCCTTTATCATTGTAAAACCGTCTCATCGATAGGAATAGATAAACAAAGCTATAGATAATAAAGCTTGCTATGACCCATCCCCAAGCCGCATCTGCCGGAGCCCATGTGACTATTTTTTTAACCCCAGAAATCATCAAATAAAAGAGAAAAAGGATATACAGGTAGGAGTAATGATAGATGCTGAAAATAAAATTACTAACATAACTATTCTGAGGCGACCTAAAATAAAGTAATAGCAAGAATAGCGCAAAAAAAGGTAGGCTCAAAAATATCAATTGGGGCAACGAATGAAATAATTCTGATAAAAAAGCCTTAATCGCAGTTTTTTCATCTCCCTTATGCAGGGTATTCATCTCCTTCGTTTTCTTTTTCACTCTTTCCCCAAGAATCTTCCCTAACCAGGACCTTTGGTTATCCGCTTTCCATTTTGAACCAAACAAACCAAATTCAAAATCATCGTTGGTGATGGAATCCGGTGATTTCGTTACAGTATCTATTACGAAAGACTTGAGCTTTGACATCAAACTGTCAACATAAGTCGTATCAGAAGCAGGTTTAAGGATTTCTTTTTCCTTTTTCGAGGGAGAAATTACTTCGTTGTGATCCTCTCCTGTCTCAATGGTGATGTTTTTGGCTGGGTCCGCAAAAAAAAATAGAAAGAGAAAAAATATCGTCGAAGCAAAAAGATAAAATTGAATGGGATTTATATGCTTTTTCCTTTTCCCAATCATATAATCACTTGGTACAAGACCAGGCTTTCTGATAAAATGCTTTATCGTATGAAAGAATTTCCCGTCATAATGAACCAGATCTTTAAAATAATGAATGACTAAATGAAAAGAAGACTCATTGAATTCCAAATTCTCCTGACCACAGGCTGAGCAAAACCGCTTTTCAACCACATGCCCGCAATTCAGGCAATTATTTTCTGATCTAAGTTTTTTGTAACTCATAATATTCATGTATCATTGGCAATATGCCAATACTATTGACTTAACCATATCCATTAAGCGCTTAGCAAACAAAGATCATGTATTATTTCATTCCAGACCTTCCTTGGGGCAGGTAGTTATTTCTTCCCAGCAGGAGGCTCCTTTTACCTTGATATTATGGCATTCATTGTATCGAATCTTCAATAATTAATTACCCAAAACCCTTCGAAAGGTATCTCCAATGAAAGATTTATCCCCATAGAATTATATAATTAAGTATTTTCACCCTAATACAATAGAGAGATTTACTATTTTTGAGCAAGTATTTACC
>JBBKWA010000090.1:0-18178 GCA_037968695.1 Saprospiraceae bacterium
CGGAGAAATAAGATATGATTACAGAGCCCCGGATTTGAAATTTTCCATTTCCGGTTTTTATAGCACGACCATAGATGCTATTCGCTCTACAAGCTTTTACCACGATGACCTGAATACCTTTGTCAACTTTAGTTTGACTGGTATCGACCGGGAGCACACGGGTATTGAAGCAGCTATTGAATATTCCTTGACCCCTTCTTTAAGCCTTCAGGGTGCTGCGGCGATCGGGCAATATATATATACCTCTCGCCCTAGTGCAACGATTACACAGGACAATGACGGTGCTGTACTCCTCAGTAACATCACGGTATATTCAGAAAATTTCTACGTTTCCGGAACGCCGCAATCTGCCTATACCGGTGGGTTGACGTATCGATCCAGGAAGTTTTGGACGCTGTTTTTAAACGTCAATTATTTTCAGGAGAGCTGGCTTGATTTCAATCCGCTGCGACGGACAGTAGATGGAACAAATGGCGTCGAATATCAAAGTGATCAATGGAATGCCATCATCAATCAGGAGAAAATTGATCCGGCCTGGACGGTTGATTTATCCTTCTATAAAACATGGCTGATTCAACCTGGTGAGAAGCGTACATTTTTGTCCCTGAATATAGGTGTGAATAATTTACTCAATAATGAAAACTATATCAATGGAGGATATGAGCAATACAGATATGATTATGCCTCTAAAGATGTAAATGTGTTTCCATCAAAATATTCGTACATGCAAGGGCTAAATTATTTTGTTCAAATGAGTGTGCGTTATTAAATACAAAGGATTCAGACCATTGCCATTAATTATATTTTCAAATAACCGATTACCTGTTTTCAAAATTTCGATGATGAATAAATTTCTTTATAAATTTTCCGCTTTTCTTTTTGCGCTGGTATTATTTATGCCAATAGCTTGTGTAGACACCGATTTTGATCAGCCTCCTGCTGGTGGGGAGGATCCTAATCTTCCAGTCAATATTACAATTGCCGAATTAAAGTCAAGGCATGTGATTGGTGAATATGAGGAGATCACGGATGACGTGACCTTCCAGGGTTTGGTAGTGTCCGATGATAGGGAAGGAAATTTCTTTAAGCAGTTAATCGTACAGGATGAAACAGGAGGCATAGAATTGCGTATTGAAATAACCGATCTCTACAATGTGTATCCGGTAGGTCGCAAGGTGTATGTGCACGCAAAAGGATTGTGGCTTGGAGATTATGGAGGACTAACACAATTGGGCGCAGCAGAAGGAGTTGATAATAGTGGTAATCCTACACTTTTAAGAATTCCGGAGTCCATTGCTGACTTGTTCATTATTACAGCAACCTATGGGAATCCGGTAACACCGACCTTGGTGACTGTTGATGAGTTATCACTTGATATGGTCAGTACCCTGGTGAGGTTTGAAAATATGCAGTTTATTGCAGGAGATGCTGGACAAACTTATGCAGATGCCATATTGCAGCAAACCCTTAACAGAGAAATTGAGGATTGCTCTAAAAAAAGAGTCATCGTAAGAACCAGCGGATTTTCAAGTTTTGCAGGAGATTCGACGCCAGTCACCAACGGTGAAATCATTGGGGTGTTAAGTGTGTTTAGAGATGATTATCAACTGACGATCCGCGACCTCAATGATGTCGATATGGAAGAAGGTCGTTGTGGTACAGGCAACGTGGTTACAATAGCATCTGTCAGGGATATGTTTTCTAACGGGACGACGACTGTACCTGCAGCATCGATAAAGGGTGTTGTGACCAGTGATTATACTTCTCAGTCAGTGACCGGAAGAAGTTTGTATATCGAAGATGGTACGGCAGGGATCGTACTGCGATTTGATGCGAATCACCCTTTTACGTTGGGCAATGAAATAGCTGTTGATATTACCGGAGCTTCCTTAAGTGAGTTCAATGGCCTTCTGCAAGTCGATGGGCTATCAGCTGGTGCAGGTTTTGTGGTTAGTAATCCGGGTGATGTTACACCAAGAGATGCTACAGTCCTTGAAGTATTGAATAATGTCGATGCCTGGGAATCAACCCTGGTTAGAATTAAGAATGCAACACTGTCAGGCAATACTGTTTTTGGTGGTGATGTCACTGTGACGGATGGTTCCGGAAGCATGGTTTTGTTTACACGAAATCAGGCCGTATTTGCTTCTAATGCGCTTCCTTCCGGAGAAGTTACATTGACGGCGCTTCTTTCAGAATTCAATTCCCCAAACCTCATTATGAGAAACATCACTGATGTGTCTGGTGGTGTACCGGGTGGATGTGTAGATACCGATACGGATTTTGAAGGGCTTGGTAGTGATGTGGATATAAATCTTCCCGGATGGTCAAATATTGCAGTCAAAGGCGCCAGAGTATGGCGGACGAAAGAATTTGATAGCAATACTTATGCGCAGGCAACTGCTTTTGGTGATAATGCCAATGAAATGGAAGCCTGGCTGGTCACACCATGTATTGATTTAGATATTGCAAAGAAAATCACCTTTGTAAGCGCATATGGATTTTATACCCATGATGGCCTAACCGTTTGGATATCTTCTGATTTTAATGGTTCAGATGTGAATGGTGCGACATGGCAACAATTAAACCCAACATTGGCAACATCTTCAGATACCGAGCATGCATTTATTCCATCGGGTACAGTAGATCTTTCAGGCTTTACTGGATCTGTGCGGATAGGTTTCAAGTATGTAGGGAGCGGACCCGGAAGCCAGACGACTTCATTTCGAATTGATGATGTAAAAGTAGAGGCGTTGTGATGAAAGGTATGCTGCTGACATTTGTCAAAGGCTTGATTTCAGGATGCTTTTTTCTGTTGCTGCTTGATGGTATAGTTGCACAACAAACTATTCTTGAGGCAAAGTCCTTGCCTTTTGGTTCAGTAGTGACGACCACGGGCACAATCTCCTGTGGAAATGAGTTTGGCACAATTCGCTACATGCAGGATAATGAAGCTGGTATCGCGCTCTATGATGACGACTTGTCATCCACAAAACAAGGAGACTCCATTATTGTTACCGGTGTACTCTCAAAGTATCGCGGACAAGTTCAAATTTCTCCTGTTTTCTCTTTTGAGGTGGTTGGAAATGAAAAAGAACTTGATGTGCTGATGTATGATGCTATTACAGATATCAGCAGCGAAGAATTTGCATCACGCAAGATAGTTTTCTCCTGTAGTGGTGTTGCTTCTTGTGAAACGAAATTTCAAGAAGGGGTGTACACGATGTTTGATCAGTGGGGGAGTACAGCCAGACTTTGGATCACTGACGATTTAGAGGATGAGCAAATAGATATTGAATCTATCCCATATGCTGTTGAAGGCATTTGGACCAAGTTTGAAGATCAGTTTGAATTATTGGGCCAGACCATTACCGATGCTTCCGAAGGCGCTTGCCATTTAATCGCACCGGCTGAAATTTCATTCAATGGGAATGATGTTGTTTTAACGTGGGAGAATCTGCCCTTAGCGCATACTATTGTTCAGTATGGTGAACAAATACCTGATATGCTATTTGATTTTGGCGTTTCGGAAAATACACTTGATTTTACCCCTGACAATTTACAAGATGGCAGATTATATTTTGCTGTTCTTGGGCAGTTAGGTGATCAAGGAGAAGTGTATCAATCCATTCCAACTTATTTTTCACTTCCATCAATCACCAGTCCGATTGAAATTCTTTTTAATAGAAATGTCAATACCTCTTTTTCTGATGGCAGTGCGCCGCTTGCGGTAGGTTCTTCAGTGATTCAAACGGATTTAATAGAGCGCATTGATAATGTGATATCAACTCTTGAGATCGCGATGTACAATACAACGAGATCCGCTGTCGTGCAAGCTGTCAATCGAGCCGCTTTGCGTGGCGTAGTGGTTCGCTATATTGCCGATGACGGAACATCTAATACGGCTCTTGATGGCCTACAGGAGTTTCCAATTCGCTATAGGCAAGGAGATGGCATCATGCATAATAAGTTTGTCGTAGCAGATGCAGATATCCCCGGGAAAGCATGGCTATGGGCAGGCAGCACCAACCTAAGCACAAATCAATTAAGTACCGACCCGAATCACGCGTACATCATTCACGATCAAGGTCTGGTGCTAAATTATAGAAAAGAGTTTGATGAAATGTGGGGCTCATTACCCGGACAGTCTGATGACAGGCAGGGGGATTTTAAAACCAATAATACTGCACATTATTTCAAAAGCAACGATTCGGTTTATGAATCCTATTTTTCTCCTTCTGATGAAACAGCATGTCATATTATCGAAGCACTTCGTTCGACAGATTATCATGTTCAAATCGGATTGTTGTTACTGACACATTTTGATCTAATTGATGAGATCATTGCCCTACATCAGTCCGGTATTCATGTGCGCGTAATTGTAGAAGATGAGGATAGTTCTGAGAATGCATTAGCCCAATTACGACAGGCTAGTGTGCCAGTAGTCGTTCACGATCCTAATCCTATCTTCCATCACAAATATGCTATCATCGATGAAGGTTACCTCGATTCAGATCCACAAGTAGTGACTGGTTCGCATAACTGGACCTGGAGTGCTGACAATATCAATGATGAAAACACGCTTATCATTCACGATCAATCGGTCACAAATATTTTTCGACAAGAATTCGAAGCCAGGTGGGAAGAACTCAACCCTACAGGCATATATGAGCTTGATGGAAATCCAATACGAATTTTCCCAAATCCCGCCTCCACGTTTGTGAAAATCCAATTACCTGAACCTACTCAGGGCACGGTGGAGTTGATAGATATCCGCGGTCAGGTGATATTGTTAAATAAACTGGATGAGCAAAAGGAGACAATACTTGACCTCAGTGGTCACATTCCTGCCGGTTATTACATAGTGCAGGTGAGTACGTCGGATAACTTGTGGACAAGTTGTCTGGTCATCTTTGATTGATCATAAAAGGGTTAACGGTGAACGCTTAAAGGTGAACGGGCAGAAAGCTAAGAGTGAAAAGCGAAAAGTGAAAAGTAATGCGCTCATTCTTTATTAAATGTTTGAAACACTACCGTTTAGCGTGATCAATAGTTTTATTGAGTACACTTATTATTAATTTATATGGTGTATTATGTGTAAAACGAGATAAGAGACGAAAACCAAAAGATAGAATTGCTTAAATCATCTCGTAAAGAGTTTCTTTGTCACACGAAACTGTTTGACCAACCGGATTCCTTCTTTTTGTGTTCGCAAGAGCAAAAAGAAGAAAGCCTGAAAGACTAATGCATACTATCTTACCCATCCTAAAAAGATGATATGAAGTAAAAGGGAGTTTTTCGAGTGACTAGACTTTTTGGTTACTTTTTTGGCAATGAAAAAAGTAACAAATCTGTCGATAATGAAAGGCTTCGTGCCAACAGAAGAAAGATTTCTAGCTTAAACCTAAAAAAGCAACTGCTGTCGCAGACGAAACAATGACAAACTAATGAAAGAAGAAATTCACATTCGAAGAATCGAATTGCTTCAAGCAACTATCGCTTTTTGAATACTTTTTCCCGAAAAAGTACCCAATCCCCCGGAAAAATGTATTTAGCTGGCAGCTTCTTCTGAAGAAGATTCTGATTTCTGAAGGGCCTCTGTCATTTCCCTGGAAATAGAACCCTTAGTCACTCGGACGAAAGTCTTTTCTGCAAGGGCAAGTGTGACAATGCCACCATCGATTTTGTTTATTCGTCCGATCAGTCCACTTTGCGTGACAACTTCATCGCCTTTGTCAAGAGCTTCTATAAACTTGCCCTGTTCTTTTTGTTTTTTCGCCTGAGGTCGAATGAAAAAGAAAAAGATGACAACAAACATCAATAATAAAGGCCATAAAGATCCAAGGATACTGGTGGAAGCCTGCAAAAAATAAAGTGAAATCATAAGTTGGTTAATTTTTTAAATCTACTTTTCCCTTGATGGTAATCTTACTTGTGTTGGGATAAGTATTGGCAAAGATAGTCACGACTTTGTTTTGATCGCCCATTTTGTCTAAAGAATTGAATTTCACCTTGATAGCACTTGTGCTATCCGGTTGGATCGGCTTTTTTGGCCATTCCGGGATCGTGCAACCGCAAGTGGAGCTTGCTTTGACGATGATTAAAGGGGCCGTACCGGTATTTCTGAACATGAATTCTTTTGTAACGATATCACCCTCAAAAATGGTCCCGAAGTCATATTCTTCTGTTTCCCAAGTTAAAATCGGCAAATAGGTGCTGTCGAGCGTTCCGTCGCTACGCACAGGATTGTACACCAGATCAGCCAGATCGCCTGTTGGTTCAAACACACTGTCTTTTGGTACTGTCTCCGTCGTATCTGCTTGCTTGCAGGCCAAAAAGGCAATAAACAGGCACCCAAATAGTAAAATTGTCTTTATATCCACAGCACAAATCTATTACTTTTGAATTCGATATGCGAATCTACCTTATAGGATTTATGGGAAGTGGGAAATCCACCTTGGGCAATCGGATAGCGGGAAGCCTCGATGTCCCCTATTTTGATACCGACAATGTTATCGAATCACAAGCCGGTAAGAGCATTTCTGAAATTTTCGAAGTATTCGGAGAGGAGCACTTTAGAAACCTGGAAAGCGACGTCCTGCGGCAAACCTCTTATTATGACAAATCCATAAATGCTACAGGTGGTGGACTGCCTTGCTTTAATGGGAATATGGATTGGATGAAAAAGGAGGGCATTACGATTTATATGCAATGGCCTGATGAACTCCTCATCAATCATATAGCAACCATTGAGTCGGATCGTCCAATACTTCAAAATTTGGATGCTGAAAGTAAGATTGCTAGAATTGAAGAACTACTTCATTCACGAAAACCTGTTTACGAACAAGCAGCCATTACTTTAGAGATGAAAGGGGAGCTGGAATCAGACTTTAAACTTTTGGAAAGGGCTTGTAATTATATTTGGTAGGAGGGCGACCTTACTGTTTGTCAACTAGTCAATTACTTTTTCAAGTGCATCAGCGGCCTGAATCATGCGGCCGGTAGCATTTCCATCCGGCAACTTTTTTCCGGTATCATAAAGTATGTTGTATACTTCTTTAGTTGTCAACTCAGGTCGGAAGGCTTTTAACAACCCAATTAAACCGGCAACCATAGGCGTTGCCATGGAGGTACCGTTTAATTCCTTGTACTTCATATTGGGGTAAGTAGATAAAACCTTGACACCCGGTGCCGCAATGCCATATTGAAGATCAGTAACAAAGTTTGAAAATGGGGCTTTTTGCTGATTGGAACCAAGCGCAGTAACCGCAATGACGCCAGCGACATTTGCAGGAGAGTGGCCTTTCGCATTTTCATTGTTGTTTCCTGCTGCGGCAACGACAATAGCTCCTTTTGCATTGGCGTATTTTATAGCCTCCTCGTAAGCTTTCTGATGCTCATCCGAAGAGAGACTGCCTAAAGAAAGACTGATGACATCCGCGCCTAGATCTGCCGCATCCAGAATGCCCTGTATAGTCTTTTGCTGATTCCCAATCCCTTTAGCATTAATGACTTTGACACTGGTGATACTGACATAGGAAGAATTAGGGATGAGTGAAGCAATACCAACACCATTATTGGAAACAGCTCCTGCAATCCCGGCACAATGCGTCCCGTGTCCGGAAGAATCAACATCATTGGTTACGCCACTGGATATAAACTGAGCTTTGATGTCTTCATGTTGGGCATCTACACCGGAATCAACGATGGCGATAAGGGCACGTTTACGAGGTTTGAGGCCTGATTTTGCCAATAAGGCATGAATACGATCACCCTGGATAGCATCCCACCCCCATTGTTGCGAAGCCATGGGATCATTGACATTATTAACTTTTTTTGATTGAACATCGCCTGTACCTTCAAGTATTTCGAGGGCGATCAATTCATTGTATTCAAGATGAAGCGTCGCATCCAGTCGCTTTAATTGCTGAATGATTTCTTTTGTTTTTGATTCAGCCTTATCAGGAATTCCTATAGCAAGGTAATCATCTAATTTACACAGACTTGGTTCAGCCATTTGAAAAGCAGGTTGAATAATGAGTCCATATTTTTTTATCAGCCGGATATATCCTTTTGAAAGTTGATTATTTTCTGTTTCCACAAGTAGCTCAAAAGCATCATTAGGCTCAGCAGCTGATTTGATGACTTGTGGGAATGTAGAATACAACATGCTGAAGCCAACAAATTGGATCAGGCCATATAATGCAATGGCACCTATAAGGATGATGATTGGACTCTTGCGGACATAGTTGAATGCCTGAGATACTACACCAAGGATCAGTAAATCACGAAAGAGAATCAGTAGTTTAAAAGAAAGAGTAGAGTCTGTAAAAGCTAGTGAAATGAGATAGACGAAAAATGAAACCAGAAACAAACTGCTCATTTTACGACTCATCGAGCGGTTGTCCTTAAAATAAAACCATAATACCAGCCCGGTGAGCGCTAATAAATAACTTATGGGATAAAGCAAGTTTAACATATACTCAAGAACAAATAATGAATAAAATTAGTGCTTTAGTGCAAGCGATTTGCTTTCATTAGACTAAAGGCACTTGTAATCCGCCTAACAGATTATTAGGATTCGTTTACTTTTGCGCTTGGATTGTAACCAAATATCGATTTATTGGTTCTATAAGACAAATATTGAAGCTAAAAACAGATAAAAATGAATGAAAGAGTAAATTGCCTGATCATAGGAAGTGGGCCTGCAGGGTATACCGCCGCGATATATGCAGCACGTGCAGGATTGAAGCCAGTACTATATACGGGTATAGAACCTGGAGGGCAATTGATGATCACCACGGAGGTAGAAAACTATCCGGGGTATCCGCAAGGTGTTCAGGGGCCTCAGATGATGGAGGACTTCAGAATTCAAGCAGAGCGTTTTGATACTGAAGTTCGGTATGCGATTATTAATAAAGTTGATCTCACAGGGCCGGTGCATAAGGCCTGGACGGATAGTGGGGATGAACTGGAAGCGGATTCTATCATCATCTCCACTGGTGCGAGTGCTAAGTGGCTGGGGTTGGATTCTGAAAAGCGCCTGACCAATAATGGTGTTTCTGCTTGTGCTGTTTGCGATGGTTTCTTTTTCCGAAATATGGATGTTGCTGTTGTAGGCGCCGGAGATACTGCTGCAGAAGAAGCATTGTACTTGAGCAAGCTTTGTCCCAAGGTCCACCTGTTCGTAAGGCGAGATGAAATGCGTGCCAGCAAGATCATGCAGGAACGTGTAAAAAACACCGCCAATATCACCATTCATTGGAATACAGAAACAGAAGAAATATTAGGCGAGTCAGAAGTGGAGGGAGTACGTGTGGTGAATAATAAAACCGGAGAAAAAACCACCATCCCTGTTAAAGGATTCTTTGTGGCTATCGGCCATACACCGAACACGGACATATTTAAGGGTTGGCTCGATATGGATGAAGCAGGTTACCTGATTCCAAAACCTGGGACCAGCAAAACAAAAATTGAGGGTGTCTTTGTTTCTGGTGATGCTGCAGATAAAGTCTATCGACAAGCCGTCACCGCCGCAGGCACAGGTTGCATGGCCGCCCTGGATGCAGAGCGATATCTTGGAGAGAAAGGAATAGTATAAAACGCTATATTTTGGTTCTCCAAAAACAATACATTATTTTGGATTCATTATCCACCTTTGTACATCAC
Source organism: Saprospiraceae bacterium (assembly GCA_037968695.1). Lineage (GTDB taxonomy): Bacteria > Bacteroidota > Bacteroidia > Chitinophagales > Saprospiraceae > Opimibacter. The sequence goes on from JBBKWA010000090.1 coordinate 9,670, forward strand.
CAATCATCATTAATAATTCATATTTAACCACTTAAACATTTAAACAATACCCCTTTTAACGTTAAAACTTCCAAATTAAAAAATTCCCATTTACCCAAAAAACCACCTAAACTTTAAACCTTAAACTTTATTACCCTATGTCCAAGGCAACTCACTTCAGATCCGGTGTTCTTCATGGTCAGGAAGTAACCGATCTGCTCAATCATGCAAATGAAAATGATTATGCTCTTCCAGCTGTTAATGTCATCGGCACAAACTCAGTCAATGCTGTGCTTGAAACTGCTGCTGCAGTTAATTCGCCCGTGATGATTCAATTTAGTAACGGAGGCGCTGGTTTTTATGCAGGGAAAGGTTTAAAAAATGGGGAGGTTCGGGCAGATGTGTTAGGTGCGATATCAGGAGCACAACATGTTGCCTTATTGGCTGAGGCCTATGGTGTAACGGTGATTATGCATACTGATCATTGTGCTAAAAACCTATTGCCATGGTTTGATGGAATGCTTGATTATCAAGAGAAGTATTTCGAAAAGCATGGGCATTCGTTATACAGTTCCCATATGCTTGATTTGTCTGAAGAACCAATTGAGGAAAATATTGGTACCTGTGTCAGTTACTTCAAACGAATGGCCGCGATGGGGATGACCTTGGAGATTGAGCTTGGGGTGACTGGTGGCGAAGAAGACGGTGTTGATAATACGCATATCGATAATTCTAAACTTTACACACAACCTGAAGAGGTAGCTTTTGCCTATGAATCGTTAAGTAAAATCAGTCCAAATTTCACTATTGCCGCCGCCTTTGGCAATGTACATGGTGTCTATAAGCCGGGAAATGTTTCGCTTACGCCGGTGATTCTTAAGAATTCTCAGGATTTTGTTCAGAAAAAATACAAAACAGGTAGCAATCCTATCAATTTCGTGTTTCACGGCGGATCCGGCAGTACACAGGAAGAAATTCGCGAAGCCATTGGGTACGGCGCTGTCAAAATGAATATCGATACGGATATGCAATGGGCTTTCTGGGATGGTATTCGACACTATTATCAGAAGAATGAAGGTTATCTGCAAGCACAGATTGGTAATCCGGATGGAGAGGACAAGCCCAATAAGAAGTTTTATGATCCGCGCGCCTGGTTACGAGCAGGAGAGCAGGTATTTGTAGATCGACTAAAACAAGCTTTCGATGACTTGAATTGCATCAACCGCAACGCTTAATCAATTCACTATTCTTGAGGTTGTTGTGGAATTCTTGGTAATCAGGAAATCTCTTAGACAGGATCCCTATCATTTCTAAACCACTAAAGTTGAGCCGTTCACCCTTAAGCGTTAAACGTTAACCCTTGTTCTATCAGGCCATCTTAGGCTTCAGCTGAAAGACATGCAGCGCAACACCAAATAGCGACATACTAAAGAACAGGTCGCCCAACATCTGATTGACAAGGAATGGTAAACCTGCTGTATAACAAGCTAATAAGCCACTCAGATTGACAGGATAGATGGTAGAGGAAGCCCAGACACCAAAGTTCGAGATCAAAAAGAAGAGCAAGGAGGCACCAATTGCTCCTGCAAACACCTTAGGAAGCCCAACGCCATTGCGAAACATGGTGTAACCAAATATGACAATAATTCCTAAAGCAGCATAAGTCCAAAGTGCACCTCGGTAAAAGAAGGTAAATTGACTATAATCACTGGGATATGCTGAGGCATAAATCAGGTTGTTTAGGATCATATCACTAAACAGCATAATCAGAAACGGGAGGATAATCGCAATACTTCTCCTTCCTGCAAAGGCTGCCCCAAAGAGCGCAATCGCCCCAACTGCAGTAAAATTAGGGTAATGAGGAATGAGTCTGCTGCCAATCCCGATGACTAGCAATGTGATGATGATGGTTCTGGTTTGATTCATAGAGCTTCAAAAGTAATAAGAATCTTTTATCTGGCGTAATGATCGTAACATCGATAAACATATCCCTGATAACAATTCATTTGTATAATTCCAAGCGTGAATGGCAGATTGTAGCTGTTCAGGAATCAAATGTTTCTTACATTTCGAAATTAACACATTTTTCATGTTATCAGGATATAAAAACACCATTTGTTTTGTTTGCGGCATATTTATGAGTTCAGCCCTGGTCTCACAGACTTCGAGCAAATCGAACTATTGGCAACAAAAGATTGAATACTCGATGGATATCGTGATGGATGAAGAGGCGAATTCCTTTACAGGTCGTCAGGTCATTAAATACAGTAATCATTCTCCAGAGACGCTCAAGAGGGTTTATTTCCATTTATATCTAAATGCCTTTCAGCCTGGCAGTGCTATGGATATCAGAGCGCGGGCCATTGGTGAAGTAGACCCAAGAATGGGATCAATATGGGATCTGAAGGAGGATGAAATTGGGTTTCAGAAAATTATCAAGCTAACACAAAACGGAAAGAAGCTTGAATACGAAGTAGTAGGGACGATTCTTGAGGTAAAATTGGCCGTTCCTGTAAAACCTGGTCAGACGACTTCTTTTGAAATGGATTATATCGCTCAGATTCCATTGATGACACGGCGAACAGGGAGGGATAATAAGGAAGGTATCCGTTTTTCCATGGGACAATGGTATCCTAAGTTATGCGAATACGATAGAAAAGGATGGCATGCTGATCCCTATATCGGCAAGGAGTTTTATGGTGTGTTCGGAGATTTTGATGTGCGTATTACAATTGATGCTGAGTATATAGTTGCCGCTACCGGTGTTTTGAAAAATGCACTGGAAATCGGACATGGTTATGCCCCGGAACCAAATAAAAAGAGCAAGAAGCTTACCTGGCAATTTATAGCGGAAGATGTGCATGATTTTGTCTGGGCAGCAGACACTAAGTACAAGCATCGCATACACAAGTGTGCTAATGGTGTAAAATTGCAAGCCTTTTACCTTGATGATGAATCATATTCTAAAAACTGGGAAAAATTCCTTCCGATTATGGAGGAAGCCCTTAACTATGCCAACAGGAATTTTGGGAAATATCCTTATCCAACGTTTTCCTTTATTCAGGCCGGTGATGGTGGAATGGAGTATGCAATGGCGACTTTAATCACCGGCAAGCGATCCTTGACTAGTTTGGTGGGTGTATCAGTACATGAAATAATGCATAGCTGGTATTATATGGCATTGGGTTTTAATGAAAGTTATTATTATTGGATGGATGAAGGTTTTGTTCAATACGCTTCCGAACGCGTAATGGATCATCTGCAGTCATTGGGGCTAATTCCCGGTAATCCAGATGAATTCCCTTACGAAGGTTTTTATAGATCGTATGCACGATTAGTTGATGCTGGCATCGAAGAACCTCTAACCACGCATGCGGATCATTTTAAATCGCACAATGCTTATAGTACTTCCGCTTACATTAAAGGCGGTATCTTCTTGAATCAATTGGAATATGTCATTGGCAAACCGGCGTTTGACAAAGGAATGCTGGAGTTTTTTAATCAATGGAAATTTAAACACCCTGATGATGTTGACTTCGTCCGAGTGATGGAATTGACTTCTGATCTTGAACTGGATTGGTACAGAGATTATTGGGTGAATTCAACGAAGACTATTGACTATGCCGTCGATACAGTTTATGGCAATGCACATGAGACAATAATCTATCTCAACAGAGTCGGACTAATGCCGATGCCCATAGACCTAGTGGTTGAATTAAAGGATAAAACTGAAATATTCTTTTCAATACCGCTAGACATTATGCGTGGATATAAAGCGGAAGTGGCTTTTAATGGAAAACCATTTATAATTTTACCGGATTGGGATTGGGTTCATCCCTATTATTATTTTACTGTTCCAGTTGGAATAGACGAAATCAAATCTGTTACAATCGATCCCTCAAAACGACTCGCGGACCTCAATGAGGATAATGATGTCTGGCCTTTGCGTAAGTCATCCCGATCAGACAATTAATAGTAAATAAACATACGAACAACTAAGTTGATCCTGAATACAAAAGGATATCTTCGAAAATTATATTTCCAAAACGAATCACCAATACCACTGAATTTATGAAACCTCTTCTTCTCCTATTGAGTTTGACTTTTTCGACAATGATTGTTTTAGCTCAACCACTTGACAAAAAAACACTGGAAGCGATAGACATTAGAAATGTTGGACCTGCCGGAATGAGTGGACGGATTACTTCAATCGATGTCGTGCTTGATGATCCAGAACACATATACATCGGTGCGGCCTCTGGAGGTGTGTGGGAGTCTATGGATGGAGGGATCACCTGGGATCCAATTTTTGATGATCAGCCTACACTTTCTATTGGCGCCATTAAAATCAATCAGCAAAACCCAAGCGAAATATGGGTAGGGACAGGAGAAGGAAATCCGCGTAATTCACAAAATAGTGGGAAAGGTCTTTTTCGCACTTTAGACGGTGGTAAGACATGGAAGTTTATGGGACTGGCAGAAACAAAAGTCATCCACCGAATCCTTATTGATTACCATAATCCTTCTACAGTCTATATTGGTGCAAGTGGGTCGCCCTGGGGACCGGATGAGCATAGAGGAATCTATAAGACTTCCGATAGTGGAAAAACCTGGAACAAGATTCTTTATTCAAATGAACAATCCGGCATCGGCGATATGGTCATGGACCCAAAAAATCCAAGAAAGATTATAGCTGCGCTTTATGAACATATCAGGACACCATGGGATTTTAAAAGTGGGGGTCCCGGCTCAGGGCTTTATATTACCTATGATGGAGGTGAGAATTGGAAAAAGCTAACCAACGAAGAAGGCATACCAAAAGGTCAATTGGGCAGAATTGGATTAGCCATTGCGCCATCGAAGCCTTCATTAATCTATGCATTGATTGAATCTAAAACACATGGCTTGTATAAGAGTACGGATGGCGGCGAAAACTGGTCATTAGTCTCCACTGAGAATATTGGCAACCGGCCTTTTTATTATTCAGAAATTTATGTCGATTCAAAAAATGAAAATAGAATCTGGAACCTTTGGTCTTATGTTTCAAAAAGCGAAGATGGCGGTAAAACATTTCGCACAATTTTAGATTACGGAAAGCGGGTGCACCCCGATCACCATGCCTTTTGGATTCATCCGGATGATCCTAATTATTTGATAGATGGTAATGATGGTGGATTGAATATATCAAGGGATGGTGGAAAGAACTGGTATTTCTGTTCGAATATTCCGGTTGGTCAATTTTACCATGTCAATATTGATCATGATTATCCATTCAATCTCTATGGTGGCATGCAGGATAACGGATCTTGGGTAGGACCATCCTTTGTTTTGAAATCTGGCGGAATAAGAAATCAGGATTGGCGCGAACTATATTTCGGGGATGGTTTTGATGTACTTCCCAAGCTTTCGGATACGCGATATGGCTGGGCAATGAGTCAAGGAGGAAATCTCACCTACTACGATAGAGAAACTGGTTTCAATCAATTTGTAAAACCTGTTCACCCTGAAGGAGAAACGTTACGTTACAATTGGAACGCACCGATTGCGCCAATCGCAGGTAATGATTGCGGTATTTATTATGGTAGTCAGTTTGTCCACCGCAGTCTGGATTGTGGACATTCTTGGGAGATTATTTCCCCTGATCTAACCACCAACGATACGACCAAACAACAACAAAGCAAATCGGGAGGATTGACGATTGATGCGACGAATGCTGAAAACCACACCACAATACTTTGTATTTCGCCAAGCACTAAAGATCCCAATGTGATATGGGTAGGAACGGATGATGGAAACATCCAATTGACCAGAGATGGCGGTAAGTCCTGGACTAATCATTCCACGAAACTGCCTGGTTGCCCGAAAGGGGCTTGGGTACCACAAATTGAAGCTTCAACACACAATGCAGGAGAAGCTTTTGTCGTCGTTAATAATTATCGACAACATGACTGGAAGGCATACGCCTATCACACAACTGATTTTGGCGCAACATGGAAGAAGATTGTTAAGGACACGCAGGTTACTTCGTTTGTTCATTCAATTGTGCAGGATCCGGTAGTAGCAGATTTATTGTTTCTGGGAGCTGATGATGGACTTTATATCAGTATGAATCATGGATCGAGTTGGACAAGAATGTCAGCAGAAGTTTTTCCAAGAGTACCAACAACAGATTTAAAAATTCATCCAACAGATCATAGTCTCGTCATTGGTACTTTTGGTCGTTCGCTTTGGGTGTTGGATAATCTTTTACCACTTCGTGAGTTGACTACAAACAAAAAGATACTAGAGAAGGATTTTGTGCTGTTTCCATCAAAAGATGCTACACAGACTTCCTTTCGGTCAGTAGACGGAATAAGGTTTATTGCCGATGCAGAATTTACAGGAGATAATCGTCGAGGAGGCGCGCCGATGGTGGCTTATGTAAAACCTGTAGTAAAAAAGGATACACTCACGGACAATGCGGAAATAGTCAAAAAGAAAAGTAGGAAAGAAAAAAGGGAAGAAGCAGAAGAGTCAGAATTTGATGAACCCATTGAAGCTGTCGCTGATTCAACAAAAAAGGAAGATAAAAAGGACAAAGACATGCTTAAGCTTTATGTCCTCGATATGCAAAATGATACCATTCGGTACATCAAACGAAAATTAAGTAATGGATGGAATACCATCGGATGGGATATGCGCAACAAAGGGGTACGTTATCCATCCCGTCGTGATCCTGCGGAAGATGCGGATGATCCATCAGGACAGTATGTTCTGCCAGGAACATACAAGTTAGTTGGTCTATTTAACGGCTTTAAAGATTCTACAACAATTACTGTTCGGTTAGATCCCAGACTGGACATCACAGCTGCAGATCTCGAGGCGCGCAATGCAATGATTGTTCAATTAAGTGATGAGGTGAACCGGGCACAAATAGCCTTCAAAGCATTGCGTGACGTTCGTAAAGACATTAAAATGATTGAATCACTTTTAGTTAATTCACCGGACAGTACCCAGAAGATGTTTAAAGATTCTGTGAAGGTGTTAAATAAGAAAATCGCTGAGTTGGAAAAAGGATTTATGGAGCCTGAGAATGTCAAGGGGTATACCAGTGAGATAAATCTTGGCACCTATCTTGGCAATACTGGTTCATATCTTTATTCTTCACTGGGCGATCCCGGTTCGAATGCAAGGAATATGTTGGCACAAACAAAAGTGGAAGTGGGGAAGAATGTAATTGCGGTCAATGAATTTCTTGATAACGACTGGTCTGGATTTAAAGCTTTTGTGCAGGAGCTCAAGTGGCCAATTTTTAAGGATATTGAAATGCCAAAATAATCAAGCCGCTTTTATAAACTTTTTAGAGTAGCTTTTTTAGAACGTGTGCTACGCCATCGGTAGCTTTCATTTCAATAACATGCAAGTTCTTTCGAATGCTTAACTCATGATTTAATCGTGGATTGGGATCAATGTAATAGATATCAATATGCTGCGGTGCAAAAGCCACAAGGCTGGCAGCAGGGTAGACTTGCATGCTGCTTCCTATCACAAGAACGATTTCTGCTTCTTGAATTTCCACTATGGCTGGTTCAAGCATGGGAACCATTTCTCCGAACCAAACAATATGTGGTCTAAGTTGCGAGCCACGGTCACATCGATCGGTGTCAAGGATATCTTCCTTCCATGGGTAGATCAAGCTGTCATCAGATGTGCTCCTTGCTTTGAGTAATTCACCATGCAAATGAATCACCTGTTTACTTCCTGCGCGTTCATGCAGGTCATCCACATTTTGTGTGATCACAATGACGTCATGTTGGTCCTGAATACTGGCCAACGCAATATGGGCTGCATTAGGGGATACATCTAGAAGCTGTTTCCTGCGGTCATTATAAAATCGCTGGACCACCTTGGGCTGCCTTTGCCAGGCTTCCGGGGTAGCTACATCTTCTACCTTATAGCCTTCCCAAAGTCCACCGGCATCCCTGAATGTTTGAATTCCGCTTTCAGCACTAATTCCAGCTCCTGTTAGCACCACTATTCTAGCCATCGTTTTCTTCTTCGTCAATTGAGGGTTCATGATCACGCAACTCCTCAAAAGCCTCGCCAAGGTATTCCACGATGTCTGAGGCAATTAAGGATTCAAAGCCCTGATCTTCAGCAGCAATATCACCTGCAGTAGAATGGAGATAGACACCAAGTAGTGCAGCATAGTCTGGTGAATATCCCTGACTAAGTAGCCCTAAAATTACGCCTGTTAACACATCACCACTTCCTGCAGTGGCCATGCCCGGGTTGCCCCTGGTATTAAAGAAATTAACTCCGTTGGATTGACAAATAATAGTTACTCCGCCCTTTAGGACAATATTGATTTCGCGTTTTCGAGCTTCGACTTTAGCTGTTTCAAAGCGGCTGTAGTGGTCATCCTGTTCACCAAATAATCTGTCAAATTCTGTAGGATGCGGTGTGATAATGGTACCGGCTGGAAGTTTATCAAGTAAATCTCTGCGGACAGCCAGGATATTCAGAGCATCGGCATCGATGACCATTGGGA
>JBBKWA010000091.1:0-18824 GCA_037968695.1 Saprospiraceae bacterium
GTTCCGTTTGTCGGGTTTGGAGATAATACAAATGCCAATTCCGGATCAGGATTAAGTGTTGCTGTTTCTATATCAAGCACTGCTGTAGCAGGAGCAAGTTCCGAGGTACAAAACATATCAGGGGTGGACACCTTCCAGTCATAGAAGTAGTAAAAATAATCAGATCCGAAAGTAGAGTTATTGATCGAAAGAATATCTTCAAAGGCAAAAGGATATAAGATACCGGACGGTGATCTCCATAAGTACGGCGTATTGACTCCAAACTCCTGATTATTATGATCCGTATTTGTTGTCATGGTGTACTCGCCTACCGGAATCTCAACATTTAAATCCACGACGGTTTGTCCTTCTTCCAGATCAACTTGCTGTTGATAGAAAAAATCCATGTTGGTATTAAATATTTCGATGATTCTGCTTCCAACTGTATCGGTAAATAGCGTGACTTGATTTAGAACGATGGGCTGTAAGACTTCAAATAAAAGACCCCCGTTGACCGTGTTAGAGTTGTATTTTGTATTTCCCTGATGCGCCGTTGGACCAATTTGAAAATCAAGTCCTTCTATCCCATTCAAGTTTTGAGCATAGACTATCGTTGTATCCGTTAGGTCTGTCAACTCGAGGATATTCCCGCTACCGATTGGCATGGCTCCATCTAAATCCGCATACCACACAATACTATCTCCTGCAGCTGTCAGATAAGCAGACTCACCGAGTTTGAAAGTATCATTTGTCGTGATCGGAAGGTCAGTAGTGATGAAATTAAGATTTATGGTGTCTGATGCTTGCGCAACACAAAATCCATCCACAAGCGCGTAGTATTCCCCTGAAGCAACCACCTCGATGGTTTGCGTCGTATCGCCATTTGACCAGAGGTAAGCCGATCCTGCTGATACAGATAGTGTCACAAGATCTCCGATGCATAACTGGGTATTTCCTTCATACTGAATGACAGGCTTAATCGAATCCGGATCCTGCCCTACTTCGATAGCATTTGTGATGACGGTACATCCGTTGTCACTTAATAATGAAGCATAGTAAATCCCCGGAGTACGCACAACCAATGTATCGTCCGTCACGCCATTGCTCCACCCAATCAATTCCATTGGGGAGTTAACAGCTAATACAAGCGAATCATCACTGCACAATACATGAAACGAATCAAACTGTTTCAGTGGCTCATTGGCGCATCCACCTCTTCGGATTCCCCACGTTTTGTCAATCGTCAGATTATTAAACTGCTCTCTTTCGCCATTTGCCCATCGAATGATCAAGCTATCGTACGTCGTTTCCTGTCCAAGGCCAAAAATAATACTATGTCCACTAGACACACCGTATTGCTCACCACCGCGTACTTCCCTTACCTGCGTACCCCATGGGCCATATAGTATCGCCATAGCCCCTATCGCTGAAGGATTCCCAACGGTATCTTTTAGTGTTAGTCCCAAATAATGATTGTCATTGGTTTCATTTAGAAACAGAATATCCTCACGCAAATCATTCGGATTATTAAAAGGGATAACTCTGGATGCGTACACATCCGTAAAGCCATCCACATTAAGATCGCCAAGTGCGAAGGTGCCAAAAACTACCCCATCGAATGCATCAATTCTAGTGAAGGTTTTATCTCCATTATTGCGATAATAGTCAAGCCGATTTCCACTTACCAGAATATCCTGGAATCCATCGTTGTCAAAATCTCTGAACATCCCCTGCAATGGTACACTCCCTATATCCAGACCAGACTGCGCTGTGATATTGATAAAAGTATCATTGTCAATATTCTCGTATAATTCACAAATGATATTATGCTGCGTCATAAAGCAATCTAAGTCACCATCATTGTCCATGTCTCCAAAATCTGCAGTCCATGTTTGTTCTCCTACCGCTAAGCCGTAAGCTGCTGCCATCTCTGTGTAATTTCCGTTGCCATCATTTACAAAGAGGGCATTAATTCTTCTAGGATCGGTAGAACTGCTAACACCCTGACGGCACTTGGCTATATAAAAATCAACATCACCATCCATATCAAAATCTGTGTAAACGGAACCATAATTTCCTGAGTTATCAGATACGGGTATCGTGACAAAATCAAAGTAATTCTGAATTTCCAGAATACCGGTTCCGTCATTCATTAAGGTATAGTTGAGCCCATTGTCATTTAGCATCACGACATCTACCCATCCATCATGATTAAAATCTCCGGCGGATGCCCCCTGAGAAAAGAAAGGAGTGACGATGAAGTCTGTGTAGTTGAATTCAAAGGTGTTGGGTATGCTGTAAATAACTTTTACGCGATCATAAGAGCCAACCATCATGATATCGTTCGCGCCATCGTTATTATAATCCGCGATACAAATATCATTTTGTTCGTTATTCGCGATGTCAAGTGGCAATTTGTAGCGAACGAATGGACGATTGGGATCGGATGTTTGGTACTGAATATACAAATCAGTTCCCTGATGTAATGTGACTAGATCATCGAGTCCATCCCCGTTCATGTCAGCAATACCTACTGGCACGCCACTGTGCAAGTCAGCTTCCTGAAGCAAATCATTTCGGTTTACAAAATGTGTTTGCCCGTAGGATTGCAAGGTGGAGAAAATCAAGAAGAGGGAGATCAATAATCGAATAGGCATATTCATGGCTTTTAGTGAATTCAGTAGCTGAACAAAAGTAACATTCTTAAACCTAATCATTGGTAGAATCTATTGTCGTCCGGCAGACAGGAAGGGCGGGCCAAGTGTGGTTTACCCTGTTCATAGAATCGTTCATTCCAAAAACAAACATTTACTTTGCCCAATGAGCAAGTGGTACACGATCACAAAGTTTTTAACTCATCTCAGCCAATCCAGACGCTGGGATGCATTCCATTCGCCCTTTCTCTTCGATCTGTTTACCTTCTGTTGCGATGAAAAAAAGCGCTCACCTGTCTTTGAAATAATAGAAAGCTCCCGACAAGCGCTCCTTTCATCCAAAGATGTTGTTTCCCGCGTTGATTATGGGGCCGGTTCAAAAGCAAGAGTGGATCCGCTTAATGTTCCAGTTGCCCAGATCGCCGGTCAGGCCTTAAGTCATCCGTTCCAATGCAGGTTTTTATTTCGTTTGGCGACGTTTTTGAACCCTACTCTAATTTTAGAATTTGGTACCTCTTTAGGCATATCCACCGCTTACCTGGCTGCTGGTGCCCCGGGAGCCGCGATTCAATCAGTGGAGGGTGATCCAATGATCAGTAAACTAGCGCGGGAGTTTTTTGACAAGCTAGGTTTTGTAAATATTGAATTGTACAATGAAACATTCCAAAATTTTATTGAGACAAACCTTGGTTCAACAGAAAAAATTGACCTTCTGTTTTTGGACGGGCATCATATCGCCAAAGCGCTTCTGCACTATTATAATTTATTGAAAAGCAAGACACATGCAGAAACCATTATCGTGGTGGATGATATCTATTGGTCAAAGGACATGAATGCAGGATGGAACGAACTGATCCAATATCCGGAAGTAACCCAAAGTGTCGATTGTTTCCACTTTGGATTAATTTTCTTTAAAAATGACTTTATGGGAAAAGAGCATCACAAAATCCGGCTTCCGCTCAGGATGTTACTGGCCAAAAAATAATTGTAATTAATCCTCCGAAGTAGGTAGAGGTGGCGGAAGACTATGCATGTTAAAGCCAATTTTAGTCATCACCTGGTCATCATCGTCAAAGTCCTCCCATTGCGTGATTTCTCTAATAAAATCCTCCATGTGGCGAATTAAGAAAGGGGGCTTAATCTCCTCCGGTCTGTAGATCCCGATCACCTTTGGTGGGTTTGGATCCCCAAAGCCTTCGATGTGGGGGAAAACCACCATCACCTGCACTTTTCCGTTAAATAATTGCTGATAGAGTAAGGATCCGTTTTTCTTTATAAGTGGCTTATTAACCTTTTCATTCACGATTTCTGAAATTCCGCTTTCTTCTGTCCCTAGCGACAGATGGATAAACTCCAGGTGCTTTACTTTTTCAGAGGTTTCAATTTTGCCATTTAATCCTGTCGCCTCTATCATCGCCTCCAATTCACTGACTATCAAGTCCTTGAGGCTGTCCTTCCACCGTTTCCTGTATTCTATTGTATTGGCTAAGATCTCGTTGTATCGATACACCTTGGCAATGAGGCCGTTATATTCATCCATATTCCAAATATTAAGATGCTAAAGATAAACGGACTTGTGGTCTATTGAAGGATATCAAGGCAACTAAATTGTATTTTCCAATAGCGGCCGGATAATATTTGCAATAATCCCCTTCTTATGGAAACTAGCATAAGATTTGATCCAAATTCGAGCTTGTTAGAAAATTTCAATCTCTATCTTTGGGATTAGATATGGCGACAGCAAAGAAAAAGAAGAAAGGAAGTCCAACTGCCCCTTTGTGGAAGGATACGCTTGAGCAAGCATTTTTGTACATGGCGACAGCAAAAGCCTTGACCGAACTCTATGAAGAGAATTTTAAATTGGTCTCGAAATATGTGCATGCCACCTCCAGAGGGCACGAAGCGATCCAGATAGCTTTAGGAATGCAGTTGACCCCGGATGATTGGGTCGCCCCATACTACAGGGATGATGCGATGATGCTTGGCATCGGAATGACGCCCTACGAACTCATGCTTCAGTTGATGGCCAAAAGAGATGATCCTTTTTCCGGCGGGAGATCCTATTACTGCCACCCCAGCCTGAAGGATAGCGACAAACCTAAAATTCCACATCAATCCTCAGCCACCGGCATGCAAGCTATTCCAACGACTGGAGTGGCTATGGGGATAGCCTATCAGGAACATCGAAAACTCGTAAAATGGAAAAATCCCCCAGTCGTAGTATGCTCTCTGGGCGATGCATCCGTTACGGAAGGAGAAGTAGCCGAAGCCTTTCAAATGGCGGCATTGAGACAGCTTCCCATGCTGTACTTAGTCCAGGATAATGATTGGGATATTTCTGCCATTGCGGCAGAGACGCGTGCGATGAATGCCGCTGAATATGCTGAAGGATTTAAAGGCCTTGAAACGCGCAGTATCGATGGCACTGATTTCAAAGTTTGTTTTGATACGATCAAAGAAGTGATCCAAACAATACGAAAAGAAAGAAGACCATTTCTCGTTCATGCCAAAGTACCCTTACTCAATCACCACACCTCCGGCGTGCGAATGGAATGGTATCGTGATGATTTGGAAGAGGATAAAAAAGAAGACCCCTACCCTAAGATTAAAAAAGCAATGCTTGAGGAAGGTTGGTCCGCCCTGCAAATCAAACGTCTCGAAGCCAAGGCAACAAAAAAAGTAGCCTCGGATTTTGAAAAAGCCAGAAATGCACCGGATCCAACATCAGGCGATTTATATACACATGATTATGCTCCGACGCCAATAACGCATGAAGTTGGCATCAGACAGCCTGCAGGAGCTGAAGACAAAGTCATGGTGGACAGTGCGCTGATTGCGATTGAAGAGCTTATGCACCAACATCCGGAATGTCTTCTTTATGGACAGGATGTCGGCGGCCGGCTTGGCGGTGTATTTCGCGAAGCTGCCACACTCGCGCAGAAATTTGGCGATGACAGAGTGTTTAATACCCCGATTCAGGAAGCCTTTATCGTCGGTTCTACGGTAGGCATGTCTGCAGTTGGTTTAAAACCAATTGTAGAGGTTCAGTTTGCGGATTATATCTGGCCGGGATTGAATCAATTGTTTACGGAGGTGAGTCGCTCGTGTTACCTTTCCAATGGCAAGTGGCCAGTGAGCATGGTCCTGCGCGTCCCGATCGGAGCTTATGGTAGTGGAGGGCCTTACCATTCCTCCAGTGTTGAAACTGTAGTCTGCAATATCAAAGGTTTAAAAGTTGTCTACCCAAGTAATGGGGCTGATCTAAAAGGGTTAATGAAAGCGGCCTATTACGATCCAAATCCTGTCGTGATTTTTGAACATAAGGGATTGTACTGGAGCAAGGTCCCACATACAGAATCTGCCAAACAACCACTGCCGGATAAAGATTATGTCATCCCACTAGGTAAGGGTCGTATCGCCCTGCAAGCAGACGATGAGATCGTAGCGCAAGGCGAATCGCTGGCGCTTATAACTTATGGCATGGGGGTTCATTGGGCACTTGAAGCCGCCAAGCAATTTGAAGGACAAGTCACTATCGTGGATTTACGAAGTCTTGTACCGTTGGATGAACAATTGATTTACGATACCGTCAAGTTGCATGGACGTTGTTTAGTCGTGACTGAGGATACCATCTCCAATTCCTATGCACAGACTATTGCTGCCAGAATTCAGGAAAATTGTTGGACCTCGCTGGATGCTCCTGTCAGAACAATTGGCTCCACAGATATGCCTGCTGTTCCACTAAATGAAGTGTTGGAAAAAGCAATGATCTTAAGCATTGCACAAGTCACCAAAAGTATTGATGATTTATTGAGGTATTAAACGCTCCTCAATCTTATTGACTTTTTTATACTGAGAAACTCTCTCCGCACGCGCATGTACGGGAGGCATTTGGATTACTAAAAAAGAAACCCTTTCCTTCTAATCCACCAGAAAACTCGAGTGTCGTATTATGCACGTATAGAAAGCTTCGAAGGTCTGTCACCATCCGAATCCCCTTGTCTTCGAAAACCTGATCTGTAGGCTTTAGATCATTGTCAAAATCTAACTTATACTCGAGGCCTGAACATCCCCCACTGGTGACGCTGACGCGAACGAAGTATTCGTCAAGAGATTTGTTTTCACCGCCTAGTATCTCTATTATTCTGGCTTTGGCATTGTCTGCTACAAAAAGCATGGTGTTAGATCGATTTCGTGTAATTAAACCAGGACTTCCCGGAGAATGCAAAGATAACAAGATCCTGACGAGAATAGTTTATTGCAAAGGTCACTTAGGACAAGTCTATGCCTTCCTGGATCATCTGCCAGATCGGACTGATCGCCCGCTCAGTATTTATCGCATCTATGAAAAGTTGAGCGGCCCGATCTACTTCATCTTTAGTTGTAGGTGTTCCGAAGCTGATTCTAAAAGAAGACTTTGCTTCTGCTGCGGTCAAGCCCATCGCCAGGAGCACGTGTGAAGGTGCAGGGTGAGCAGAACTACAGGCCGAACCGGAAGAAATAGCAAGTTTGGTCCTGAATCTTGACATGACAGCCTGACTATCCACGCCCATCACTGCAATATTTGATACTGATGGCAATCTTTCTTTGGGATGCCCATTAATGGATACTTTTTCAAGTGCTTTCAAAATAGTGCCTTCAAAATGATCGCGAAAAGCCCTTATGGCACCCGAAGATGAGTCGATGCTTTCCTTACAGATGGCAGCAGCTTCGCCAAGACCAACAATCCCCGGCACATTCAATGTTCCGGCTCTAAAGCCTTCCTCATGTCCCCCGCCATGGATCAGTGCGTCCGGTTTAGGCTTCAAGCTTTGATTTATATAAAGTGCCCCAATACCCTTAGGGCCATATATTTTGTGTGCTGAAACTGAAACAATATCAACATGGCATTTTTTCGGTTCCACTGCTATTTTTCCAAATGCCTGAGTAGCATCACTCACCAAAGGCACGCCCATTTCAGAACATACTGCGCCAATTGCGCCCATATCCTGGATAACACCAGTTTCATTATTAGCCCAAAGGACGATCACCATCAGTGTATCCTTGCGGATAGCCTGCTTTAGCATATCCAGCTCAATAAGCCCATCCTCCCTGACCGGTAGATAGTCAATTGTATATCCTCTTTTTTCAAGCCATTTTAAAGGATCGATGACGGCATGGTGTTCTGTCGCCACGGAGATAATGTGTTTCCCGCGATGACTGGAGGACTCCGCCAAGCCTTTGATGGCCATATTCAACCCTTCTGTCGAGCCTGATGTGAAAAAAATCTCTTTTGGGTTGACCTCTAGCAGTTGGGCAACTTGTGTTCTAGCCACTTCCACAGCCTCACTAGCTTGCCATCCGAAAACATGCGATCGACTGGCCGGGTTACCAAAATTTTCTGTAAACCATGGAAGCATGGCCCTTAAAACCCGTGGATCGACAGGCGTCGTAGCGTGATAATCCAGATATATCGGTTTGTTGGTAGTGCTCACGTTGTAAATATAGGGTCTCGTAGCAATCTTGTGATGAGGAAGGCTGACTTAAACAAATCGGCATGGTTCGCTATCCTGATGTAATATTTTCCTCTTTTCAATGGTTATGCCTAATATTGCTGACGACATGAAGGATTGGGCGTATACATTTGATCCTGTTTCCAAAAAAGAATGGATCGAACAGGTAGAAAAAGACCTCAGGCAAACGCCTGTAGCATCCTTAATGGCGGAATGGTGGCCTGGAGAAATTCGTCAGCCATTGATTCATCAGGAAGATATTATGAAAGGGGTTGTCAGACTTCCCAATGAATTATTCCAAAGCCCTCCGCGCATAACCGAATGGATTGATACATCAGATATTTTGCCGGAGACCGTCAACAAGAATATTCACAGTGCGCTAAAATATGGTGCTGAGGTAATACTTTTAAAACTCGACACACTTGATAAAGTTCCTTTAGCCGGTTGGTTAAAAGATGTTCATCTTGACATGGTCAATGTGCAGTTAGCGCCTGGAACTTTTTCGGTTGATCACGTCAATGACTTGATTCCATTTCTCAACAATGGCGTAAACATCCGAATAAACAGAGCTCGGTTAACAAGTGATGAATTTGGGAAAATCATTGACGCGATTTCAAGTAATAAAATTCCAGCCTCCTCCTTGCTTTATGTTTATGATATTCCGAGCAAGGGTATTTGGGATACTACCACAGCTGCTCTATTCAATCAATTGATAGATGATTATCATACTACTGATTCAGCAAAAAATAATCATCAGTTTTTTAGTCAGTGCATTATTGCATTACAGGCTGACCAATCGTATTTCAAGCACATCATTCAAACCAGAGTGCTTCATCTTTTATGGCATAACCTTCTGGCCTTTTATGAAGTTGATAAAACAGCCAATTCGTATTTGGAATGTCACATTATAAGTAATGAAATTGAAACGCCGGACCAATACTTAATCAGGGCTTCCATGTCTGGTTTAGCAGCTTCGTTGGTAGGGACACATAGTTTGTGTATCCATCACCTGGCAGGTGAGAATATTGAGGAATTTTACAAACGAACAAATCGAAATATCCACCACCTTTTAAATTTGGAAAGTAATATGTACCAGGGAATTGATCCCTTGGCCGGTGCATATACAATTGATTATTATTCGACCCACTGGACAGAAAATATCTGGGAAGCGCTTCAGCAAAAGAAATAATAAGGTGAGCGGTTGGATGTATTGAATTTCTGCCACTTTTGGCGGTGGTTCATTAAATATAGAGTCCGCCCACCTTTGTTTGACTACTCTATTCATCAAATAAACCCGAATAAGCGTGAGAAAACTATTATGGAAGCGTTAATACGGCGTTTTAACAGTATTAACGCTTTAAGTTAACGGTTTTAACATTTTATAACACTGAACATCAGTATATTACAAGTTAAATATTAATTATATATTTGTTTTTGTTCAATAGCTCAGCAGCACTTTATGGATACGAATACCCGGCAACTTTTTGAAAAACTGACCCAGGGCGACCGGATAGCCCTTGGCAAAGCCATGACTTTGGTGGAAAGTGAACGAATTGTCGATCGAAATGCCGCTATTCTCCTGCTGGAATCATGCGAAACAAGACTTCAGGAAAGCGATCCTTCCATCCGATTTGCCGTAAGTGGTGCACCAGGCGTTGGCAAAAGCACGTTTATAGAGGCTTTAGGAATGGAAGCCATTGCACAGGGACATAAAGTTGGGGTCATGACCGTCGACCCAACCAGCTCCATAAGCCATGGAAGTATCCTGGGTGATAAATCACGGATGTCCGAATTGTCTACTTCTCCTTCAGCATTTATTCGATCAAGTCCGGCAGGACCTGTTTTAGGGGGCATGGGCAGACGCAGTCATGAAATCATGACCTTGCTAGCTACCGCCGGATATGATATGATCTTTGTGGAGACCGTAGGCGTTGGTCAATCTGAACACATCGCATGGCAGTTTACAGATGGATTTATTCTTGTTGTGCAACCGGGTGGGGGTGACGAACTGCAAGGTATAAAGCGGGGGATTACAGAGCTAGCGGACATCGTTGTGGTCAACAAAGCGGATGGAACATTAATGGATCTGGCTCGCTTAGCGAAAACACAATATCAAAACGCGATACACTATTTCTCTTCCCTTCGCAAAGAATGGCAACCAAAGACGCTTACATGCTCATCATTAACCGGTGAAGGTATCCGTGAAGTTTTGGATTGCCTGAAAACGTATAAGGAGATAATGGAAACCACTACCTCCATTAAACAAGAACGAAAAAAGCAAAAAGCCTCGTGGTTGAACTGGACAATGGGGATTACCGCAACGCAATTACTCGTAGAACATCCGATGGTTAAAAAGCGTTTTCAATCAGCGCTTACAGCATTAGAAAATGATAATACACTTGTATTCAAAACAGCATTTGAAATAGAACAACTCATGCGTTCTATCATTTATCCTGCTGACAATAGCAACGACACCTAAAATGAGGATCAATTTATATGCATTATTAACGCTGCTGATCATTACCCTTGCTATGACAACACATGGGGGCAAATACCCTGTTGATGTTTTCAGCTCTCCCGTTAAACGCGACTTCAAACTATCCGGCACCTTTGGTGAATTAAGATCAAATCATTTCCATGCGGGATTAGATATTAAAGCCTCTAACGGTGTTGATGGCGACCCTATCTACGCTTCTTACGAAGGCTTTGTGAGTAGAATAAAAGTTGAAGAATACGGCTATGGCAATGCACTTTATATTGAGCATCCGAATGGTTTCACCACCGTTTATGCACACTTGTTGGAGTTTACTCCTGAAATTGCTGCGTATGTGAAGCAAGAACAATACAAAAGGAAATCATTTGTTGTAGATCTCTATCCTAACAATGGACAGTTTCCTCTGGTGCAAGAACAGCGGATAGGCGCAATGGGCAATACGGGCTCTTCAGGAGGCGCGCATCTACATTTTGAAATTCGACATACCGCAGGTCAAATCCCAATCAATCCGCTTCACTTTGGCTTCAACTTAAGTGATCAGAAGTATCCTGTGATTCAGGAACTATTGGTTTATGCCTACGATGCTGCCGGCAACCTGATTCAAACAATAGAAGTAAATCCCCGATACAAATCAAATAGAGAATATATTATTGAAAAACCTTTAAACCTTACCACCTCCAAAATTGCATTTGGTCTAAGGACGTACGACTCGCAGGATGGCTCCAATAACCATAATGGCATCTATAGTTTGGAATGCAAGGTAGATAACGAACCTTCATTTGCATTTTCGATGGATGAAATTTCTTTTCGCGAAACCAGGTATCTCAATGCGCATATTGATTATGAAAAGAAGGTGTCTGAAGGACAGTATTATCATCGATGCTATCCATTGGAAGGCAATAAGCTTCCTATTTATTACACCAGTAAAGACAGGGGGTTTGTCTATTTAAATTCAGACACAACAAGACATATCAATCTCACTGTCGGAGATTTTAAGGGAAACACTTCTACCCTTTCATTTGATGTCAAACGAAACTTAAATGCGGATGCAAGTGAAATTGCGTTACCTCCTTGTGAACTTATTGCTGATCCTGCTCAGGTGAACATTATATCAAAACCCGGCATCCAGATTGTTTGGCCTAGCAATTGTTTTTACGAAAGGACACCATTAAGCCTGGTCATCACACCTGCAGATAGCCTAAAGACATTGAGTCCTTATTTTTCGGTTTCACCCTTTGGCGCTGCGGTGCACTATTACTTTGATGTCAACATCGAGGGGTTAGGGGTACCAAAAAATTTACTTGACAAAGCCTTCATTGCACGTTGCGAAAAGAATAAAAATTGTGTAAGCTGTGGTGGCCACTGGATAGGCAATAACCTGACAGCCGCTGTACGACAAATGAGTACGTATACCATCATGGTCGATACCATACCTCCTGAGATCAGGACCTTAAAATTCGGAAGCACTATGACCGGTTGGACAAAAATGGCTTTTAAAATATCAGATAATTTCAAAATTAATGATCGCGGCCGTGATCTGTTGTACGAAGGATATGTTGATGGAGAATGGATACTCTTTTCCTTAGATGGTAAAACAGGCACGCTAACGCATTTGTTTGATGGCCAAATTCCTCCAGGTGATCACACCTTAATGTTGAAAGTCATTGATGACCGGGGAAATGAAACTGTCTTTAAAAAATCATTTACTTTGTAGCCAAATAAATCGCTGCTACAATGATCCGAACCCGGACATCGAAATGGAAACCAGGCCAAAAAGTACCAACATTTAAAAGTGTATTACACGATGGAAGTGAAATTTCTTCCAAAGACTTGCATGGCAAAAAGTACATTTTGTTTTTCTACAATCACGATGGTTCCACCACCTGTACCAATGAAGCATGTAATATCAGAGACAATTATACACGCCTTAAAAGAAAAGGATACGCGGTGATTGGTGTAAGCGAGGATAGCAACAAAAAGCACCAACGTTTTATTGAAAAATATGACCTCCCCTTTCCATTAATCACGGATGAAGGAAATGAACTCGCCAAACTATTTGATATATATGGTGAAAAGAAATTCATGGGGCGCATCAGCGATGCTGTTCACCGCACAACATTTCTGGTGGATGAAAATGGGCAATTTGAATTAGTCATTCATCCGGTCAACTCCTCCAAACATACGGACCAAATCCTGGAGGAACTCAAAAACATAAACAATAAATAATGGCATCTGCTTACGATACATTGGTCAGTACAAGCGAACTTTTAGCATTACTGGAAGACGCTAACACAGTTATTCTGGATTGCACCTATGTACTTGGCAGTGCTGGCCGTGGGCGTCAGGATTATTTAAAGAATCATATCCCCGGTGCCTATTACATGGATCTTGGACATGATCTTTCTGCTCCCGTGATCAAAGGCGTCACCGGTCGACATCCACTTCCGCATCCGGATAGCATAGCGGCTACTTTATGCGCTGCCGGACTCGATTCGGGTAGTCAGGTCATCGTCTATGACCAGTTAAATGGAGCCTATGCGTCACGTGCCTGGTGGTTGCTAAACTGGCTTGGTCATTCTCAGGTGGCGGTGTTAAACGGAGGCTTTGCTGCATGGCAAAAAGAAGGACTTCCGGTGGACAATCAATGGCCGACCCCAAAACAAGGCAATTTTCAGGTTAAGCTAAATCAGGGTTTACTGGTTGATAAAGAATTCGTTCACAATACCCACGATACACTCGTAGATAGCAGAGCATTTGAACGGTATACCGGCGAAAAAGAGCCGCTTGACCCAATTGCCGGACATATTGAAGGGGCGTCGTGCCTTCCTTTTACAGAAAATTTGCGGGAAGGAGGACGCTGGAAAACCAAGGCTGAATTGACAAAGAGATTTTCCGAAGCGAGCCTGCTAGAAGTAGAAAATCCAATATTTTATTGCGGTTCCGGCGTTACTGCCTGCCACAATATCCTGGCGTATAAGATCGCTACAGAGAGCGATGCAAGGCTCTATTCGGGGAGTTGGAGCGAGTGGATAAATTATTATCCGGCCACAATAGGTGCCTAAAAGCCTAAATCCAAGTTCTATTTTTCTATTTTTGACCTTCTTGGTAATCATATTCCTACCAGACCTGACCTGAAGAATGAAGAATAGTTATTTCGATCTTATCCAGCAGACTTACGATTTCCCGCAGAATGGCTTCGATCTGCATAATGGGGAGCTAAGTTTTCATGGCATCTCACTTAAATATCTGATTGATAAATATGGGACCCCTTTTAAGCTGACCTACCTTCCTAAAATAGGCGATCAGATTAAAAAGGCAAAGAATTGGTTTAACCGCTCTATCAAAAGCAACCAGTACAAAGGGAAATATCGATACTGCTATTGTACGAAGTGCTGTCACTTCAGTCATGTGATCAAAAAAGCACTTGATTACGATGTTGATCTGGAAACCTCATCTTCCTTTGACATTGACCTAATTCTGAGTTTATACCAGAGTGGTCACATCAACAAAAGCATCAATC
This sequence comes from Saprospiraceae bacterium, assembly GCA_037968695.1. Taxonomy (GTDB): domain Bacteria; phylum Bacteroidota; class Bacteroidia; order Chitinophagales; family Saprospiraceae; genus Opimibacter. The sequence continues at coordinate 14,140 of JBBKWA010000091.1, forward strand.
TGATCCATAACGGCTATAAAACACAACGTTATCTCGATGGCATTGCTCAGCTCCACGAATTAGGGTTCAAAAAATCTCTGCCTGTCTTAGACAACACCAGAGAATTAGATGAGTTGTTGCGACGAATCAAAGGACCGTTTGATGTAGGCATTCGCGTGGCGATCGAACAAGAGCCACAATCTTCCTACTACACTTCCAGATTAGGTATTCGACCAACGGAGGTCATCAGTTATTACAAAGAAAAAATTGAACCTAACAAAAATGTTCAGGTGACGATGTTGCATTTATTTGTTGACACAGGCATCCGGGACACCTTATATTATTGGGGTGAATTTAAGAAGGCTTTGAAAATATTTTCAGAGCTAAAGAAGATTTGCCCTTCATTGAATGCAATCAACATCGGTGGTGGATTCCCAACAAGTAATAGTCTATCCTTTGAGTACGACTATAAGTATATGGTAGATGAGATTATCTCCAATATAAAAGCCACTTGTGATGAAGAAGAAATAGATCATCCGGATATCTACACAGAGTTTGGAAAATATACTGTTGGCGAAAGTGGTGCTACGATCTTCACGGTACTCGAACAAAAACAACAAAATGATTCTGAGTTGTGGTACCTCATCGACAACAGTTTGATGAATACCATTCCTGATTCTTGGGGCCTCAACGAACGATTTATCTTGTTGCCGGTCAATAAGTGGAACAACGATTACTCGCGCGTTCACATAGGTGGAATTAGTTGTGATCATTCCGATTACTATAATTTTGAGGATCTCAACCAGCACCTTATCCTCCCGACCATTGAGAAAGGAAATAAAGAACCGCTGTACATCGGCTTCTTCCATACCGGGGCATATCAGGATGCGATCAGTGGATACGGCGGCATAAAGCACTGCCTCATTCCATCACCAAAACATATCATAGTTGATCGCGACGAGAAAGGCAACTTTGTCGATAAGCTTTGGCGGCCTGAGCAAGTACCAAATGAAATGCTAAAGATTCTGGGGTACGAAACGCTCTAGTTGGATCTTTTGCATTATCTCTAATTTCACACAATTACATTTATAAAGTTCGCCATCATGAGTGCTAAACCGATTTCAGATTTCCTTCTTCACCACTATCGTCATTTCAATGCAGCCAGTTTGGTGGATGCTGCGAAAGGATATGTAACCCACATGGAACAGGGTAACAAAATGATGATCACATTGGCGGGTGCGATGAGTACTGCAGAATTAGGTCTTTCTCTTGCAGAGATGATTCGGCAGGGAAAAGTGGATATCATCAGTTGTACCGGGGCGAATCTTGAAGAGGATATTTTCAATCTTGTAGCGCATGATTACTATAAGCGCATTCCGGAATACAGAGATTTGAGTCCTGCTGATGAACAAGCTTTATTGGAGCAACATTTTAATCGCGTGACCGATACGTGTATCCCTGAAGAAGAGGCGATGCGTCGCATCGAGCGTCAGCTTATGGAGGTCTGGGCAAAAGCAGAAAAAGAAGGCGTAAGTTATTTTCCGCATGAATATATTTATCAACTCATCCGCAATGGTTCTTTGAAAGAGCACTTTCAAATTGATCCAAAAGACTCCTGGTTGATTGCTGCTTGCGAGCGAAACTTACCGATCATTGTTCCGGGATGGGAAGACAGTACCTCAGGAAATATGTTTGCTGCGCATTGCATGGAAGGGCTTTACAAACCACAGACGGTGAAGTCAGGTATCGAATACATGATCATGCTGGCTGATTGGTACAAAGAAAATGCCGGTGACAATGGTGTTGGTTTCTTTCAGATTGGTGGCGGTATTGCCGGAGACTTTCCGATATGTGTTGTACCGATGATGCATCAGGATTTGCAGTTGGATGGAATTCCTTGCTGGTCTTACTTCTGTCAGATCAGTGACTCGACAACGAGTTATGGTTCTTATTCTGGTGCAGTACCAAATGAGAAAATCACCTGGGGTAAACTGACGATTGATACACCTAAGTTTATCATTGAATCGGATGCCACGATTGTGGCGCCTCTGATCTTTGCTTATATCCTCGGGTGGTAAAAACTTAGGTCTACAAGTCTCAGGTCTCGAAAAGGAATATCTTTTGTCGATGAGTTTAGGGAGTTTAGTATAAGTAACTATTCGTTACTTAAGTTTAGGAGGTTTAGTACACTTTCCGTTTCCAACAGCAGAATCCATTAGAAACAGCAAGATCAAAAAACTAAACTTTTCTAAACAGTGCCGCCGAAAGGAAATTGTGAAACTGCTTAAAATCCCCGGCCTAAAGACCGGGGCAATTTAGCCGGAGATCATCATTAGTCAATGAGTTTAGGAGAGTTTAGTTTAAGTACCCATTCGGTACTTAAGTTTAGATAGTTTAGTTCAACTTTTCTCGCCATCAGTACCACACTATATAAACAGCAAGAGCAAAAAACTAAACTTTTCTAAACAGTGTCGCCAAATAGGCGGTAACGCTACACATTCTAAACACTGTGCCCACCAGCAATCGCTCTCTCTGTTCTAAATATCCCCACAACACCTGACTACAATAGTGCGACAAAGTTTTTAATCATCTTTTTTCCTTCCGGGGTCAATATTGACTCGGGGTGAAACTGTACGCCATAGGTTGGGTGTGTTTTGTGGCGGCAGGCCATAATTCTTCCAGCCTGATCCTGGGCAGTGACGATAAGTTGATCAGGCACAACTGTGCGATCGCAAATCCAGCTATGGTATCGTCCGGATTGAAATGGCGAGTTAATTCCTTTAAAAATTGGATCTGCATCATCGATGATCTCTACCTGTGAGCTGACGCCGTGTTGTACTTGCGATAGATTGGCCAACTGTCCGCCAAAAGACTCGTAGATGGCTTGTAACCCGAGACAAACGCCTAGAATCGGCTTCTTCCCTGAATAGTGAGTAATTACTGCTTTAATCAGCCCTGCTGTATCTGGAATGCCCGGCCCCGGAGAAATGAGTATGCCATCATAGGTTGCTAAGTCTTCAAGCTGAAAGGTGTCATTTTTGATAATAGATAGGGTGACGCCTTCCTGTTCTTGTACATATTGGGCAAGAATATGGGTAAAGGAATCGTAATTATCTATTAAAACAACTTGCATGGTATGGCGTGCGTCTGGGCTATGGATTAATAAATCGCTGTAAATGAGGAATATGTGTCAATACTGGGTATTGGAATGTTAGGCAAATATCTTGTAAATCGCAAGGAATTTTCATTTATTGGGCTTGAAAATGAAAGTATAAAAATTGTATATTTGCCGTCCGTTAAGAAATGCGGAAGTAGCTCAGTTGGTAGAGCACGACCTTGCCAAGGTCGGGGTCGCGAGTTCGAGTCTCGTTTTCCGCTCTAAAAAGCTCTGGAATTTTCCAGAGCTTTTTTTATGCATAAACTGGATAGAATCCCTTGTTTGCCAATATTTCTGAGCGCTTTTATAATGTATTTCTTAGTATACCATATGTATTTGGGCTCCCTCTTTGTAGCTAAATGAAGGGTGCTGTTATCCACGACAACACACTCCACAATTGAGACTTTACTACTCTCTTAAATATAAGGAAGAAAGGAAATAAAAAAGAGCCTGCGCAAATCCTACACGCGATCATCATAATAGGGCTGCAAGGTCGAAAACCCCTAATGTTCCTTACAGAGATGCCATTCGTATATTGAGGATCTGGGATCGCAGACTCTATGTCGTTGATCCAAATCAATCATGGCGGTCTCTGTGCAATTCTTGATTTTCAAAGTACCCGGAGCCGGAATCGAACCGGCACGGCCATTACTGGCCACAGGATTTTAAGTCCTGCGTGTCTACCTGTTTCACCACCCGGGCAGCCGCACAAATGTACTATGTATTCAGTACTTGACCATAGGGTCAGGCACCAATTTGGAAGAAAAAATTGAAAAACTAGATTAGAACAGTGAGATGACACTATTCATCGGGTGATAAGACCTATTCTGAAGCTTGCTTTTTGGACTTATAAACAGCCTTTAGAACTTCATGTCTCCGCACAACAGACGGTTTCACAAACTCCTTGCGGCGTCGCAGTTCCTGTATTTGCCTTACGTTCTGGACTTTTCGCTTGTACCTCTTCAGGGCACGGTCGATGGATTCTGTTTCTTTTACTTCAATAATCAGCATGCGGTATACATATAATTTTAAGCGGGGCAAAGGTAAGATTCTTATGCGAAATAACAAATAGTGTAATTTAGAAAGAAATTAATTCCCCGAAGTCACGCTATATATTGAAGATCAGCTATTTATGTCTTTGTTAGGATTTTAATCGATAAGCCCTCCTTCACCTGATCCGTGACATCCATCCCATTAAGGATAGCCAGCTCACGATGGTGATCCGTTGTCACCCCAAGAGCAAGTAAGGCCTGTCCCAGTGTGCCAGTTTTAGGCACTTTCACAATTTTAATACGCTCAGGAAGTACATTGATTTTCGACTGATCTTTCAGTTCTCTAAAACCGCGCATGGTTTTGTCAAAATACGACTTGTAGGTTGTTTTATCCGCAGGTAGCGTCACTCCATGGAAAACATAAATGATGCCCCCGTACTGGATATAGACACTTTGAATAGCGATTTCACTTTGCTTACCACTAGCCGGATCCTCGCTGACCTGTGCCGAAATAACCTCTAGCGCAGCCAATCCATTGATTGTCAATTCATGGCTAC
>JBBKWA010000092.1:0-4979 GCA_037968695.1 Saprospiraceae bacterium
CACCTATGTTTTTGATGGCAGCCCGGGCGTTGGTGTTATTCTCTACGCTGATGAAAGTACCAACATCACCAGTCTCGTAAAAACGAAACTAGGTATATAATATAACCACTAATAAAAAAAGTCCGGATGTTTTCATCCGGACTTTTTTTATAAATACCAGTTACATTAGTAGTTATATTTTCCTTTTTTATTCCTCTTCGCCAGATCCCTGATTCAGCTTTTTATCATCCACTTGCTTATCCAGAAAAGCATTGAGTTTGTCAATGGAGAAGGTGGATTCCATCTCCCCAAATGGATTTACTTTCAAGTCGAAGCCTTTCAGTTCTTCATGAAAGATGGTTTTACTTTTTGAGGGAGGCCCGGATTTCTTTTTCTTTCTTGGCATGGAATGAAATTATCAAACTTCGTTATTGATACAACTTATCTTATTTCAACAAGTAAGTAGCGGACAATAGTTCCTGAAGGGTAGATTTCAGACGCCAGACTTGGAGACGCTAGACCTAAGACGCCAGACACTAGACGCCAGATTTCAGATGCCAGACTTTTAGAATTACGAATGCAGGTGTTGCGCAAAAAAGAATTACAACCTTAACCATTTAACCATTTCCACATTTCCACATTTCCACATTTAAACATTTAAACTAAACCTTCTAAACCATGTCACCGTAGGGGACAATACTAAACCCTCTAAACTCTTGCCCTATGCCCAATGCTTTAAGCCCCTCATCTTTTGGCAAACTTCAAAAATCGTTCGACTGTCTTATCACGCCCTAACACTTCAGCAATTGCAAATACATCAGGGCCTTGTATTGTCCCGGTGAGTGCAGCACGTAGCATAGGCATAACGAGACCCATTTTAACGCCACTTTCTTTAATAACATCTTTTGCAGCAGCTCCCGCTACTTCAAAAGTAAACGGCTCAATAGTCTTCAGTGTATTCGCTACGCTTTCCAAAACAGGTGCTACTTCAGGCTTCCATTTACTATTGATGGCTTCATTATCAAAATCCAAAGTGTCTGTAAAAAAGTAATACGCCAGTGGTATGATTTCATTCAAGCGATGTACCCGTGGTTGAAGCAAACTAAAAACAGCCTCCAAATTAGAGGCCTCCAAATTATAACCCGCTTCATTTCCTTGTTGCTTTAATCTTGGCTCCGCATCCGCAAAACTTAGTTGATGAACATACTGCTGATTAAACCATAATGCTTTCTCATAATCAAAACGAGCGCCTGCCTTGTGAATTCTTTCCGGATCAAAGGCCGCTATCAATTCGTCCAGGGAGAAAATCTCCTGTTCTGTTCCGGGGTTCCATCCCAACAATGCTAAAAAGTTTACCACTGCTTCAGGTTCGAATCCAAAACTATCAAAACCATCGATTGCTTCGGCTTTATTTTCAGAAGGCCATGCGAGTGGAAAAACAGGAAATCCAAACTTCTGTCCATCTCGTTTACTGAGCTTTCCATTTCCGTTTGGCTTGAGGATTAATGGCAGGTGTGAAAATGCCGGCATAGTATCTTCCCATCCAAACGCTTGATACAATAAAACATGATGTGCTGTACTTGGCAACCATTCTTCTCCTCTGATTACATCCGTAATCTTCATTAGATGATCATCCACTACATTCGCGAGATGATAGGTAGGAAATCCATCTGCTTTCACCAAAACCTTATCATCAAGTTCAGCGCTATCAAAAACTACTTCCCCTCGGACTTTATCATTTATTTGAATGGACTGACCTGGTTCGACTTTTAATCGAATAGTGTAAGGAATATTGTCGCTGAGATTTTTCGCTACTGCTTCTTTGGACAAACTCAGGCTGTTTTTCATTTGGGTTCTGATGGTAGCATCATATTTAAAACTATGATCTGAAGCGTCCTGTCGTTTCTGATCCAGATCTTCAGGCGTATCCCAGGCATAATATGCTTTATCTTCTTCCACCAGCCTGATCGCATAATCTTTGTACATCAGCATACGCTCAGATTGTTTGTACGGACCAAAAGGGCCTCCAATAGCGGGCCCTTCATCAACAGTCAACCCCAGCCAACGTAATGATCGGGTGATATACTCCTCTGCTCCGGGAACAAATCTATTTTGATCTGTATCCTCAATTCTTAAAATAAACTGGCCTCCTTTTTGCCTTGCAAGAAGGAAATTATATAGTGCAGTTCTGATTCCACCAATATGCAGCGCACCGGTTGGGCTAGGTGCAAATCTTAATCTATTTGACATATTAACTTATGATTTAGTCTATATTTTTGTTTAAAACAAAGATTTTTCAATTAAAAAATAGATTTTTGTGGAATTATGCAGCATTACACGAAACAATTACGTTTAGAAACCATTTAATAGACTGCTTATTCGTATTCCGGCAAAGATAGCCATTCCATGAACCTGTCCACTTTGTTTTCCAAACCATGTATTTAGTCCACACACCACAATATGTACAAGCCCTTTTTCCGGGCTTCCTTTGGAAGATGAGGAGCACAAATAAGGAGATTTTCCTCACATTTGATGACGGTCCAATTCCGGGTGTAACGCCATGGGTTCTTGAAACACTTAAAGCGTACAATGCCAAAGGCACTTTTTTTTGTGTTGGTGACAATATCAAAAAATTTCCTGAAATCTATGATCAGGTCATAGAAGAAGGGCACACCGTCGGCAACCACACGTTAAACCATGTCTCCGGCTGGTCAACAGAAAATATCACTTACTTTCATAACATACGGCATTGTGCACGGATGGTAGACTCCAGTCTCTTTCGTCCCCCTTATGGAAAAATAAAACCAAGTCAGGCTCAGTTTCTGCAGCGCCATTACAGAATTATCATGTGGGATGTCTTGAGTGGTGATTTCGATGCGGATATTTTACCGGAAGAATGCTCCCAGAATGTAATACAAAATGCCGGACCAGGTTCAATCGTTGTATTTCACGATAGCCTAAAGGCTGAAACAAATCTTAAGCATGCGCTTCCAAAGGTACTTGCCCATTTTGCAGCCCTTGGTTACACCTTTCAAGCATTGCCCAAGTTTGAACCCGCCGTCATGGAACGCGCCTTGCAGGTAGCTGTATAAAATTGAAATAAATTTATTGCTTTATACAATAGCGCTTCCATGGTACCAGGAAAGCTGTAATTCTTTGTCTATAGCAGACAAAGTTTCCGGCGTTATCTTTCCGGCAGCCATAATTTCTCCGTTAAACCAGGATTTCATTTTCTGAATTTGTGGAATACCATCGATCGCCAGTTCAGCTCCGCCGGAACTGAGTATGGTATCAACTGAACTGAATTGATTAAGCCATTCAATATCTTCCTGAATATTATCGGAAAGGTCAATGGCCTTGTGGAAAGTGATTGGAAAGGGAATAGCCTGATGGATTAATATTTTCATAGCCTCCTGATCAATCCGATTGTTTTTCATCAAACCAAATACGAATCCTTCGATTGGCAGGTGCTTGAATTCATTTATGGAACGCACCATTTCCGAGAGGATCACATCATTGGCGTCATAACCTTCCGGTCGTGCTCTGATCATCACGCGAACAGGAATTTTAAGATGATCACACAACGCCGAGACAAGATGATAAGAGGGTGTCATACCTTCTGTTTCAAGAGACGCACACAACTCTATACGATCTGCCCCATTTTTCTGCGCTTGTATCGCCTGTTTTAAAGAAACGACACATGATTCCAATTTATAGGTAAGCATTTTCTCCCCCATTATCGTGCCCAAATATTATATTTGAGAATACTGAAGATTGCTCTTACACCATCTCTCCAGCCTATCTTCTTACCCTCCGCATACGTACGTCCATAATAAGAAATACCGACTTCATAAATCCGAATATCTTTTACACGGGAAATCTTGGCTGTTACTTCAGGCTCAAATCCAAAACGATTTTCTTTCAGCGGGATAGATTTAATGATATCCGACCTGAACAATTTATAACAGGTCTCCATATCCGTGAGATTCAAATTTGTAAACACATTGGAGAACCCGGTGAGAAATTTATTGCCAATGGAATGCCAGTAGAACAAAATCCGATGTGGATTACCACCCATAAATCGGCTACCGTAAACAACATCAGCAAATCCCATGATGACGGGCTTCAACAGGACATTATATTCTTCAGGGTCATATTCCAAATCAGCATCCTGAATGATGGTATACTCCCCGGAAGCAAAGGCAATCCCAGTGTGCAGCGCCGCCCCTTTGCCCTTATTCACCTCATGGGCCACATATCTAATTTGAAAATCGGGGTGCTCATCCTGATATTTCTTTATGGCTCCTTCAGTATTATCCTTGGAGCAATCATTGATCAGAATAACTTCTTTGTCCCAGTTTTCGAGCAGGGTGACCCGCCTTATTTTATCGAGAATAAGGTGGATCGTCCTTTCTTCATTATAAGCGGGAATAACTATGGAAAGTGTAGGCAAGAGTCGTGTGTATTTTATATGGAACTGCTAAAATATATAGATTTCCGTCATGCCCCCTGAAAGCCCTCGAGTTTTTGGTTCATCACACGAAACCATATAGGGGGTATCAGGGCCATAGCGATGGACATCGGGTACCCAAATGGAAGTTGGGGACTCTTTTCAAGATGCCGGAGAGTTTGATATTTGCGGGTAGCCTGATGGTGATGATCCGGATGCCTGACGAGCTCAAAAAGCACGATACGGCCTATTTCATGATTAGAGTTCCACGAATGAACTTCCCGCATTGGTTCATACCTCCCTGAAGCCATCCGCTTGCGAAACAGCCCATAATGCTCTATATAATTGACCGATTCTAAGACGAATATGGCAATCAGTGCTGCCCCTAAGTAAGGCATAAGAACGCCCCATCCAAAGAAATAAATGATACCACTGATGAAAATGAACTGCGCTCCGTGAGCCAATATATTCTCATGACACCACTTTGGCAAACCACTGATTTCTAACCTTTTAGACCCTATCTTCCAGGAATTCATATAGCCTTTGGTGA
>JBBKWA010000093.1:0-22059 GCA_037968695.1 Saprospiraceae bacterium
ACATAACATAACGCATCATCGATGTGATAGTAGACACCATCATCGCCCGGTACATCCGGATCCGGAGAAATAATATAGCGATAAGGGATTGGTAAAACAGGCGTGGTATTACCGTGCGGTAAAAACATCTGCATATTATGATCCAGATTGCTGTTGATGGCCTTAATCCACTCGCGGGAATATGCGGTCACTTCCTCTGCCGGCATGTTGTGCCTGCCATCAGTAGAATTCATAAAATGCAGGTTTACACGAATGTATTTGGTGTAAATTAATTCAGGATAAACAACATAGGAAAGTGGTTCATAGCACGTGCTTCTGTTTTTTTCACCGGCACGTGGTTCAATGCGTTGGATGTCATCGTTCGTGGCAAGTCGTGTAGTGATTTTTGGGCTACAGGAAGTTACCAAAGAAAATAAAACAAATGCAAATACAATCCTGACCATCATCAGGTATTTAATCCGCCGCAGATACTAATTGTTTGTCCGGTAATGTATTCGGATTGATCTGATGCCAAAAAGGTAGCTAGCTTAGCAACTTCTTCAGCTTTTCCAAATCTCTTGAGCGGTACGTTTGCCAAAAAATTATTTCGCGTATTTTCATCTAGTGCACTGGTCATGTCTGATTCTATAAAACCCGGGGCAATCACATTGCTTCGAATGTTTCGAGATCCGATTTCTTTCGCAACGGATTTACTAAAACCTATTATTCCAGCTTTTGAAGCAGCATAGTTTGCCTGACCCGCATTCCCAAAAAGTCCAACGACTGAACTCAAGTGAATTAAAGAACCTGATTTTTGACTTAACATCACTTTGATGCATTGTTTTGTCATGTTGAAAACAGACTTAAGATTGGTCTCAATCACACTATCCCATTGGTCCTCATCCATTCTCAGGAGGAGGGTGTCGTTGGTGATACCTGCGTTGTTCACCAGGATGTCAATTTTACCAAATTGCTCCTTAATGGAAGGAACCAATGATTCCGCATGCACATAGGAACTAGCATCGGAATAACAGGCAATCACATTTTTTCCTTTTGCCTTCCAATCCGCCGCGATTCCTTCAGCCCGTTCTCTTGATGATAAATAGGTGAATGCAACAGTCGCGCCCTGTGCGGCAAATGCGTCAACAATGGCTTTGCCGATTCCTCTTGAGCCTCCGGTGACAATAGCAACTTTTCCTTCTAATAATGACATATGCTGATTAGTTTAATCAATTGGCTCAAAAGTACACACAATTAGGCTATTTGAACAGGATTTAGCAATGGTTATTGGCAGTTTGTTCCTGACACTTCACGACAACCGGCGTTCAAAAAGCTTATTGGCCACTGTATTTCTATATCCAGGTATTAGACTTTCGCTAATTCGCCCTTGAGGTAATCGATGACATTGACTTCTAGTGCATCCACATTTCGCAAGACAGATAACTCCCAGGAAATCCAATCGCCAAGATGAACCAGATAAAGTGATTTTTCAATGAGGTTGCTCCCTTTTGAATAAACTTCAATTATTTCTCCGGCATACTTGCCAATGATTTTTTTGTTGATATCCATTCGAACCGCATTGCGCGCATAGTCATCATCATTGCGTAGGTAGAGCACGACCAGATCTTTATTTTCTTCAGTCCAGCCGACTAACTCGTTGTGATTCATCTCCGGAATGACGTGATGCCAGCATAACGCTTTACTGTTTTCATTGATTTGTTGTCTTAATCTTACGGCGACCGGCTCCATACGATCCTCAATGTAGATAACCGGTATTTTTTTATGCAGTTTTTGTGCTATTGTTTTTGCCTGTTCACGGATAGCGGCTGATTCTTTTCGAAGCATCACTATCGCACCTTCAATTTCATTTAGACATCGGTCTGATATATAACCCAGGTGCTGAAGGGCGGCAAGCTGTGCTGTCACGGAGTAACCCAGACAAGCTCTGGGGGACGGCCAGTTTGCAGGCACTTGAATAAAGTCATGACCATCAGCTTTTGCTAATTCAATGATTTTCCCTCCGGAGGCCACGCACAACAGGCGCGCTCCTTGTTTCTTTATTTGGGCATACGAAATCAGCGTTTCTTCTGTATTACCACTGTATGAACTCGCGATGGCTAAAGTATTGCTACCAACAAAAGCGGGTACGTGATACCCTTTTCTAACAAGGAAAGGCAGTTTGCACTCATCTTGTATAAAGGAAGCTACAAAGTCTGCACCTATTCCTGACCCACCAAGTCCGGCTACATATATATGTGTAATGTTCGTAGCGGCGGGTTGAATCGACGCATTGCGTCCAATTTGGAGGCCTTCTTCGAGCTGATCCATAAATCGCTCTATCAATTCATTCATCATAAGGACTAATATTTCTTGAAGTTAAAGGAATAGGCTATGTCGCTGTAAAACAAGGAAATTTTTCACAATACGTGCTTATATCGCGCAGTCTGTTTTCATTCAGAATGTGTAAAATCTTGATTCGTGACAGTGACCACCTTAATTTAATCGGCAAATGGGAATGCAAAAAATTCATGGTGCCTGGGCAGAGGATCAGGCAGTAGCATATCTGAAAGCAAATGGTATGGAACTGCTTGAGCGCAATTGGCGCTATAAGCGAGCAGAAGTCGATATCATCGCCAGAGATCAAGGGATGCTGGTCTTTATTGAAGTCAAAATGAGGTCCTATACGCACTTTGGGCGTCCTGAAGAAATGGTTACGAAGAGAAAAAAACAGCTTATTATTGATGCTGCCATGGCTTTTATGCGTTCGATTGGCTACGAATGGGAGATAAGGTTCGATATTCTGGCCATTACTGGAAATCCTTCGGAGGATTATACCATCGCCCATTTCAAGGATGCCTTTTTTCCAGGGTTAGATTATGGCCATGCGTCCAATGGGGAGGGTAGTGTTTGAAGAAAAGAAGGCAAAAGGAGCATTATTCAATATGAAAATGTTAGAAAAACAAGCGTTTAGATTACTTATATGCTTTGAATATTTGCTCAAGACCTATTAGATAGTACCCTGAAGTGACAGGATTCGGGATATTGTAGATGATCCCTTTTGGGGACAAGAAATATCTGCTTAATATTTTGCCAAAATTGCTAAAAAGGTTACCTTTGCCGTCCAATATTTAAAAGTGCCATGAAAAAAGATATTCATCCAGCTAATTACCGCCATGTCGTATTCAAGGATTTTTCTTGCGACTTTGCTTTTCTAACGAAATCATGTGTTGAAACAAAAGATACCATCAAATGGGAAGATGGTAACGAATATCCACTGATTAAGCTGGAGATCTCCAGTCAATCTCATCCTTTCTTTACAGGGAAGATGAAGTTTATTGATACCGCGGGCCGAATTGATAAATTCAACAAAAAATTCGCAAATACGAAATTTGCAAAAAAAGAGACAGAATAATCAAAAAGCCCCGAACAATTTCGGGGCTTTTTTCATTACCTCAATGAACCATGCGCAACATCATTCTTTTTGATGACGAATCCAGAGAGCAGATGCTCCCGCTCAGCTACACAAGACCTGTAGCAGAATTGCGCACTGGTGTCTTTACCATCCGCGAGCGATGGGAAAAGTTGTTGCAAGGAAAAGCCTCCTATATTACCTCTGCCTATTTAACCGTCCGGTATCCCATGATCCTGGAAGATGACAATATCGTCATCAATGGAGCCATCATGCCGAATGATCGACTCGTTCGACTGATTGAGCAACTGGAACCAAATGAAGCCCTCATGGACAATTCCAATTTGGTTGCTGCCCGGTTAAACAGGTATCAGTTTGAGCGATTGATTGGCGATGAATCTATAGATGAAATATCAGGTCTCGAACTTTCCGACACGCCTTTTATTCAGTTAAATTATCCCTGGGATTTATTCCTTTACCTCCGTGCGACGATTGAGTATGATTACAACCTGATTACGAAAGGTAGGGTGAGTCAAAGTTTGCCTTCCAATAATCAGGTGATTGCAGGAGACAATATTTTTCTGGAAGAAGGAGCCCAAGTCAGTTGTGCCATCCTTAATGCACAGTCAGGACCAATTTATATTGGCAAAAATGCGACGATCATGGAAGGTGCCATTATTCGTGGCCCTGTGACCATTGGAGAAGGCAGTACCATAAAGATGGGTGCCCAGATCTACGGCCCGACAGCCATTGGGCCAGATTGTAAAATTGGTGGAGAGGTCAAAGAGGTAGTCGTGATGGGTCACTCCAATAAAGCACATGATGGTTTCTTAGGCAATTCTATCATTGGGGAATGGTGTAATCTCGGTGCGGGAACGACCGTTTCAAACCTGAAGAATAATTACTCTAATGTCCGGATGTGGGATTACGGTACAAAGACACTTAGGGATACAGGAATTCAGTTTCTTGGTTTAGTGATGGGTGACCATAGTAAAACAGGAATTCAAAGTACGTTTAACACAGGAACAATCGTTGGCGTGGGTGCCAACCTCTTCGGTGATGGATTACCCCCAAAGTTTGTGCCTTCATTTTCATGGGGCGGTGCTTCCGGGTTGGTGACACATCGTATTGATGAAGCATTGAGTACAGCAAAAATTGTCATGGCACGCCGTGATATTCCTTTTACGGAAGAAGATGACAGCATTCTGCGAAAAGTTTTTGAACTTTCTGCGGTGTATCGGTAACACATGGCAGGTCCCAATCCCATAGTATCCTTGCTGAGCCATTTTTTCGAATGGCCGATTACAGAAACAAGTAGTCCGCACAATGAACAACTGAAAGTTGTACTCCATCGCGGAAGGTATAAGCTAATTACGGAAGGTGCGATCTATAGTTTTAGTGATCTGTATTCTAATTTCAGGAAGAGTTTCGAACGACTTCTTTGGGATGAACGTTCCATTCAATCTTGTCTAATTTTAGGCCTCGGGATGGGCAGCATTCCTGATATGTTGGTCACCAAATTCAAACGGAAGATGGACTTTACGGCTGTGGAGATTGATGAGGAAGTGACGCATCTGGCGTATACCTATGTGCTCTCCCCGAAGAAGATTAATGTAGATGTGTTTACGGCTGATGCCGGTGATTTTCTAGAATATCACGAAGGACAATATGATATGATTTGTTCTGATGTTTTTGTGGGTGATGAAATTCCTGAATCGCTTCAAACCGAGACGGCCCTATTGGCCATGCGGGATATGCTGAATCCCGGAGGATTACTGCTGTTCAACAGGCTTAATCGTTTTGAGTCGGATACCAATAAAAATATCAGTTTTTTTAATGAGGTTTTCCTGAAGGTATTTCCTCAGGGGGGGCATTTTGATGTCAGCGGTAATTGGATGTTTGTCAATGATTTATCAGCTTTTGACAATTCATTGTAGTCCTGCAGCACAAATAGCACATGATTGTCCTGCCTGATGGCGCATGGCTGACATAAGGGCTTAAACCTGCCTTCGGTTCTCACCCTATTTCCCTATCTTTACTGGGGAAGACCAGGGAATAATTCTATACCTTTTTTTTGCCTGCATATTATCCCGTATGTGTTTATTATATACTGGTATTGAGGGTTTTATGTAAAAAGGTGAGCACCTTTGTCAGTTTGCTTCAAGTACAGCTATTGGCAAACGAGGTGATTTCTTTGTTTTTTATCTAGTTAATTGTCTATTCTACCTACTAACGGGGATTGATAGAATTAATATTGGATAAATAATAGGGTTCTTCAGTTTTTGATTGATGTATTGAGGCTTAAGCCAGTTCCGCCAAGAGTCTTAAAAGCATCCAATGAATTATTTTAAAGAACAATACAGAGCCAGAGAATGCGAAAATTTTTATACATCATCCCGATAGTAGTCCTCGCCATAGTTTTTAGTATTCCGATGACAAAAACGGAGGCCGAAAACAAGAATTCCAAATCATCAAAAGCGGAACGAATTGATGGCGCTATAGAGGATATGCTCTTTACCAGCTCAGATGTTGACTTAGGATATATTCCACACCTTAAATGGTTTGAAGCTGTAGCCGAAGGAAAGGCCAGACTGGAAAAATCTAAAGCATCCAATAACCGAAGTGGAGTCAGCTTGACTAATGCCAAGTGGAATGAAAGAGGGCCCAATAATATTGGCGGACGAACACGGGCCATCATGATCGATGAATCTGATCCTAATCGAAATCGAATTTGGATTGGAAGTGTTTCCGGTGGCTTATGGCGAACAGAGGACATTACACTACAGGATCCGGCCTGGGAAAGATTAGCACTGGATATGGACAATCTGGCCATTGGGAGTATTGCTCAGGATCCGAATAACCATGAGGTGATTTATGTGGGGACCGGAGAAGGATTCAATAACCAGGATGCCGTTTCAGGAGCAGGTGTTTTTAAGTCCACTGATGATGGAGCGACATGGGAATGGCTTCCATCAACCCGCAACAGTAGTTTCGAAGATGTCCATGAAATGTATGTCCATACCAATGGCGACGTTTATGCGTGTACTGCACTAGGGGGTGTACGTAGAAGTAAGGATGAGGGAAATACATGGGAAAAAGTTTTAGGGACCTCCCTTTCAGGCGCCAGTAGCAACAACTTCTATGATTTTGATTTTAACGAAGTAAATCAAACCTTCTACGCTTCTAATGCAAACTCAATATTCAAATCTTTAACAGGAGACCGAGGGGATTGGTATAATATCGGAACAACACAACCTGGTTTTCCATCCGGATTGGTAAGAGTAGAAATGTCAGTATGCCATTCCAATCCTGAAGCGATATATGTATTGGGTTCAGTGAACGGTTCAGCATCAAATACCTTCGTTTCAAATGATGGTGGTGAAACCTGGATAGAGCGTCAAGCACCGGGATCTGGCCCAGGACAGGATTTTACAAACGGTCAGGCCTGGTATGATTTAGATATTGCCGTTGATCCATTCAACTGTGCAAGATTGATTGCCGGTGGCGTTCGTTCATTTGAGAGTTCCTTTCAAGCTATTAGCTGGACACCCCTTCCGGGAAATATGCATGTGGATCAGCACAATATTACTTTCGATCCCAAAATTCAAGGCCGGGTTTTATTTGGAAACGATGGCGGCGTTTGGTTAAGTGAAAATGGTGGGCAAACCATCTTCAACAAAAATATTGGTTACGTTACCACGCAGTTTTATTGTGGGGCGATACACCCTGAAGCCGGGTCACCGTATTTACTCGGTGGAACGCAAGACAATAATTCCCTTCAGATTACTGCAGGAGGGTTATCGCCGGCTAATTCAGTTTGGGGCGGGGACGGCGTATTCTGCTTTATTGACCAAAATGATCCGAATATTCAAATTGTGTCTTCGCAAAATGGAAACTACGGACTGTCTACAAACGGTGGGCAGGATTTTGGGTTCGGCGCAAGCATTAATGGATCATTTATCAATCGTTCCGGTTATGATGATGATGCACAGATTTTATACGGACAAGTAAATACCAGTGGCAAGGATTATTTCCGTTGGGATATTAAGACCGGTACTGTTGACGAAGTGAATATTCTCAACGATGGCCTGAATGTGTCTGCCGTAAAAGCGGATCCTAACAGAGCCAATCGCGTATTCTTTGGCGGAGGAGGAGGAAAAGTCCTGCGGGTGGATGATGCCCATAATGGCGATCCGATTTCAGTTGAAATAGCCAACCTTCCAGTCAGCGCAAGTGTATCTTCTGTCTATTTGGACAAGCTGAATGAAGATCATATTATCGTAGGTATTTTTAACTACGGCAGTGCCCTCAAAAACGTATGGGTCACTTATGATGGTGGCGGTGAGTGGAACTCCATTGAAGGCGACTTACCGGATATGCCGGTCCGCTGGGCAATTTTTGATCCAGCCGATCATGACCGCGCAATGATAGCGACGGAAGCTGGTGTATGGGTCACCGATGATATCGATGGAGACAACACCCATTGGGAACCAATACCTCCTGAAAATGGTATGCCATTTGTAAAAACCAACATGCTCTTAGTACGTGAAAGCGACAAAGTTGTTTTAGGTATTACGCATGGACGTGGATTGTTAACGACTGATTTTTTTGCTGCTGCGACACCTGTCATTCTCGCTCAACCTGTAGCCTACCAAGGTCAGCCGGTAGTCATCGATGGTTCTCAATCGGTTAATGCACAAAGTTATGAATGGGATATGGGGGATAGTTCAACCGCTCAGGATGCATCTTTCTCGCATGTCTACGACCAGGCAGGCACCTATAATATTTCGTTGACCATTAATGGTTCAACGACTAAATCACAAACCATCGCCATCTTACCGTACTTGCCAGCACCTTATCAGGGTAGCGGCAGTGAATATGCCGGAGATTTTGAATCAACACCAGAGCATTTTGCACCTATACTTGTCCAGGGAACCGGAATCCAACGAGGCAAGTCAACTAAAGCAGGAAAAGACGGCACTAATAGCGGCGATAATGCGATGGTATTAGGGATCAATGATGATTTGTATCAAAATAATTCACGGGCGGAACTGTATACGCCAATGTTTGATTTAAGTGGGCAGGGTTTGTACGAGCTTAAGTTTTTTGGAAAGTATGCCATTCAAAACCTAAGAGATGGTTTTCAAATAGAGTATTCACTCGATGGAGGCGGATCCTGGTTACAATTAGGTACAGCTAACGATCCCAACTGGTACAACTATAGCAACACGCAGATTACCGATGGCGCCTTTCCAGTAGGGAAATCCTATTTTACAAATGCGCAACTAACCTGGAAACAATTTATCAAGGATGTTAGTTTTTTAGCTGGAGAAGCAACGGTGAGTTTCCGCTATGTTTTTCGTTCGGATGATAGTGAGCCTGCGCAGGGATTTGCCATAGATGATTTTGAAGTAACGAAGTACGAAGGTGCACTAGAGACGAATGTCACTGTGTTTAATGCTGCTTATACCGGCGAACAGGAAATCACTGTCAATTGGACTACAGGTATAGAATATCAGTGTCAGAAATTTATCCTTGAACGATCGTACACTGGTTTTGGGTTTGATAATATAGCGACCATTCCTGCGAAAGGGGTGGTGACTACGCAAACACAAACGTATACTACAGTCGACCCTAATCTTAGGGACCTTGTTTATTATCGGTTAAACGTCATCAATGAGAATACGGATATTGGCTATTCTTATAATTTTTATACGGATACGATCATCGTTAGGAAAAATGTTGAAGCGGGCATTGTGAATAATGTTTTGCCCAATCCTTTTTCAGATTTTATAGGGGTGAGTTTTAGTAGTGTGGTTACAGAGGAAGTTATTTTACGGCTTTTTGATGTTAGTGGGAAGCAGATTTTGGAAGAAAAAGTTGTCCCTAATGCTGTATCCTATCAAATTGATCAACTTAAACTACCTCCGGGTGTTTATATTTTTACGGTGCAGATTGGCGATGGAGACGTGACAGCTTATAAATTGTTTACCAATGGCTAGTCATGACCTATTGCTGTCGGAAACTAGTGTTCAGATATAGTTTTTTTTAAATAATTAAGAATTTAAGGATGCGAAAACTTTACTACTTCACATCAATTTTGGTTTTAGCCGTAGCAGCTGTTGCTGTCTTTTCGTATAGCCCAAAAGAGGAAGCGCCTGTACAACTTTCCAAACAGGAACGTATACAAGGCGCTATAGATTATTATAAAATGACTTCCTCGGATATCGATCGGGGAACAATTCCATATGATAAGCTCTTTGCCGCTATTGAAGAAGGTAAATCGAGGCTTGAATCTTCGGCTAGAAGCAGAGCTGTCAGCGGAAGTCTTTCCGATCCAGTCTGGCGTGAACGAGGACCAAGCAATAGAGGCGGACGAACCAGAGCCATCATGATTGATGATGCGGATCCAAGTAGAAATCGGGTTTGGATCGGCGGTGTCTCCGGCGGCATATGGCGTACTGAAAATATCACTATGAGTGATCCGCAATGGGAAAAATTAGGCATCTATTTCGAGAGTCTTGCGATCTCCGGTATTGACCAGGATCCAAATGATATGAATATTGTGTATGTTTCTACCGGAGAAAGTTATACCGGTGACGTGCAAGGTGCAGGCATCTATAAGTCTTTTGACGATGGGGCCACATGGGCTTTATTGCCATCGACTTCCAATGCGTTCCTAAAGACCGTTAATGAGATTTATGTGCATACCAACAGCGATGTGTACGCTGCCTCCTCTTTCGGAGGTGTGTTGAGAAGTCAGGATGGTGGTGAGACATGGATCAAAGTCATTGGCACAGGGTTCAATGGGGCAAGTAGTAACGACTTTCATGATTTCTATTATATCGAAGCCAATCAAACATTTTATGCTGCCAATGACAACTCTATTTATAAATCCACAACAGGAGACCAGGGAGACTGGGTAGATATTGGTCGAAGTAAACCTGGTTTTCCAAGTAATGTAAGTCGTATTGAATTTGCTGTCTGCCCAAGTGATCCTGATGTGCTATTTGCTATCGGTGCTGTAGGCTCTTTTTCATCCAATACATTTGTGAGTTATGACGGAGGTGATAACTGGACGTCAAGACCAGAGCCAGCTATTTTTCAAGGATATGGTCAGGCATGGTATGATTTGGATATTGCTGTAGATCCATTCAATTGTAACAAATTACTTTCCGGTGGTGTTAACATGGCCGAATCCACTAATCAAGGGTTTAGCTGGAGTGTTGTAGCGCAGGGAATGCATGTGGATCATCACAATATCACTTTTGATCCGAAGATTAGGAATCGGGTTTTATTTGGAAATGACGGAGGCATATGGTTTAGCGGAAATGGAGGGCTATCCGCCGTAGATAGAAGTACCGGATTTATCACAACACAGTTTTATGCAGGAGCAATTCACCCGGAGGCAGGGTCTCCATATATTATGGGCGGAACGCAGGATAATAATTCATTGATTATTAGTGAAGCAGGGGCCTCTCCTTCGATTACAGCATGGGGCGGTGATGGTATGTTTTGCTTTATTGATCAAAATGAACCAAATATTCAGATAGTTTCTTCGCAAAGCGGCAACTATGGGCTTTCCACTAATGGCGGTTTTAGTTTTGGATTTGGTGCCGGTATAAATGGAGCTTTTGTAAATCGCTCTGGATACGATGACGATGCCAATATATTATACGGGCAGATCAATCAAACCGGAGTTGATGATATAGATTTCTTTCGATGGCAGGTAAACAACATGCAAGTAGATGATGATGTCGATATTTCCAATTATAATGTTAATGTCTCCGCAGTCAAAGCGGATCCAAATGTACCTAACCGCGTATATTTTGGCGGACAGTCCGGCCTGGTTGTAAGGGTGGATAATGCCCATACAGGAAAATCTGTCACAGGGACTACGTATGCTAACCTTCCGGCAAATGCAAGCGTATCCTCAATATATCTGGACAAAGTCAATCCAAATGATGGACTAATCAGCTTGTTTAATTTTGGATCCGGACTGAAAAATGTTTGGGTCACATATGATGATGGAGCAGAGTGGACATCTATTGAGGGCGACCTTCCTGATCTTCCTGTTCGTTGGGCAATGTTTGACCCGGCCAATCACGATCGAGCGATGATCGCCACAGACGCCGGCGTTTGGACAACTGAGGATATCGATGGTGACAACACGCATTGGGAACCGACAAATCCTGAAAATGGGATGCCATTCGTTAGAGTTGATATGCTACTGATGCGTGACTCAGATAAAGTTGTACTTGGGGCAACTTATGGAAGAGGATTGATGACCACTGAAGTCTTCTCTGCACCAGCCCCGGTGATCATTGCACAGCCTATTGCTTATGAAGGCCAATCCGTTCGCATAGATGGATCTCAGTCCATCAACGCGCAGAGCTTTGAGTGGAATTTAGGAGATAATACAACCTCAACCAATGCTGTAGTGAACCATACTTACGCAACACCAGGTACATATAATTTAACCCTGACCATCAATGGCAGTATTGTCGAGACGAGAAAAATAGCGATTCTCCCATATCTCCCTGCGCCTTACCAAAAGGATGGAACAAACTATGCCGGAGACTTTGAATCTCACCCGGAACATTTTGCCGCTTATACACCACAAGGCACACCGTTCGAACGAGGGGTTTCCACAAAGCCCGGTAAAGACGGTACGCATAGCGGCGCCACCGCCTGGGTATTAGGTATAAATGAAAGTCTCTATGAAAATAATACGCGGTCTGAGTTATATACACCGATGTATGATCTAACAGATCCCGGTTTATACGAAATTAAGTTCTATGGAAAATATGCCGTGCAGAATAGAAACGATGGTTTTCAAGTGGAATATTCAACGGATGGTGGGGCTTCCTGGAAACAATTAGGCGTTAAGAATATTCCTTATTGGTATAATTACGCTAACGAGCAACTTGCAGACGGCGCATTTCCCATTGGTAAAGATTACTTCACCAATGCACAACTTACATGGACACAATATGTAAACGATGTCAGCTTTTTGGCAGGACAGCCGAATGTGAGTTTTAGATTTGTATTTCAATCAGATGACGAAATTGAAGCACAGGGTGTAGCTATTGATGATGTGGAAATTACCAGATATGAAGGCGAATTGAAAACTACTATAACGGTCTTCAATGCGAGCTATACGGGTGATCAGGCAGTCACAGTAAATTGGACAACAGGTATCGAATATCAGTGTCGAAGGTTTTTACTGGAAAGGTCTTACACAGGATTTGGATTTTCTGAAGTATCGAATACCCCGGCAAAAGGCGTAGTGAGTACATTTGCAAATCAATACTCGCGCGTGGACCAAAGCTTGCGCAATGTGATTTACTATAGACTCAAAGTGATAAATGAAAATGTCGCTCTGGGTTATTCTTATGAATTTTATAGTGATACAATTGTCGTCCGTCGTGACGTGGAAGCGGATATTGTGAATACTGTAATTCCTAATCCATTTTCAGATAAAATTGCGATTAGCTTTAGTAGTATTGTAGATCAGGAAGTTGCCTTTAGAATGTATGATGTCTCAGGCAAATTGGTTTATGAAGAGCTTGTCGCCCCCAATGCAGTAGCGTATACCTTAGATCAACTTAATTTTCCACCCGGTGTTTATGTGCTTTCCGTACAAATTGGTGATGGTGAGTTAAAAGCATATAAATTATTTACTAAAGGTAATCAGTAGGCCCAACCTGTTAGGAAAGACATTAAAGGTAGCATCCTCATCGATGATCAGGATGCTACCTTTATTTTTTTTGTGACCTGGAAATTTTGCGCTATTTAGGGCTTAAATGCCTGACTCCGTACTGTTTACTATCTTTGCGACCTTATTTTAATACTTCTGATACTATTATGCTCAACCTAATCATTTTTGGCCCTCCGGGAAGTGGCAAAGGAACTCAAGCGGAAAAGCTGGAAAAAAAGTACAATCTGGTCCACATTTCAACTGGTGATATTTTCAGATCTGAAATAGCAGAAGGCTCCGAATTAGGTGTTCGGGCCAGTACGTATATGGCTAAAGGAGAGCTGGTGCCGGATGAAGTCACGATAGGGATGTTGCGTAAAAAAATGATGGCTCATAAGGAAGCAGAAGGGTTTATTTTTGACGGATTTCCACGTACAGACCCACAGGCAGAAGCGTTGGATAGTTTGCTTGATATGCTGGATCAAAAAATCGACGCACTGATTATGCTCGATGTGCCTGAAGACGAAATTGTTCAAAGGATTATCCTGCGGAGTGCAGATTCAGAACGTGCGGATGATCGCGATGAAAGTATTATACGCAACCGATTTCAGGTTTATCAAACGCAAACAGCACCAATTTTTGCACATTATCATGCAAAAGGAAGAGCCTCCAAGATTTCCGGGGTGGGTTCGGTCGAAGATATTTTTAAAAATATCTGCGATACGATCAGTAGTATACATGTCTAATGTCAACAGAACAGAACTTTGTAGATTATGTTAAAATCCACTGCAAATCCGGAGAAGGAGGTGCGGGGTCTGCACATTTGCACCGCGATAAAATCAGTGCAGAAGGTGGGCCGGATGGTGGTGATGGCGGCAAAGGAGGCAGTGTGATTTGCATAGGCAATGCCCAATTGTGGACGCTGCTGCATCTCAAGTTTCGTAAACATGTCATGGCCGAAAAAGGGCAGTCAGGATCATCTAATTTATGCTCAGGCTCGGATGGAAAAAACAAGTATTTGGAGGTGCCCTTGGGGACCGTTGTCAAAGATCCGGAGACCGGTGAGATTATAGCGGAAATTACAACGGATGGTGAAGAATATGTAGTCATGGCCGGTGGCAGAGGAGGACTTGGAAATTTTCACTTCAGGACATCTACCAATCAAACACCCCGGTACGCACAACCCGGAGAGCCTTTACAGGAAGGATGGCGAGTGCTTGAATTAAAAATATTGGCGGATGTTGGCTTAGTCGGATTTCCTAATGCCGGGAAGTCAACATTGCTTTCAGTTGTTTCTGCTGCGAAGCCTAAAATAGCTTCCTATCCTTTTACTACACTTGTCCCCAACCTCGGCTTCGTATCTTATCGAGATAATAAATCTTTTGTGATTGCTGATATTCCGGGGATCATTGAGAATGCCCACCTTGGTAAAGGACTCGGTCATCGCTTTCTAAGACACATCGAACGCAATGCTGTGCTTCTGTTTATGATCCCTTGTGATACGGATGATATCAAAAAGGAGTTTGACATTCTATTCCATGAACTCGAAATGTATAACCCTGAGCTACTTGACAAACCACGCATTTGCGCCATTACAAAATGCGATATCATTGATAAGGAGGTTGAAGAATTGTTGAAGCCTACGCTTCCTGATAATATAGAAAGTGTCTTTATTTCATCGGTCACCGGCTACGGCCTGGATGTGTTAAAGGACAAGCTTTGGATGCTTCTTGTCGACCAACCCGCAGATTAATCTTCCGGATCATTTCGATTATTGCGTTCAACAGCACCCTGCTGCTTACCCATACCTGGCTCAAGACCCATCAATCTGCTCTTTTTAAGCACTATTATTTATATTAAATAACGCCTCCCTTACCCAACCTTTAGGCTGCTGATAGTGGTCTATAGGAGAAATAAAACATACTATATGAAATCCTTGATGAATCTCCCATTATTGTTGCTTTTACTGGTGTCTTTTTTTGTAACAGGCTGTGAACAAGACAAATGTACACGGACTGAAGAGTATGTGGCCTTTGAGCCCGTATACAAGCGAATTGATGAAATGCGGGTGCCCATAAGCTATGAGCCTTCAAAAGCACTATCAGTTCCTGGAAAGATATTTTACTACAAAGGGTATCTCCTGATCAATGAGCAGAACAAGGGGGTTCATGTTATTGACAATAGACAACCGGAAAATCCACAGAATATTGGATTTATTGATGTACCGGGGAACCTGGATATGGCAGTCAATAATGATATCCTTTATGTCGATAGCTATTTGGATTTGGTGGGAATTGATATTACGAACCCAACCTCTCCTTCAGAGGTCAGTCGCGTTGAAGATGTTTTTCAGAACTTTTATTCATTCAATGACCAGATAGGCTATCTGGTAGAATATAAGCAAATGGATATCAAAAGAACGATCGATTGTAGTAATCCGAATTGGGGAAATCGCCGTTGGATAGAAGAGGATGTCGTCATGGTCCTCGATGCTACCTTTGGGGGTGCAAATATGTTTTCCTCTTCCAGTATAAGTAGTAGTGTTGTGACAGGCGGATCCATGGCCAGATTTACAACTACACAGAACCATTTGTATACTATCGACGGTGCTGAAGTTAAAGTTTTTAATGTAGCACAAGCACAACCCGTACTTAAGAACGAAGTCCCTATGCAGTGGGGCATTGAAACGTTGTTTCCAATGGGCGGTAGCCTTTTTGTAGGATCTAATTCCGGACTTTTGATTTACGATATAACGAATCCTGAACAGCCCACCTACTTGTCAACATTTGCGCATGCTACTGCTTGTGATCCGGTGATTGTGTCAGGAAATACAGCTTATGTCACCTTGCGTGATGGAACAGAGTGTCTTGGATTTGTCAACCAACTTGATGTTGTTGATGTTTCTGATTTAGCTCATCCGAGCTTAATTAGATCGTACACTATGAGCAATCCGCACGGACTCTCAGTGATGGATCAAACCTTATATCTCTGTGAAGGTGCTTTTGGATTTAAAACATTTGATGTCACCAATCCTAAAACAATAAGTGCTAATCTACTGGCACATGTCAGTGGATTTGATGCTTATGATGTAATCGTATTACCTCCCGGAGATCACGTAATGGTTGTCGGAAGTCATGGATTATATCAATTTGATGCTACAGATAGAAGTGACCTTAAGCAATTAAGCGTGATTACTATAGGACAATAATGGTTGAGTGTTTTTAGTCTTGTGCCTGCTCCATGGGCACAAGACTTTTTCTTATAAACCATTTACACAGCATGACAACAAAGAATGTATTTTAAATTAGATCAGTACTATCGGGAATAGAAACACATTTAACGGTACAAACAAATTTGAACCATACCCATACCTTCAAACAAATAAAATGAAGCGACTTCTTCCAATCATATCCGTTTTACTTTTGCTGACATTGGTCCCTGTTGCATATAGTCAGGAGACAAAGCCGGTTAATGACGAAACCAGGCCTATTGTTGATAATGTTTGGTTGAAAGATGGAAGTACGTTGAGTGGGACGATCTTGAAATGGGAATTGGCCCGGGGGATGGAATTTAAGTTAATGACGGGGGCCTTAGTCCAGATATCAAAAGGGGATATCGCAAAGGTGTATCAAGGTGTACCTTTTATGGCAATGGAACCGATTTACTACTCAGGGAGACGAAAAGGTCTACGACCATATGCCTTTAAAGAAACAGGACTATATAACACCTTCTCCGGGTTTCTGAATTTTTCCGGAAGTGGAGGTGCAGGAGTGCATTATTCTATTGGTCATAAATTTAGCCGGATGCTTGGGGTTGGTATTGGTACTGGATTTGAAACAAATGATTTTAACTACACAAGAAATATTATACCAGTCTATGCTGAAGCACGTGGGTATTTTTTGCCAAAAAAGATTACCCCCTATTATGCAGCGAAGATCGGTTATGGATTTGCTTTAAAGAATGAAGTTAATGGAACAATAGATGCTAAAGGAGGATTTTACTTTAGTCCTGAAATCGGTGTTCGATTTGGTGGAAAATCCGTAAACTATTATTTGGGGATAGAATACAAGATTCAGAATGCAACGTTTACTAATTCTTTTTGGCCTTGGGAAGGACAAGGGATTTTTACAGATAAATTGAGTTACAGAAGATTTGAATTGCGCACAGGAATTACTTTCTAAAGAATAGGTATCATGAAAAAATTTACTTGGTTTATATTCTCTGCACTGTTTATGGTGACAGTCTTTGGTTGTGACAAGAACGATGAGCAGATCAATCAAAAGACTGGCGAATTTGCCTATTTCACCTTTGGGCATTTCTATGGTGAGTGCGGTGGTGAAGCCTGTGTCGAGATATATCGATTGGATGCAGCACAGTTGCAGGAAGATACAACGGATGTTTATCCAAATTCAAGTACGCCATATGATGGCTCCTTTATTGTGCTTCCTCAGGACAAATTTGAACTGGTTAAGGAAATCATCGAATATTTTCCAGAAGAACTTTATGGAGAAACGAATAACGTCCTTGGGATACCCGATGGCGGAGATTGGGGCGGCATTTATGTGGAAATTAATTATATTAATGATGAGGCAAGATCGGGCTTTTGGTTATTGGATCAGAATTCCTATAATATGCCCGACGTTTATAATGCTTTTGTGGCGCGTATAAACGAAAAGATTATTTTAATCAATCAGTGAGATAGGAGCACCAAACAGTAGCATATATTTAGAAAAATATTTAGTAGAAAGATTGCTTTGACTGAAGCCGAGCTCATACAAGGATGTATACAAAATGACCGTAGATGTCAAGAGCTTTTGTATAAACAATACTTTCATACCATGATGTCAATGTGTATGAAGTACACCCGTGATGAAGACAAAGCGATGCTTATCCTTAATGATGGTTTTCTAAAAGTTTTTCAAAAGGTTGGCTCTTTTAGAAGTGAAGGTTCTTTTGAAGGCTGGATAAGACGATTGATTTACCATACACTTGCCGATTTCTATAAAAAGGAAAAGAGTTATATCCGTTTTATTCAAATAGAGGAAACAGGCATACATCAAACACCCGCAACACAAAGTGATGCGCTCGAATTTGAAGATCTGATTTTACTTCTGGATCGCATTCCATTCCGATCAGCGGAAGTGTTTAAGTTATATGCAATCGAAGGGTTTTCGCACCACGAGATTGGAGAAAAAATGCAAATAAGTGAAGGAACCTCCAAATGGCATTTGTCAAATGCAAGGGAGCGATTAAGAAAAATACTTACAAGTGAATATCATGAAAGAACAACCTCGCTATAATAAAACGCCAGAACAGGGTTGGACGGGTATGAAGTCCATCCTGGATACTGCCATGCCGGTAGAAAAGTCGCCACGTCAGGTACCGATTTTTTGGTGGGCAGCCTCAGCCGTTGTCATGGCTGGATTATTCGGTTACATTTTCTTTAATGGAGATATTGCTGAAGCACCTCTGGTCTCATCCAAAGAGAAGATTCTTCAAGAGCCGTTTCAGCGTAATGATTTTCAGCAGGAGGAGCAAACAAAAGGAGAATCGATTACAACGAATCAAACTAAGGAAAAGCTGGAAGAGACTATCCCAACACAGTACACAGAAATCAATGGAGAGAATGAACTGTCCACAACCAATCCAGTGCGGAATGAAGTTATAAGTTCAGAGAAGAAAGCACCTGGCTCTAAGTTGAAATCAAAAGCAAAAGGAACAATAGTTACTCCAATGGCTTCTTCAGATAGAAGTAGGGCAGATGATTTAGATATGCCGGTGACAGATAAATTGTATTCTGAAGGTAAAGCGGACGGGGAGCGTGTAGCGCTTCATCATCCGATAGCAGTGGCCTCAATTGATGATATCCAATTGACACCTGCACTTAGGAACAATCAAGTACTTAATCCAATGTCGTCACTTTCTGCATCAGCGATTACAAATGAACGAGATAGGGGTTTTGTTATGTACCCTACGTCATATGTGAAAGCAAAACGGAACCCTTCTTTTTTTAATCCGACTGTAGCGGTGAGTACGTTGATCGGTAAGCAAAGTGGATTGGGCGTCTACGGTGGCGCGGGACTTGATTATAATATTAGTAGAAAGTTTAGTTTGACAACGGCTATTGGGTATGCAGCGTATATGCCGAATGCTCATTTTCTGGGTTCGCACCTTTCCAAATTGAGTGCTAATGAAGAGAACACAATCATTAATTTTGACCCTGCAGTTGGCGGCCTGGATAGCTATGTTTACGCTGAAGAAATCAATGTTGAAGCGGATTACAGCGCGATTAATCCCCTTGTCGAGACCATCTCTCAGTGGCAAGTAGATATAGGATTAAATTGGCGATTGTCAAGAAGATTTTATGCCCTGTCCGGCGTTAAGTTTGGATTTAATACGGAGGCTATAAGCCAGTATCCGATAGTGCGCAACGATCCATCTGGAATACCATCCTCTCCATATGTTGAATTAGGTAATTCATTAAGTTCTTATGATGTGATACGTAAATCCAGTACCTCCGTGTTTATTGGTATGGGTTACCGATTGGGAAAACATTTCGATGTGTTTGCGAATTGGATCCATGGCTTTGATCAGTATGTTTTAAATGCCGAAAACATTTACACAGCAGATCTTTCTCCGGGGGAAAGGACAGACTATGTTCGTGGGCTTAATGTAGGTTTGAAGTATTCCTTATAAGCTGAGTGTGCCAGATTGGCCTAAAGCAAGATTGCCCTCAGCTTTATCTGATTGAATCAGATTGGGGATCATCATTGGTTTTATACCTGCCTTAAAGGTGGAGCTTTGCTTTGCGCCCCAGGAGGATGTCATCTGATTCTACACGGTCAGGGTCAGGGAGGCAGCAGTCCACAGGGCAGACAGCCGCACATTGAGGCTCATCATGGAAACCTTTGCACTCCGTACACTTGTCCGGCACGATATAATAGAAATCATCGGAAACAGGAGCTTGCATGGCAGCAGCATCAACTTCTTTGCCGTCTTCCAGCGTATACTTTCCGGTCAAGGTTGTACCGTCCTTTATAGCCCATTGTAAGCCGCCTTCGTAAATCGCATTGTTTGGACACTCAGGTTCACAAGCCCCGCAATTAATGCAATCATCCGTGATATATATAGCCATTGATATTGTATGTTCTTATCTGAAGGGAACAAAAGTAAGGTATCCATCGTTCACGAGACCACCTACATTTCACATTATTTAAATAAATGCCTGACAGATAGCATCTTAAGTCCTTCAACTTTACAGGTTTAAACGACTTATTTTTACATTCCTAACATGAACAAGTTTAAAACATTTAAAGACCTCTTTGGTCAGGCCATTCGCGGTGACATAAAGGAATTTACATCGGGGAGCATTGATAAAGCTATATTTCTGCTATCTGTTCCTATGGTGCTTGAAATGTTGATGGAAGGGCTATTCGCGCTCGTCGACATTTTTTTTGTTGCAAAATTGGGAAAAGAGGCAGCGGCTACTATTGGTTTGACGGAAGTCATCATGACGCAGGTCATAGCTTTAGCCCTGGGATTGTCTATGGCGATTACTGCGATGGTAGCCAGAAGGATAGGGGAAAAGGATGAGGAGGGGGCATGTGTAGCTTCAATGCAGGCTATTTTCATCGGTGTTATTATCTGTACGATCATCGCTGTTGTTTTCTTCTTTACAGCGGATGATCTTCTCAGGTTTATGGGTGGATCTCCTGAACTGGTGGCCATGGGTAGTGGTTACACTCAAATTTTGTTGACGGGGAGTAGCACATTGTTCTTCTTATTTCTGCTCAATGCTATTTTCAGGGGAGCGGGAGATGCAGCTTTAGCCATGCGTACACTTTGGCTCGCCAATGGAATCAACATTATTCTGGATCCAATGCTCATATTCGGGGTTGGGCCTTTTCCTGAACTTGGTATAGAGGGCGCTGCCATAGCCACAACTATTGGACGAGGTATTGGCGTAGGGTATCAGGTGTATCACCTTGTCAATGGCAAGAACCGAATTCACCTTTTACGTCGCCATTTCCGTTGGGTCGGTAGTCTGGTGTTAAGGTTGATTAAGGTAGCATCAACAGGCGTTTTACAATTTGTTATTGCTACAGCTAGTTGGTTGTTTATTGCCCGGATCATTGCATTTTTTGGAGATGCTGCAATAGCGGGCTATTCTATAGGCATCCGAATTGTTATATTTTCGATATTACCGGCTTGGGGTATGGCCTCTGCGGTCTCCACGTTGGTTGGTCAAAATCTTGGGGCCGGGCTACCGGATCGAGCGGAGAAATCGGTATGGCGTTCTGCCTTTTTTAATATGATTTTTCTGACTTCCATTTCCGTGATATTCATTTTTACTGCTCCTCTGCTGATCCCGTTTTTTACCACAGATGCAGAAGTCATCCACCAGGGTGTTTTGTGTTTAAGAATCATTTGTCTGGGGTATGTTTTTTACGCTTATGGCATGGTTATTGGCCAGGCCTTCAATGGGGCTGGAGATACCGTGACCCCTTCACTCATCAACTTCGTTGCCTTTTGGATGTTGCAAATTCCTTTAAGCTATGTGTTGTCAAAAAGTTTAGGTTGGGGACCGGAAGGTGTTTATTGGGCTATTGCGATCAGCGAATCTTTTTTAGCCTTATTGGCCGTCGCTGTGTTTAGAAAAGGTACGTGGAAAACGGTTAAGATTTAGAGTCAAGATATCAGACATCAGATGCCAGATTTTTATTACTTACGACATATTGAATGAGTAGTGGGCGTTAAAAGACCGTTCACTTTTCACCTGATGTTATCAGCTGATTTTACAGTTCAAAGTATTTTCACGCAGCGGCGCAGAGGTGTTTTTCTGACTGAAGAGAATAGACCTATAGACGCCAGATATCAGACTTGTTCTTCAACTAGGCGCAACCTTGCCTTCCGCCTCCCGATGCATCGGGAGCCATTCCGCCTTTCTGCCCTCCCGATTCCCGTCCCGATC
>JBBKWA010000094.1:0-3022 GCA_037968695.1 Saprospiraceae bacterium
ATATAATTCCCTTTATAGCCCATCGGCCGGTCGAGGTCGGCGATTTGAATCAAGGACTGCTCCTGGTCAATTGGCTCAGCCTCAAACTCGAATCTTACTTCTACTTCCACGGTCGTATGGCCCGGTAAGGGTGTGATTGATGGTGGCACATCAGCGGTTTCTCCTACGTAGCTATATGCTTTCTCTTTGGCAAGAATAATGGGCACGATATCGTCATAGAGTGTCATAAATAGCTGATCCTTATGGGTATAATCCAATATCGCCTGCATGTAGTAAAAAATGTTCTCCTTGATGTGCAGTCGAAACACGTTGATCTCAAAAAGCTTGGTTTCATAGGTTGATGTCAGCTGGTTCAATTGCTGGGTCATTTTCAGCAAATTGGACTGCTCGGCGGCCATTTGCTCCATCAGCCTCTGTTCGTGCTGAATGGCCTGGTCCACGGCATCTTTGGATAATTCTACCTGGTATTTATTCTTTTCGATCTGCTTTTTCCGATCCGACTCATTCAGGTCTTCCCATTCATCCAAAAAGATATTTTTGGCATCGATGATCTTTTTTTTGTTGTCGGTGATCAGGGACGCCAGATCCGTTATGTTATTTCGAATACTGGCGATATTGGACGTCATCTGGTGAATAGCCGCCTCATCGCCGATCAGCCCCGTCGTGATATAATCCAGTGCCGGCCGGAATCGGTCATCCAGTAACACCCGGTTGATCACCCAGCAGTATTTCAAAATCAACTGAGTAATTTCCTTTTTATCGGGATTGGGCATCGGCATAGGGACCAGCACCACCGGGGTGATTTTGTAGAGTTGCTCCGAGACTTCAAAGCGGCGCTGCAACTCATAAAAGAGATAGGTGACGGTCAGTTCATCATTTGGATTGGAAATTTCGGTACTTTCGCTGAACTCATTTTCATAGGTCTCTTTGGTTTCCACTTCCAATTTCCGTTCGTCTTTAAATTCCTGCGCTGCTTTCACGACGGCTTCTCGGAAGTTCTTTTTTACCGCATCAGATGACTTACTGGAATCCGATTTAAAATCTGCACTGGCGGTAAGCCCAAAAGGCGCAGTATAAGAAGCACTTGCGCCAAAAGAAGTATTCTTTTGTGCTTTATCAACAATTTCCGATTCCGTGCGCCCGGTTTCTGTAGATTCATTTTGCCGCGATTGGAGGTTGTTCTCCATTTCTTTTACGGTGCGATCTTTTTTGATCACCCGCTTGGTCGTTACTTTGCGTACTTCTTTGGGCGACAAAGGAATGGAGCGCACCAAATCGCCTACCTGATAATTCAGCGGAGTCCATTTTTGGCGATAAGAAACCATGACACCATAGTTGATGATTCCTTCCTTGAAAACGGTAAACTTATTAGGCGCCGCCAATAATTCTTCCAGGTCTTTTATCAGCTCTTGCCCAGGTGGTAAGGTTGTCGGGACCTCCCTTGAATCAATTACCCTGTCTGCTTCAGCATAATGACCGCTTGGGGGACTTGCTTGTCCATTCTGATTTGGATTAGAGATTGGCCTTTCCTGAGGTGCTGCAAAGTACTTAATTTGTGCGGATGCTATGCTGACTGCATCCACCTGTTGGCGTAACATGGCAAGAATATCGTCCGTGTCGGAAAGTTCTCCTATATCGACTCCCATCTCATCCAATACAGCCAATAGTCTTTCCGTAATACAAATCACATCATTATCCACCAATTCCTGCCATACATCCGGAAAAGCAATCTGGAGCGAATGAAAATCATAAAAGGCAGGTGCTTCAGCAGGGCCTCCTTTCAATGTTAACTCCTCTACATTCTTTAAAACCGCAGCATTGTCAGGTCGTTCAGGTCGTTGTTTATCCTCATTGGTATGATTGTTTAACAAAAGATCTTCAGGAGATATGATATGTTCAATCAGTTTGTGTACAAATTTTGGAATATCTCCACTTGACATCTCATGCGAATCATCTGATTCCAAAGCAGTTACGGAGGATGTGTTGGCACTTTTTTGTTTTTTGCCCGGTTCGACATCATTCCCCGGCAGGGTAACATCTGTGATAGAGGCTGTTTGACCAAATTGCTTTCTAAAAACAGATCCTTCTACTTCCAGTTTTTCAAAGTCAGATAAATAAGGTTGTAATAATTTCCCAAACTCATCTGAGGAAGCTTTCTTCATTTTGGGTACTTCCGAATCGGGCACCTGTACAAAAAGACGTACTGCTTTTGCCTTCTTATTCGCAAAAATGTCTTTGTTGAGTTTGTTTAAATTGCTTTCAATATGTTTTTCGACATCTACTTTAGTTGTAGGCATATTTTTGGGGGCTTGCTCCATTTTGAAAAAGGATGGAAGCACTTTGTTTTTAATAATCCCGTCTAGGTCTTTTTGTTTTTTGCGTTCTGCCTGAACCAGATTTGAAGATACCTCCTTTGCGTATTTTCTATTATGCTGAATAGAATCTACAACGGTCTTAGAATCATTTTCCGGCGATTGGATCGTGGTTGGTAAATTGGCATTTTTGAGTTGATCACCGCTTATTTGAATATAATAGGTTTCGGTTCTACCGGCATTATATCTAATTTCCGGTGAATAGAAAAGCAGAGACTCTGCCAGGGATTTATCTGTTTGTTCAGGGGCAAATACCATTACAAACAAATCAGGGCGCACCTCTCTGGAATCGTGAATCTGAAAAGCTTCATCTTCATAAGACAATGTAAAAGAGCCATCTTGGTCGGTTAGTACTGAACCAATTCGATCTCCTACAAATCCCATATCGTTTTCCGTTTTAGGATTGGACGATTTGGCGTTTGTTTTTGTTTGCAAAGCGGTACTTCCGCCATTATTTCTTGTTAATGTCGCGGTGCGTCCTGCAATAATTTCTTCGGTGCTAGTTTTATGATCAACATCATAGATGACTACCAATAGATTAGGGATGCCGACGCCTGTATTAGCTAATGCAATTTTACCTGTGATTGTATTCATAATAAGGCGATTAAATGGGTTTGTTCATTGTTGATTTTTAACAACAACTGGTTTAT
>JBBKWA010000095.1:0-16059 GCA_037968695.1 Saprospiraceae bacterium
TTTCTTTCCGGGATAATATCTAATCGGGAAGCCGTTATTGAATACTTAGTTCGGACGGTGAATCGAAACCCTAAAAATGTTGGGAAGCGAGTTCAAACGAGTCTAAAAACGTCAAGAGTAAAAAATTATACCGATAAAAGCTATAAGGTACTATACCAGGGTGGTACCGCAGCATTACGTTATGGTATAAGTTCTGAATTTTCATTCACTGCAAATCCAAATAAAATCATTGAAGTAATAGAGCGAATATTTAAAGAAACAGCTGATGCTGCAGCATACGCAGATCGATACAATCCATCTTTTATATCTGTACGATTTGCGATGCCCTCCAAAGCCTACTTGTCTTCAGCTTATAATCGGAAGACCGTATATGTTGAAGTACCCACGCTTTACCATACAATTGGTTACGAGGATCTTCTGACCAATTATCAAAAAATACTAATGCAACTTGATGGCATACCCCATTGGGGTAAAATCAACAACATGCTTTATATGGATCATACACTTATCCATCAGGTGTTTCCTAAATACCAGACGTGGATAAATGTCCGAAGGCAAATGGATCCTAATAACACATTTATAAATGACTTTATTATCAAAATGGGTCTTGAATAAACACTGGCAGTTTTGGTGTTTTTTTGTTGGTATGTAAATGCAAATATCAAACCCAATAGAACTACCGTCAATGAGTAATTATTAAAGTTTTGATGGCAATGAAAAAGTGCTTAGCTCTAAGTCTGGTCATGATCGTTTTGCTAACTGTTTTCTCTTGTAAAATAGGCCGGACTTTAGATGATGTTAATTCAGTTTCTAAAACCGCAAAAAAAGCTGGACAGGATGTTAGCGAACTAACTGAAGCAATCCTGCCATTTGATTCCTTGATGATGGTTATTACCTCTGGATTATTAACGGAACTATCCAGTGCCGAATCTGAGGAAAAACTGGACTCTATATCCGCTCGAATCAATCGAATACTCACTAAATACCTCAATGAAACATTTCAAAACCTGGACGTGGCATCTGTTGGTGAAAACGCTGTAAATGGTGCCTTAAAACCATTACTGGCCGCCGAGACTGAAGCGCGAATGAAACAATTAATAGCAGCCTTAAGTGATCAATTAAGTCTAGCGGTAACAGGCCTAATTTCAGATCTATCCTCACCTGAAAATAAAGCCAAGCTAAACAGCTTGTTGACCTCTCTTCTGTCAGAAGAAAACTCAAAAGCTATATCGTCCTTTATTAATCGATCACTTCGAGATATCGAAATCGACTCCCTTGGCAACCGCATTGCTGCTGAATTAATCGATCAAAACCTTAATCCTTCTCTGGACTCGCTTGTGCGGACTGTTGTCAAAGGAATTTTTGATGAAATCAAAAACGATGATAACGCCAAAGGGTTGTTTGGTGATCTTAAACACATACTTTTTTTAGCCTTTGGCATTCTTGGTCTAATCATTGGCTTGTTTTTTTGGTGGACCAGACGAAAATCCAATAATCTTAATCGTGTATTAATCAATTCTATTGAGGATCTGGATGAACAACAAGGTAAAAACATAAAGAAAATCGTTGAGAAAAAAGCGAGAAATGAAGGCCTATTGCCAGATCTGGATAAAGTACTTGAAGAACAACATCTGCTAAAACGGAAGGAACGGACACCAAAGACATAGCGCATTAGAATTGAGCTATAGGGCCTTTTTTTGAAAAAAGTTTCTAAGTTAGCTATTATGCTTCTCAGGTCAATCAAACCTCTTTAACTGATTGGCCTTTTCACTTTTTTCATGATTTTTCGGGCTGATTAAAACACCAAGCCTCCTGAAAGATATTACTACTATGCCGGAGGTTGTTTTTGTAAGCGCATGATTTGACACATCCCTTGACAGGCCAAAAACAATGGCTGGGGGTTATCTCAATTTTTGACATTATTGCCAATAATAACCAACCATACCTGATTTCCTACCATCCAGAAACTGATATTTGTTGCTCCCCGGACATCTTGTTATCTTTAGGATGTACTCCTATTCAATCAAAAGCAAACCCTGGAATTCGTGCTTAAAGCAATTCTCATCGATGATGAACCCGAATGCTTGCTTTCACTAGCGCATGACCTTGGTGTTCATTGTCCCGGTGTGGAAATTGTGGCGCAATCCAATAGCGGCAAGGAGGCCATCAAACTCATACACACCCATAACCCTGATGTGCTGTTTCTCGACATAGATATGCCCTATATCAATGGATTTGATTTGCTGGAGATGGTGCCAGATGTTGATTTCGAAGTGATCTTCACAACTGCATATGATAAGTATGCCATTCAGGCTTTTAAGATCAGTGCAGTGGACTATCTTCTAAAACCCATTGATGTTGAAGCACTCCATGCGGCAGTTGAAAAGGTGCGTATCCTCAGAGAAAAGGGAAATACATCAAAGCAAATCAGCTTCCTAATTCAGCAAATTAAGGACCTCGAAAACAATGCCGTACGAAAAATAGCACTTCCTACATTTGATGGATTGGAATTCATTCATATGGATGATATCTTATACTGTCAGTCGGATGGGGCGTATAGCCATGTCTTTTTTACGAATGGCAGTAAAATGTATATCTCAAAGACGCTTCGGTATTTGGAAGATGCTTTGTGCAGCTTTCACTTTTTTCGGGTACATAACTCCTATATCGTCAATCTCAATCACGTCAAGCAGTACTCGAAAGCTGATGGCGGTCTGATCATCCTGAGTGATGGCAAAAAAGTGCGCGTGTCCAGGTCACGTAAAGACGAATTACTCGGGCTGTTTTGAGGTTTCCCGTCACCATATCCCTTATTGTTCTTGTTCAATTATTATTCCTATGCTCGGAAGTTAATAGCCAACAATTCCAAAGCCTCAATAAGGAATTTCCGATGGGTCTTGCTGAGGAAATTTTTGAAGATGCGGATGGTTATCTTTGGATAGGCACAGTAAATGGGCTGATAAAATATGATGGCTATGGAATAAAAACTTATCGTCATATTCCTAATGATACTACTTCATTAGCAGCTAATAATATCAATGCTATTGCGCAGGATAAACTCGGTCGGATTTGGGTAGGCTTGAGTCGATTTGGCTTAAGCGTTTTAGACCTTGAGCAAAACTCCTTTATACATCCTTGTCTTCCAGACTCCTTTAACCATTGCCAACAGGGTATTAGTGTTAATGCAATATTTCCGGCAAGTGACACAACGATGTGGATTGGCAGTTCTAATGGATTATTCCTGTTTTCCACTGATGCTACACCTAAAATGTTGTCTTTCTATAGTTATGACGCAGCTAATGATAAAAGCCTGAGCAACGACTATGTGACCGAAACATATGTAGATAAAAAGGGGCGAATTTGGGTGGGAACAAATTCGGGTATCAACTTATTTGAAAAGTCTGGAAACCAATTTATTAATCATCGCACCAACCCGACTTTTCCCTCCCGTCAAACAATCGATATTACTGAGGACCAAAGTGGAAAACTATGGATCACTACCAGATACATTAAGGAAAGTATCATGATTTTCGACGAATCAAGTATGGTTTTTGTTCCCACACTTCAAAGCCCCGTACAATATTCCGGAGAGTTTAAATTGACCTTTGATCACAACGATGATCTATGGATCACATCACGAGGTGTTGGCGTGTATCACATAGATCAGGCATCAGGGAAATCAACTTTTTATGATCCAACAACATCAAAAACCCATGGATACCAAAATGTATATGGACTTAATTCAATTACTGATCGATCAGGTAATGTTTGGATTACCGGCAACAAATTAATGAAGTGGCCGGCAACTGGCAAAACATTTTCATCTGTTCAAACCAACGAAAACACTGTCATCAGCGTATATGCAAATTCTGAAACGATATGGTATTCAGACCAGGAACTTCAATTGCTTAATCGCCAAAATCAATTATCAAAATCTATCCTGCCTTCTTTTCTGCCCACATCAATCAGAAAGACTGCCATAGAAGTCGCACCGGTCAAAATCGTGTATTGCCTTCAGGACTATGATAACGATCACATCATCCTATCGACTACACGAAATATATTTAAGTGGAATACAAAGAACAATACATTCAAAGAATATCCTTTAGATGTAGGAGGACCTCTCAGAGAGTTTGTGATCACAACTGACAGAAATCATCTTTGGATTTGTGGAAATCAAGGCACACCGATTTTATTAGATCTATC
Organism: Saprospiraceae bacterium; assembly: GCA_037968695.1. GTDB lineage: Bacteria > Bacteroidota > Bacteroidia > Chitinophagales > Saprospiraceae > Opimibacter. The sequence goes on from JBBKWA010000095.1 coordinate 4,207, forward strand.
AAATGGAAGCACTTCATATCCTAATTATGTAGCCCCGATCTTAAATCCTCGTTGTGTTGCTCAAGACAAAAATGGTGACCTTTGGTTCGGATCAGGGACGTCGGGTGTGTTTTTCTTAAGTGCAGCGTCAAAGAAGACCGAAAACTTTACACCTAATCACTCTAATCCCGCCAGACAACTAATCGATTACTATGTTAATGATATAGTTATTTCTGAAAGATTTGTTTGGGTTGCCACCAATTTAGGGCTTCAAAAAATTGATAAAACCACCCATGAAGTTGTCTCACTGCTGCATCATCCTATTCTTGTAGAAAACAGCTTCATGAGCATCCTTGAGGATGACTATGGTGTATTGTGGCTTGGGACACAACAAGGCCTCATGAGTTATGACCCAAACAAGGACATTTTAAGGTCATATAAAAATGAAGATGGTCTAATAAATTCAGTATTTACACAAGGTGCCTGCTATAAGGACCAGGAGGGCAATCTCTATTTTGGAGGAGATCGAGGCATCGACTATTTCGACCCAAAAACAATTGGGATAAACACTATTCCTCCGGAGCTTTATTTAGGTAAAATCCTGGTCAATAACCTGGCTGTAGCACTTTTTGCTATATCAAATCAAAAAAGTGATCTCAAACTCAAACACAATGAAAATTTTCTTGAAATTGAATTGTTAGCACTTCATTTTACGGCACCAGGTTTAAACACCTATGCCTATCGGATTCCACAGCTGGATACAACATGGCGCAATCTGGGTACCCAACGAAAAATAACGCTTGCAGATATGCAGCCGGGAAGATATACACTGGAAGCCCGTGCAGCCAACGCGGATGGTATTTGGAGTAAAAACAAAACACTGCTATATATCCATATTGGCGCTCCTTTTTGGGCCACCTGGTGGTTCGCTGCGATTTGTTTGATAGTTATTTTTGGGATCACATCCATTGCCTACCGATACCATATTCATCAAATTACAACCAGAGCACGCTTAAAGACGGAATTTGACAAACGGGTCTCTGAGTTAGAATCTAAAGCGCTGCGCTCGCAGATGAATCCACATTTTCTATTTAATAGTCTTAATTCTGTCAAATCATTGATTTCACAGGGGAACAATGAAAAAGCCACACAATACCTGACTCGCTTTGGTCAGTTAATTCGGCAAATTCTTGCTAATTCAGAAAGGCCTTTTGTTCGACTTCAGGAAGAGCTTGAAGCCCTTCGATTGTATCTGGAAATTGAACAGTTAAGATTTCAAAACTTTACTTACAAAATCATCATTGACGATAATGTAAATGCTGATTTCATAGAAGTGCCGCCACTAATTCTTCAACCTTATGTTGAAAATGCCATCTGGCACGGACTTATGCATCAGACGACTAGTGATCGACAACTCACCGTACTCGTCTCGCGGCATGAACTACTTCTCCACTTAACTATCGAAGACAATGGTATCGGCCGCAAACAAGCTCAGGAAATTAAGTCCCTCGGCAACTCCAGAAAAGGTGGAATGGGTATGCGTTTAACAGAGGACAGACTAAACTTGCTTCGCGGCATCTATGGCCAGGGGGTGAGCATCAAGATTACTGATCTTGTTGAAAATGACAAATCTGTAGGTACCCGTGTAGAAATTGAGCTTCCATGTGTAGATTAATTGTTCTACCCCTATTCTACAAAGGGCTATATGCCTACCTAAGACTCCCATTACCTTCCACAAACTCATTATGACCATCCACATTGGGTAAGCGTCATTTGCCAATTGAGCATTGCATACCTGTTTATTATGTCCTTCTTTTGTTCTGACACTGAGGCATGATAATGTTCCACTCATATGATAGCGACGCACTCAGATCTATATCAAATGTATTCCTGTAAAAGCATCAAGTCATGAAATTAATACGCATTACTTATTTCATCATTGTTATGCTTTGTTTGTCACTTGGTTCATGCAGTAAATCATCAAATGATGACGGTTGTAGCGATTCAGAACTCAATGAAAAAGATGCCGCACTTGGTGTTGCGTATGCCGCTGTTATTGATGCCAACTTTACCTATATAGATGACCGCACAACTGAAAATTGTATTCTATGGAGGGATGCCTACATTGAATATTTGGATAAATACAAAGTATTCATCGATTGTTTGGATGAAATGGCTTTAGGAAGCTGGCAGGCTTCTTATAATCTTGCGCTACAAGCGAGAGCGGATATTCCTTGCTAATTATTCTTGACCATTTAAATTTTAAACTATGAGAATCTGGGTTCTATTATTCGTCTGCATTACTTGTGTTATGGGTGTTTGCAATGACGATAGCAAGACAAGAAACACGTATATCTATTATAGCCTGAATGGAGCTACCTGTAACGGGGAATTCACCATCGAAGGCATTCAAGACAACGGATTACTTGAAGCTACTGCTTTACTTGTGCCGGCTTCAGACGACACTCCGGAAGTGGTCATACTTACATTTTATGATTATGCACTAAACCGAGAAGTGGCTTTTACTTTACCGGTGGGAAACGGCGTTAGTAATCCGTTTCAATTGGAATATGGTTCAGACTTTGGAATGGGCATTATTCATACGGATGATGAATGGCTATTAACTTCTGGTGTAGAAAATACAATCTATGGTGTATCCATAGATGTGAAAAAATTCAAGAAAGGCAGTGGCTTTTTTGGATTTGGATCCGTCGAAGAGTTTGATGTTGCCTTTGAGGGCATTATGACCTTTGAAAATGAAATGAACGAAGTAGAACAGCACACGGTGAAAGGCGACTTCTACTATCGGGAACAATTATAATTGAAATTAAGCAACTCCAAATACCAATATGGCAATCTCTCCCAAAGGAGATTGCCATATTCTATTTACTCTAGATACACTAGATTTTGCCTAGTATGGAGCAATTGCATACCAATATCTTCTTTTCTAATTAATCCAATTGAATTTCTATACCTTACTCAAAGAGGATATTGTTCCTAAACCAACTAATAAAAATAGCCTAATGAAACTCCTGCCGCTCTGGATCCTATTGCTACTATTTGCTTGTAACACCCGATCACCGAATATAGAAGCGTCCCCTTCGAAAGGCCTCGCAGTAAATTCTTCTTGTTTTGATAAATACGCTGATAAGCTTGATGAATTATTGACAAAAAATGAAATCCTCTCTGTCTATCCTACCGTTTCAGCTCTTGCTGAATATCAGTATTCGAAAGTAGGGCCAGTTGATTATCACATATGTCAATATGAATGGCAAAGTGACAGATCCTATATGATGAAAGTAGGTCAACAGGAAATAGTCGTGCCAAGACCCAATAAAATAGGGGTTGGTTTCCTCCGAACCTACAACGAAAGTATTAAAGATCCATTGGTTTATTTCAATAATGCGCACCGTACACCGACAAAGGAGGAAATGGCTGAATACGAAAAAATGGCCAAAAAGCAAATGGATAAAAAAGGGCTCACTGAAGGTGAGCAGAAGATTGGAAAAGAAATTACCACACCTTTTTTAGAGAAGATTTCATTTACTACTATCGATGGTCTGGGGGATGCCGCAGCCTGGGATCATATGGAAAGTGCATTAGCCATCCTGGTGGGCAGAATCGAGTTTAAAATTTTTGTAGAAATAAGTGAGGATGTGAATCAAAACCAGGAATTGGCCATAAAGTTGGCTAAAATAGTCCTGGCAAAGTGCTAAAAACCTTGACCAAAAAGCAAAATTTGGCCATTGCGATGCCACTTCAGATAATAAAATATTGTCATATCTTTCTTTTTGACGAAATTTGGGTGTTTAAGCACTATCTGTGGCAAAAGAAAAGACGAAATCTAAGAAGAAGAGAACACTAAATTCATTTTTAGGCATACCTGTCAATCAGATCGGTCCAATGCTGGCTTTGCTGGGTGCCCTACTGTATCTCCAGACTGCTACTTTCGATTATACCCAAGATGACGCTATTGTCATCAACGACAATATGTTTACTACGGAAGGGGTCAAAGGCATTCCCGGCCTTTTCAAATACGATACTTTTTATGGATATTTTAAAGACCACTCCAAGACACGGTTAGTCAGTGGTGGGCGATACAGACCCCTAACCCCGGCCATGTTTGCCTTGGAATATAATCTGGCTGGTCCAAATCCATGGTTGAGTCATTTGATCAGTGCGGCATGTTATGGTTTGTTGTGCTGGGTGCTTTATGGATTTCTGTTAGTCCTTTTGACGCCACGACTTTCTTCAGAAACTGCCTTACAGGTAGCTCTTTTTTCCACCCTGATTTTTGCGCTTCACCCTATTCATACCGAAGCCGTAGCCAACATCAAGGGTAGAGATGAAATTATAGCAGCGATGGGTGCGATCGGCGGACTTTGGCTGATGCTGAAAAGTATTCAGCATCCCAAACCTTTCCTTTTCCAAAGCATGGCGGCTCTGGTTTTTTTCCTTGGCCTTCTAGCGAAAGAGAATATTATTACGATGCTTGCAGTTGCACCTCTAACCTTAGCGTGGTACAATAAAGACAAAAAAATAAACTGGATAAGCAACCTATGGCCGATAGTCGTTGCTTGTGTTTTATTCCTTGTCCTAAGAGCCTCTGTAACCGGTCTGAGTGCAGGGGAAGCCCCAAAAGAGCTGATGAACAATCCGTTCATTAAAGTAGAAAACGGTGTCTATGTGCCGTTTACTGCCGGAGAAAAAACTTCTACTATCGTGTACACAATGGGTAAATATGTTCAGTTATTGCTCGTGCCCTACCCATTAACCCATGATTATTATCCCCGTCATATTGAAATTCAAAACTGGGGTAAGCCAATGGTCATCATTTCATTTCTTTTCTGGCTAGGTTTATTGTATGCGGTCATCAAAGGATGGAAAAAAAGAAGCTGGTGGGCCTACGGCATTCTTTTTTACGTTTTCACCATGTCCATCACTTCCAATATTGTGTTTCCTATTGGGACGAATATGTCTGAGCGATTTGCATTTCTACCCTCTGTCGGCTTTGCGCTGATCATCGGTTATGCCATTGCGCTTGGCTATAATTCATCCTATCGTAAGTTTATTTCAGTTGCCTTTCTTGCCATCCTGCTTAGTTATGGCACATGGACCCTCTTGAGGAGCAGGGTTTGGAAAGACAATCACACTTTATTTTCTACGGACATACACACCTCAACACGCAGTGCCAAGTTATTGAATGCAATGGGTGGAGACCTTGTCACGATGTCTGAAAGCGAAAAAGATGAGGCTAAGAAACAGGCGATGCTGACAGAAGCACAGGTTTACCTTAATAAAGCGATTGAGATACACCCCAACTATAAACTCAGTTATCTGTTACTAGGGAATAGTGCATTTCATTTAGGAAATTACGATCAGGCCATTACCTATTTCAGGCATGTCCTCAAAATGGATCCTAATTATGCGGAAGGCAAACGCAATCTAGGTGTTGCGTTAAGAGATCAGGGAAAATTTATGGGGGAGAAAAACAACAATCTAACCGCCGCGATTGCGTTATTACTGGAGGCCGTACAATATCTGCCAAACGATTATGAAACCTACCAACTGCTGGGCGTAGCTCATGGGCAAAAAGGCGATACGCAAAAAGCAATTGAATACTTTAGAAAAGAAATTGAACTCGTCCCAAAAAATGCAACAGCGCACTTCAACCTGGGCATTGCTTTACAACAAGCCGGGGATGTAGCCGGGGCACAAGAGAGCTTCGATAAAGCTAAAGCACTTGATCCAAATTTACCTCAATTTCAAAACCGGTAAGATCGGCATTATGCAAAAAAGTGGATTACATATTATTTTGGTAGGCTTTTGCTTAATTCTGGCATTTCCGGGGTTTAGCCAGGAGACCAAATCAACCACATGGGTTGATTCGGTTTTCGAATCCATGACGCTTGAAGATAAAATAGGGCAATTGTTTATTATCCGTGCCCATTCTGACCTTGGAAAGGATCATGAAAAATCAGTCTTAGAGCAAATAAAAAAGTACAAGGTTGGCGGTTTGTGTTTTTTTCAGGGGACTCCTGAGAAACAGGCTGAACTAACAGCTAACTACCAATCTAAAAGCGAAATTCCTTTGATCATCACAACGGATGCAGAATGGGGAATTGGCATGCGTTTTAAAGAGGATGGTTTGTCTTTTCCACGGCAATTGATGCTGGGCGCTATTCAGGATGACAAAGAAATCGAGAGGATGGGTTTTGCTATCGGGAAGCAATTGCAAGCACTTGGTGTACATGTCAATTTCGCTCCTGTAGCCGATATCAATATCAATCCGCTCAATCCGGTGATCGGATCAAGATCCTTCGGCGAGAACAAAGAAAATGTTGCTTCAAAATCAATTGCCTACATGAAGGGATTGCAAGCTGCCGGGGTCAGTACATCCGGCAAACATTTCCCCGGACATGGTGACACGGATGTCGATTCTCACTATGACTTACCTGTTTTAAATTATTCTATGGAACGGCTCAGGTCTACTGAGCTTTATCCTTTCCAAAAACTCATTGATGCCGGACTGGATGGCATGATGGTGGCCCATCTACATGTCCCGTCGATTGATTCAACACCCAATATTTCGACAACATTAAGTCCCAATGCCATCAACAAACTACTTAAAACAGAAATGGGGTTCAATGGACTCATCTACACGGATGGATTGGAAATGCATGGGGTTACTAAGCATTTCAAATCGGATGAAGTAGCTGTCATGGCGCTTTTGGCAGGGAATGATTTTCTACTACTGCCTGAGGATATAGCTTTAGCGATGTCAGGATTAAAAACGGCTTTCAAACAAAAGGAACTGGATATAAATCTCCTTAACAATACGGTAAAGAAAATTCTTCTTGCCAAGTATAAGCTAAGGTTAGATACAATGGAATTGCCAGATACTGACTTCGCAAAAAAAATGGCCTTTGACCCATATGCTCTTGGCGTCAAACACAAGTTGATCGAACTAGCGATAACTGTAGCGCAAAACAAACGCGCACTCATCCCAATGGTCAACATAATCGATCCGTCAATCGCCACACTTGCAATTGGAAGTAAAACCCTTACTGCTTTTCAGACCAGGCTCGATCATTATTTTGAAGCGGATCACTTTAATACCGATCACCAACTGAATGGGTTGGATGAAAAATCCTTGTTAAGGGATTTAAAAAAATACGACCGTGTGATTATTTCGCTTCACGAAATGAGTACCAGTGTGGCCAAAAACTTTGGCCTTACAAGAGAGGAATTAAGTTTATTGCAGTTGATCAACCGACAAAATGAAGTCATCCTCGTTGTCTTTGGTAGCCCCTATAGCCTAAAATATTTTGAAAACATAGACCATGTTATTATGGCTTATGAAGACATACCGGAAATTGAGGATATCACTGCTCAGGGGCTCGTAGGTGTCTTTGGGTTTGCCGGCAAGCTACCTGTGACGGCAAGTAATATTTATCCATTAGGCCATGGTTTTAACACCCCGTCATTAAAACGATTAGGCTATAGTGTTCCGGAGCGCGTGGGCATGAGTTCTGACAGCCTTGCCTTAATCAAAGGTATCGTCGAATACATGATAAGAATAAAAGCTGCTCCGGGTTGCCAGGTACTTATTGCAAGAGATGGCCGAATCATTTATGAGCAAGCATTTGGAAACCACACATACGATGATGACCACCTCGTGCAGCTATCCGACCTCTATGATGTCGCCTCTGTCACAAAAGTAGCTGCTACTACCCTGGCCGTCATGCGACTCGATAAAGAAGGGGTTCTTTCCAGAAATTACACTTTAGGCCATTACCTTCCGTGGCTTGTCGGAAGCGACAAAGAAAAGATGGTGCTAGCGAAAGTCATGGCACATCATGCCGGACTTCGATCCTTTATACCTTTCTATGAAAATACGGTCACACTGGAAAACAATATGTGGGTGGAGACTGAGCCGGATCTGTACTGCTACTGTCCTTCGCCAGATTTTTGTTTGGAAGTCGCTGATGGCATGTTTATGGATGAGCGCTATTTAGACACGATTAGGCAACAAATTATTAAAAGTGGATTAAATGCAGATGGCAACTACGTCTACAGTGATCTGGGATTTATTATGCTGGCGGAAATTATCAAGCGAGAAACCGGTGTTGGGTTGGATGAGTATGTTGACAGCCTCTTTTACAACCCCTTGGGTTTGAAACGGATTGCTTTTAACCCCTTACGATATTTCTCCCCGGATGAAATTGTTCCAACTGAAGTTGACAACTACTTCAGGTGCCAGGAAATTCAGGGCTACGTACATGATATGTCTTCCGCTATGTTTGGCGGTGTGAGTGGGCACGCAGGATTATTTTCCAATGCTGAAGATCTGGCTATCCTATACCAGATGCTGATGAATGGAGGAAAATATGGGGGCAAACAATATATAGACAGTGAAATTTTAAAAACATACACCACTCGTTTTGGAAAATCTACCAGACGGGGTATTGGATTTGATTTAAAAGAACTTAACAAATCGGGCACAATGCTTACTTCTGAATTAGCTTCACCAAATACCTATGGCCATACAGGCTTTACGGGTATATGTGCATGGAATGATCCTGACAATAGGTTGACGTATATCTTTCTTTCCAACCGTACTTATCCGACGATGCGAAATACAAAACTGTTTACGCAAAAAATCAGACAAAAAATCCACACCAGGGCATATAAAGCCATTGAAGGCTATACCAACTACGCTTCAGACAAGATACCCGGATGAGATTATCCTACACATTCATGATTGCCTGGCGCTACATACTTGGTAAAAAAAGTTTTCAGGCTATCAATATCATCACGGGCATATCTATGTTTGGCATTGCGATTGGTGCTGCTGCCTTGCTTTTAATTCTTTCTGTCTTTAATGGTTTTGAAGATCTACTTAAAGGGCTATACAATTCTATTTACACTGACTTGAAAGTATACCCTAGAGAGGGAAAGTATTTTAGTCCTGACCCAGCTGATCTGGCCTTAATAAAAAGTTGGCCGGAGATCGCTGATCTTAGCTTGACTTTAGAGGAGACAGCACTCATAGAATATAAAGGCAGTCAGGACATTTGTACTTTAAAAGGTGTTGATGATCAATTTAGAAATGTCACAGACATCGACAGTGTGTTGTTGGATGGTGAATTTGTGTTACAAAAGGGTGATGCGGAGTTAGCCATCCTGGGAGCAGGGCTTGCTTCACGATTAAATGTGAACCATCGAAACCCTTATGAAGCCCTCTCTGTCTATTTACCAAACCGGAAACAACGAGGTCCGCTGGACAAAGCATTCAAGGTCAAATTCGTTTCCCCAATAGGCCGGTTTTCCATTAAGCAAGATTACGATTATCAATATGTTTTTGTTTCTCTGGAGTTTATTCGGGATTTATTGGATAGCCCTGATGCTGCTTCCGGCATTGAGATCAGATTAGTCGAAGGGGCAGACCCAAAAAAAGTAAAGGAAAAACTTGAAGGTCTTTTTAAAACGCAGATGTACATTAAAAATAAGGATGAACAAAATGCTGCCTTTTTCAAATTAATGAATATTGAAAAGTGGATTTCATTTGCTGTGGTATCCTTGACACTAATCATTGTCTCCTTTAATCTTGTGAGTGCACTTTGGATGATCGTGCTTGATAAACGCAAAGACATATCTATTCTTCAATCAATGGGTTCTTCTCCATCTGATGTGCGGAGAATCTTCATGCGCTCAGGTTGGATGATAAGTTTACTTGGCTTGCTGATTGGCATTTTATTAGCCGTAGGTTTTTATTTGCTTCAAAAACAATTTGGCATTGTCCCTATTCCAGAAGGATTTGTTGTTGACTCCTATCCTATCGAATTGCGCTGGATTGATATCCTCATCGTTGGCATTACTGTATTGGTTATCGGCACACTTGCGTCTCTTTTACCAGCACAGAAGGCTTCAAGAATTGCAGCATATATTCGCAAGGAGTAAATCAACTGATTCGTTTTAGTAGTCCAAAATTAAATCAAACAGACAAATAGTTTGCGAACTTGTCTTGCCTTAGAATGCTGCGTTACCATTTCAATTTGTAGCTTCACATTTACATTTCTTATACTGTTTTTCATTTAATCAAGACTTCTTATTTTGAAAAAGTACATTATACTTCTTTTAGCAGTTTCCTGTTTCCAACTGATTTTCGCTCAAACTGAAAACGATTGGCAAACGAAGATCTCCCCTACCTTATGGGAAAAATCTTCCAGAGGGGAGGAGCTTTCATTTCTTATCGTATTGTCTGCACAAACCGATCTATCACAAGCAAAATGGCTTAAAACAAAAGAAGGGAAAGCAGATTATGTATTTCATTCACTGAAGCAAACAGCCTTGGAAAATCAAAAACGCATTATTGCTTTTCTTAAGGAAAAACAAATAACCTATCACCCTCTCTATATCATCAATGCGATAAAAGGCAAAGGCAATTTTGACGTCATCAAATCGCTAGCACAACGATCGGACGTATCAAAAATATTAAATGATGAACGTGTCCAAATGGATACCCCGGTTGTCAGCGTAGAAGATCTCCCAACGTCAAGAAGTGCTATTGAATGGGGAATTGAAATGATCAATGCAGATGATGTTTGGGCTATGGGGTTCAGAGGGCAAGGAGTCACCGTTGGTGGAGAGGATACCGGATATGACTGGGCGCATCCAGCACTAAAAAAACAATACAGAGGTTATGATGCTGAATTAGATACTGCTGATCATAACTACGCCTGGCATGATGCAATTCATGATTTTCACCCTGCCAATGTGGATTCAAATAATATCTGTGGTATCAACTTATTGGCACCATGTGATGATCGGGGACATGGCACGCATACGATGGGGACGATGATTGGCCTTGATGAAGAAAATGAAATTGGCGTAGCACCTGAAGCGGAATGGTGTGGATGCAGAAACATGGAAAGAGGATGGGGATCGCTATTCTCTTATATTGAATGTTTCGAATGGTTTCTCGCACCAACGGATTTGAATAATGAAAATCCAGAGCCCTCGCTGGCCCCTCACGTCATTAATAATTCCTGGACCTGTCCACTTTCGGAAGGTTGTGATAGTTCCAATTTCGAAATCATGAATATGGTGATCAATAATTTACGTTCCTCCGGGATTGTTGTTGTTGTTTCTGCTGGAAATGATGGTCCTGGTTGCAGTTCCGTTTCAAAACCGGCATCAATGTTTGAGGGAAGCTTCACTGTTGGGGCTACTGCCAGCAATGACACCATTGCCGGATTTAGCAGTCGGGGCCATGTCACTTCAGATAGTAGTTTTAGGGTCAAACCAAATGTCAGCGCGCCTGGCGTGAGCGTTCGTTCAGCAACTTTGGGTGGTGGTTATGGAAACTCCTCCGGCACCAGTATGGCGGGGCCACATGTAGCTGGATTAGTTGCCTTGATTATTTCTGCCAATCCTGCGCTGGCAGGAAATGTGGATGTCATTGAAGACATTATCGAGCAGACGTCGGTACCAAAGACGACCAATCAAGAATGTGGGGGTTTGCCTGGTTTTTTTATTCCTAACAATACCTATGGCTATGGTAGAGTCGATGCGCTGGCAGCCGTTGAGGAGGCATTATCCTTGATTGAAACGAGTATAGAAGACCACACAGAAAAATTGGTTACCGTCTACCCTAACCCATTTAATGATGAATTAATTATCACGTTAGATCAAATTTCTGGTAGTATTCAGATACAATTATTTGATATCCAGGGACGGATCATTTATCAGGAAAAGCTGAATAACGATTATCGTGCTTTTCATCGAATTAATATGTCAGGGCAAGGTCCGGGTATGTTCTTTTACAGGATTTATACTGATAGAGGGATTCTCGAAGGGAAGGTGTTGAAG
>JBBKWA010000096.1:0-3295 GCA_037968695.1 Saprospiraceae bacterium
ATATGAAATAGTCTTTAATGAAATAATCGAACCAAAGCATCCTATAAGTGTAATGCGGGCTTCAAAACCCGTGGTACGCCCTACCCCTTTTAACTATAGATGCTCTATCAAAACTTCAAAACGAGAGGAAAATACCAGCGACTTGCCCAATCCTTCTCCATAGCCTTGCAAATGCTTAGGCGCTAAATCAACGGGCAAACCTGGGACACAATTAACTTAATTAGGGGCCCCCTCATTTTGACATTAAACCATGGTATTTGGTCGGGAGTAAAAAGGCGGAAAGCGATATTCCAATCGCATAACGCCTTGTCCTTTACCAAAAAAGCAAGTTTAGCTATCCCCAAGCTAGCCGTCACTTTCTCAGTTTCAGGGTATAGCCATAGGCTGCAATGCGTCCCCAAAATAGGGTTAATTAGAAGCTGAGTGACTCTTTACAATCGTGCAGATCAATAGGACGTAACGGGAATTATTATGTGGTTTCAAAATTTTTTGTTACATTAAACAAATTCACCCTATCATTGTGGCGTCAAACCGACTATTTCTCTTTTGGAAGTCCCTCCTTCTATTAGGCTTTTCTCATTTTTTTAAGCTATTTTAACCCTGTCTTCAGGGCTGCGTGAAGGTGCCTGTGTAGAGCAATTCATGATTTCTGGAAGGCATAAACACCAATCCCATGATTATAAAAATGAAAACATTCGTTTTTCTTTGGTCTGTCGTTTGTCTAGCCTCACCAGTCCTTGGCCAACAAGGCGTGGTCAGCACTGGCGGCGACATTCAATCACCTTCCGGTTCAGTCGCTTTTTCTATTGGCCAAACTGCTTACCACATCATTGATGGAGAAACCGGCAGCGTCCATCAGGGGCTGCAACAACCCTATAGTTTTACTATCGTAGGGATCGAAGACCTCCGCGAAGACATTGCCATTCGCCTTTACCCAAACCCGGCAGTTGGTTTTGTCAATGTACAATTGACACTCCCTGCAGTTGGGCTTAAACAGGATCAGTTTACTGCCCGCTTGTATGATTTTAATGGAAAATTGATATTGGATCAAGCCTTAACAAATGATGTCAATACCATTCCCATCGATCAATTGAGTTCAGCCCTCTATCTTCTACAGGTATGGAAGGGAGGCACTTTTATCAAGTCATTTTCACTCACTAAAACTAATTAAGTTATGAAAAATACAACTTTACATATCGTTTGCATGCTGCTGTTGATGAGTGGATTTCTTCCACTTGTGGCGCAGGCGCCAAGCAAAATAAGTTACCAGGCCGTTATTCGCGATGCAAGTGCTGATCTCGTAACCAACCGTTCTGTGCGCACCAAAGTAAGCGTTCTGAAAGGAAGCGCGACTGGCACAAATGTCTATTCAGAATCACATCTGACCACTACAAATGCAAATGGTCTTGCCAGTTTTGCCATTGGTGGAGGTACAGTAATTTCGGGAACCTTTTCCAGCATAAACTGGTCCCAAGGACCATACTTTATTAAAACAGAAACCGATCCTGCTGGCGGAAATAATTTTAGTATTGTCGGTTCAAGTGAACTGCTTAGTGTGCCTTATGCTTTATATGCTGGCAATGGTACAACCGGTCCTCAAGGCCCTGTAGGCCCTGCAGGCCCTGCCGGATCTCAAGGTGTAAAAGGCGATAAAGGGGATCGAGGACTCGATGGCACAAATGGTACAAATGGCACAAATGGAGAAAAAGGCGATCAGGGAAATCCTGGACCCGTAGGACCAGTTGGCCCGGTCGGACCAGTAGGTCCTAAAGGGGCTATGGGAGACCTGGGGGATGACGGCCCAAAAGGAGCCAAAGGAGATAAAGGAGACAAGGGAGATAAAGGAGACAAAGGGGCTAAAGGAGACAAAGGGGATAAAGGAGACAAAGGAGACAAAGGAGACATGGGAGCTATGGGATTTCCTGGTCTGACAGGACCTATAGGCCCACAAGGTGCTCAAGGCCCTGCCGGTCCTATTGGGGGTTCTAACCAACAAATCATTTATAATGATAACAACACGGCCGCAGGTGACCCGGAACTTATCTTCGACAAAACAACCAATCATCTTTCTATAGGCTCCCCAACAATACATCCTGCCGCCGCCCTGAATGTCAATTCAGTAACCGGTGGTATTATGCTTCCAAGGATGACTACAGTACAGCGCAATCAACTGGCTGCAGCTCCAGGTTTGATGATCTATAATACTGACGAAGGGAAGTTTCAAGGTTATGCGCAAGATCTGGTCAATATGCTGGCAGCGTCAAGCGAAGTCGCAGCTACTGATTATACCGTAGTGGACAATGGAGTCGATGAAACTAAAATCGCGCAGACTTTTCAGGTATCTGCAAATGGAGATCTGGCACAAATCGAAATCAACGTTGCCAATGTGGATGCGGGATTTTCTTTAACACTCGATGTTTATTCAGGGAATACTCCTGGAGAAGGCGTTTTCCTGACCTCGAAGCAAATTCAAGTCAACAGTACTGGTTGGATCACAATCGATATTAATCCCGGCACAGAGCTTCAAACATTGAAGACTTATCATTTCATTTTACATGCTACCAGCAACTCTTCCAATGAGCTGGATGTCTTGACAAGTAATGGCATTCCAGGTGGTCAGCATCCGAATGGGATGATTTTTTATTTCAATGATGGTACAGGTGAATTTGATTCCGCACCATTGGATGATGTAGATTTCCGCGTTCGGATTCTACAGCCAGTGACGAGTTGGAAAAATTTGCATTAATAAAACTCCATTCCTTCGATGGTGAAGCTAAATTATAGCTTCACCATCGATTGGAATGATTCACTTTGCATCACCTTCAATAGTGTTACGAAACTTATTCGTTTGAAGGCATATCACACGGCTTCCCGCAAAACATAGCTTCCACTCTTACTCAGGAAAAAATAAATCAAAAAGCATCCTGCTTTTAGTTCCTGCTGAACTTACTCACCCTAGAAGCGTGTTGTCCCAGTTTCTATAATCCCAAAAGTCATCCTAACAACCCCTTGTATAGGGCCAGATTTAAAAAAAGTATCTAATATTTATGGCAAGTTACCTTTTAAGGAAGAACGACCACGAAAAGGCCTGGGCTATCAAAGCAAAACCTTCTCAGTCGCGATCGATAATTTAATAGGTTGTAAATTTATTTAATGGAATATAGCAGTTTAGTGAAAATATTTATGAGAAATCATAAATAAATAAAATTGCTAATGAAAAGAAAATGAACGAAAAGCATTAATTCATTCGCTTTAATACCAATACTATAGACAGGTATACTTACATTCATCCTTG
>JBBKWA010000097.1:0-23107 GCA_037968695.1 Saprospiraceae bacterium
AAGTTGTTCTTTTTTTCCGATACTATATCTTTATGATATACGGGACAATTAAAAAAGAATTTGGAGGTTTTGTTAGCACAATGTTTCCGATTCGTTTACTTTTTTTTCCGGAAAAAAAGTAACAAAAAACCTCGTCGCTCTAAAAACTTCCTTTTAGGTCTTTTCATATGCTATTTATTTGGGGAGGCTTGGTGGTCAGTTTTTCACTCTTTCTTCTTTTTGCTCTGGCGAACCCAGTAGCATTATCAGCTACGTGGACACGCACAAAAAGAAGGCATTCGATTGGTCGAACAGTTTAGAGCGACTGGATATTCCAAGACGAGAAGCCCATTCTAGAGTCCTTGCGAACGAAAATACAAGCTTATCCGAGTGCTCTAACTCCCGCTTGAGCGGGATACCCGACCAGGGATGTATAATTTTGACTAGAATAAATGGTCATACAGATCACTTGCCTTGTTGTCCAACCTTCTAAGCTCGTTCACCATTTGAGCCCAGTCGTTCGATGATGCGCCAGCAAAGAAGAATGAATTATCTGTCTCTGCTTGCCATTCAGTGATCATGACCGATTGGATTACTATTAATTGCGGTGGGATTAATCCCTCCGTAAAAAGGAATTTTTATAAATGTGTATTACATTATAAGGAAATCCAAGGTTTCCTTTCCCTCAAAAAAAGTCTCCCTAGATACCAGAGATAAAAGTTACCCCCTTCAGGGGGCCAGGGGGTAAAAACTCGGAGGTTTTAAAATTCACGCAGAGACGGAGAGATGATTTTCTGCCAGGACACAAGTCGCAGGAGCATCCGCCTGAGGCGGACAGGCTCTCCATGAAACGGCTATCTATTGTTGAGCACTGTTTAGATAAAGTAAAAAACTAAACCCTCTAAACAATGTCACCGTAAGGTGGCGATACTAAACCCTCTAAACTCATTGCCCAATTGATAAACAAAAGCAGCGGTAAGTGCTTTAGGATTATTCCTCTTCGAGAATAGCATCCAGATCGACTTCAATATCCCGCAGCTTGGCTCTGCATTGTTTGATCAAGGCCAGGGCCGTCTTTACTTCACCGCGCATTTCCTCAAGACCCAACTTTCCTTCCTGGATCTTCTCTACCAGCGTTTCCAGCTGGCGCATGGCCTTATCGTAATCTGTTTGTTTCTTTTTCATTCTACTTTGCTTTTGACCACACCATCAATAAAGGTAGTCTGGATATCCATACCGGCTTTAACGGCTGTGGCTTTAGTAATTGTCTTACCCTGATGACTGGTTATAGTAAATCCCCTGGCCAAAACATGATCCGGATCAAGTGCAGAAACTAATTTTTCCATATGATCCATCCGATCCCGATGCTTCTGGAGTAGGTTTTTTGCCGAATGTACGATCATGTTTAACGCATGATCAATTCTGTTCCGATCTGCCATCACCCGTGAACGAACACCATAATTTACGGCATGCGCCAACATGGATATTTTTTTTTCTTCATTGGCGAGACGTTCTTGTACCTCCTCCCGCAATACGATAGCGAGCTCATCCAATTCACCTTCAAACCCAGCATTCCTTTCTAAAATAAAGTCAGCTACTGCTGTAGGAGTCTTCAAGGAAGCAAACGCCACCATGTCAATCAATGATTGATCTATCTCATGACCGATACCAACCAGCACAGGAAAAGGGTAGTCTGCGATCCTAAGACAAAGTGCAAGGTTATCAAAAGCTGCAAGATCCGTTCGGGCACCACCACCTCGCATGATAGCTACTGCATCAAATTCATCCTTCCTTTTTTCAATCTGTTTCAAACAGGAAAGCACCTCCGTTTCTACTGCTTGCCCTTGCATCGCTGCTTCAAATAATTCTATCTGGATGTCATAGCCATTGTAATTGTCCGAAAGATGTTTGACAAAGTCTTTATATCCCGCAGCCCTTCCTGAACTTATGATCGCCAGCCGCTGAATGACGATGGGCAGGTGCGTTTGTGCATTTTTTTGTAAAAGTTGGCGTTCAGTTATTTCTTTGAGGATCGCCAACCGCTGCAATTCCAACTTGCCGATGGTAAAGCTGCTATCGATATCTTCGATGATCAACTTCAGACCATAACGCTCATGGTAGTCAACATTGACTTTTAGTTTGACAGACAATCCCTGTTTGAGGATATCTTCTATAGGCACCGGAGATTTGCGTCGAAGGAAATAATACACGTTGGCCCACATTGCCGCCTGACATTGCGCAACCACTTGCTCTTCTTCTTTTTGAATCAGATCCAGATACCAATGACCTCGTGACAAAGAAGCCTGCCCTATTTCACATTCTATCCAAATCGGTTCATCGAAATTGAGGGAGATGACCCGCCGGATGTATTGGTTGATTTCAAGTAAAGAGTATGAGGAGGGGTTGGCCATGCATTTTCAATGTGCTTATTTATTCTTTAGTACATCCGCTACCAGCTCAGCTGCTTCCTGCAGCAGAATCGCAGACTTTACCTTAAGCCCACTTTCATCGATGATCTTTTTGGCCAAATCTGCATTGGTACCCTGAAGTCTCACGATGATTGGTACTTTGATATCACCAATATTGTTGTAGGCATCCACTACGCCCTGCGCCACTCGGTCGCAACGAACGATACCACCAAAGATGTTGATGAGGATTGCTTTCACATTAGGATCTTTAAGGATAATACGGAAAGCATTTTCTACGCGACTGGCATCAGCGGTCCCTCCGACATCAAGGAAATTGGCCGGTGATCCACCGGACAGCTTGATGATATCCATCGTCGCCATCGCCAATCCTGCACCATTGACCATGCAGCCTACGTTACCATCAAGATTGACATAGTTCAAGCCAAATTCTTTTGCTTCCAACTCGGTTGGATCTTCTTCACTTGGATCATGCCAAGCAGCAATCTCTTTGTGACGGAATAAGGCATTTTCATCTATCGTCATTTTACAATCCACCGCTACGATTTCACCATGGCCATTGACGAGCACCGGATTGATCTCCAGCATGGTCGCATCACTTTCCACAAACGCGCGGTAAAGGTTAGCAACAAACTTGGTCATATTCTTATTCGCTACACCTTCCAGTCCAAGGTTAAAGGCAATCTTTCGCGTTTCGAACCCTTGTATCCCCAAGGCCGGATCTATGTATTCCTTATGTACCAGATGAGGTGTTTCTTCAGCAACGGTTTCAATATCCATTCCTCCTTCTGTAGAGTAGACGATCACATTACATTGTCTTTCTCTATCGGTCAGAATCGACATATAGATTTCATTACATTGATCAAACTCAGGGACATAGACATCTTCCGCAATCAAGGCCTGGCGAACCAGCTTACCTTCACCATTCATTCCTCCCGGAGTTTGTGGCGTCTTCAACATCATCCCAATGATATTGCTAGCATGAGTTTTTAACTCAGCAAGGTTTTTAGCCAATTTTACACCACCGCCTTTACCACGTCCGCCGGCATGAATCTGTGCTTTGACCAATGCCATTGCGCTACCGGATTCTGCGGATATCTTTTCATAAGCGGCTACTGCTTCTTCTAGATTCTTTGCTACATATCCACGTTGGATTTTAACACCATAGCGACTCAACAATTCTTTTCCCTGATACTCGTGTAAATTCATGAATAGGTTTCTTTTCGATTAAGATTGCGAAACTAATTAAAATCAGGCTTTCAGACCCTTTTTCTTATTCTTCCATTAACGCCATGGCCTCCTTAACGGTGTCGGTAGGTCGCTTACAAGCTTTGTTTTGACAAACATATATAAGCGTCTCTCCTTCAGATAGTTTGTGCTCCAATAATGGCAGGTTACCTTCATCGGCACCCCCTAAATAAACGGCATCGGGATTATAAGTCTTTTGCATTTCCTTTAAGATCCCTTTGTAGTTATCGCCCACAATCGCCACTTCATACGGCGGTTGCGCGATAGACAACATCAATTGACACCAATTACTGTAGAAAGAAGGTTGGCCATCCTTTTTGATTCGAGGCCATACCATATTAAACATGTTCTTAGCTCTCGTGGTATAAGTTTCCTCATAGAGGAGCTCACCAAGTAAATAGAGGTTGCGCGCCATAATACTATTTGGAGAGGAGATTACATTATCAGATATTTCGATTCTTCTGGCGATGAGCGGTGGATCCAAATCTGATGTGAAGTACAAAAATCCGGAGGCATCGCCATCAAAATGCGCCAGTACATGTTCTGTTAAACCTTTTGCATGGTTGAGCCATTCGATTTCGAAAGTCGCCTGATATAAGGCAAGAAATGCTTGAATCGTAATCGCGTAATCATCCAGAAATCCGTTGATGGTTGATTTACCATGCTTGAAATTTCGATCCAAACGATAATCATCTTTTATCATTTCCCGGACAATGAAATTTGCATTATTCTTTGCACTTTTCAAATAAGCTGCATCTCCGGTGGCCCGATAAGCATCCACTAATCCTTGTAGCATCAGGCTATTCCATGAAGTGAGGATTTTATCATCCAGACCAGGAGCAATTCTAGGCTTGCGCTTCTTCAACAAGAGCTTATTGGAGGCGGCAATGCTTTTATGAAATGCCTCAACTGTGATATCATATTTCTTAGCGATATCTTCCGGACTTCGGTGTCGGTGCAGGATATTCATATCCTTCTCCCAGTTGCCGTTAGGGCGTATATCATTATACATATAAAAGACATCCCTGTCTACGCCCTCCGGAATCAAGACATCCAATTCTTCTTTTGTCCATATATAAAAAAGGCCTTCTTCCCCTTCACTATCTGCATCAAAGGAGCTATAAAAACCACCGGAAGCATCCAACCAATAAGTATTCACAAAATCAATGGTTTGTTTGACTACCTCCAGGTATTCCTTTTTACCTGTCCAGCTATAAGCTTTTGCATAAAGCGAAACCAATTGTCCGTTGTCATACAGCATCTTCTCAAAATGGGGTACGAGCCAATTGGCATCCGTAGAATATCTCGAAAATCCGCCTTCCAACTGATCATAGATGCCACCCATCATCATTTTATCCAAGGTCACGAGCAACAATTCCTTTGCTTCCGGGTCATCATACCGCTGTGCATAATGCATGATATACTCCCAGTTGCTCGGCATAGGAAACTTTGGTGCCCCTCTGCGGCCACCCATTTTTGGATCCACGCGCTCTTTGAACTGTTTAGCGACAACTTGTAAGTCTTCCTTGGTAAAAACAATGGTCTCATCGGCAGTGATACTATCAATCCCCAGATCGCGCACGCCTTCTACCAATCTGCCGGCATATTCTTCAAGTTTATCGCGTTCCTCTGCATTCGTTTTTCGGAAATACTCAAGGACATCCATCCACTTCTCTTTTGGAAAGTATGTACCTGCCCATACCGGTTTACCATCCGGTAGTGCAAATGAATTGAGTGGCCATCCGCAATTACCACCGGAAGACAACTGGCAGGCAGCCATATAGACATCATCAATGTCAGGTCGCTCTTCGCGATCAACTTTAATATTGACAAAATGCTCATTCATGAAGGCGGCTACTGTCGTATCTTCAAAAGACTCATGCTCCATGACATGGCACCAATGACATGAAGAGTAGCCAATACTGATCAACATGAGTTTGCCCTCATCCTTTGCTTTGGCAATGGCTTCTTCTCCCCATGGATACCAATCCACTGGGTTGTGGGCATGCTGCAGGAGATATGGGCTACTCTCGTGGATTAGTCGATTGGTGTATTTATGGTCCATTTTTTTATTGGTTTGGCAGCCTATCGTCCCGGCAAGACAAACAAGCACTATAGAAAGGTGGAGGGAATACTTTAACATTAATGTGAATTATTAATTTAGGCTTTAATTAAACGCTAAAGCGCATAAAAAGTTAGATGATAACAGCTTTTGATCAGCCAACATCCGGATGCAAATTTAACCCGAAGTCGAAAGAAACCCTAAATAATTGCGTACTAGGCTGAAAAAAGGGTGATTAGGAGATTAAAAAAGAAGGGTTTTAAATAAAAGAAACCATCCCGGTCAGTTGATCGGGATGGCTTTCAGATTGGTTTTAACAGATCGCAAAGGCGATTTCTGCATTAAGGACAAATTACGTACCATAAATTAAATACCAATTCGCAATTGTATGAATTTAATGCATCTTTGCCACAATTATGTCACAGGAAGCAGATAAATATAATCAGCGCGGCGCTTCAGCCTCAAAAGAAGAGGTTCATCATGCGATTCGCAATCTCGATAAAGGATTATATCCCTTTGCATTTTGCAAAATATTATTAGATACAGCAGGGGGTGATCCTGACTATTGCAATATCATGCATGCAGATACTGCGGGCACGAAAACCAGTCTCGCCTACATGTATTGGAAAGAGACCGGGGACATCTCTGTTTGGCGAGGCATAGCACAAGATGCGCTTGTGATGAATCTGGATGATATGGCATGTTGTGGCTGTCTGGATAATATTTTGATTTCCAACACTATCGCGAGAAACAAACACTTGATCCCCGGAGAAGTTATCGAAGAACTCATCGAAGGCACAATAGAATTTGTTCAGGCAATGGGGGAGCGCGGTATTTCTATTAAACATGCAGGTGGTGAAACAGCAGATACTGGTGACATTGTACGGACAGTGGATATGGGTATCACTGCATTTGGGCGACTTAAACGGGAGGATCTTATTGTTAATCAGATCAGGCCAGGTGCTGTCATTATCGGCCTTGCCTCTGATGGGCAGGCAAATTACGAAGCAGAATATAATAGTGGAATCGGTAGCAATGGCTTGACTTCCGCACGACACGATATGCTTGATCACCGTTACGCGAAGTTATACCCTGAAAGTTTTAGTCCACAAACAGATCTTAAATACGTTTATAACGGCCCCTGGAAACTTACAGATAAAATCAGTGTGGATAATCAGGAATTTACTATTGGCAAGTTGCTATTATCCCCTACAAGGACTTATTTGCCAATTCTGATGCCTGTGATTCGCGAGTATCGTCATGATATTCAGGGCATCATTCATTGTACCGGTGGAGCCTATAGTAAAGTGCTGAAATTTGTTTCTACAGATCTCACCGTGCGGATTGATAATGTTCCTTCAACACCATTGCTTTTTGATTTAATTCGTGAGGCTTCCAAAACTTCCCTTACAGAAATGTACAAGGTCTTCAACATGGGGATCCGCATGATGCTCTTTGTCAATAAGGAATCTGCCGATGCCATCTTGGATCTTGCTTCAGCTTTTGGCGTAAAGGCAAGCATTATGGGCGAAGTAGTACGTTCAGAGGGGCCGGCTAAAGTAGAAATCCATACCGGTGATGAAGCTGAACCGATGGTGGTGTATAATGCCTAATCATATACCCGTTCCCAGGTTTTCTATTTTCTACTGATGTATTATTTCACCAGGTAAATTTCACTCCAGGCTTTATTCCTTTCAAAGCGGTGATCCAGATGGTAATCCGGATTGTTCTTGATGCTACTATATTTAGTTTCATTAAGCTCCAGATTAGAGAAAATGACAATTTCTCCGTCCGACAAATTGTTGGGTTCATAAGAAACAGAATCAAAAGGCATGGATCGTAGATAACCAATCTCTTGTTTCGTAAGATTTTGATGCAATAAAAAGTGTGTGTTGATCTTTTGTTTGTGCCATGTTTTCATTTCGCAATAAGCAACGACTTCCTGATGCACCTTCACTATATTGGTATAATTTAAACTGGCATCATCATGCCATCCCCGCGTTTTGAAATTATAAACGAAAGAGCCCAGAAAAACTGCACTAGTCACGACCATCATGGCAACACTATATTTTGTTCCTTTTGGAATAAGTGCTTGAAAAAATAAAACGACTGGCAATAAAACAAGTGGGAACATGACCAATAAATACCGAAGCATCAAAAAATTGGCCGAACAAAAGAACGCTAGTAAAATAAAAAGTACCAAAAATAATTTTAACCCTGTTTGCTGAACCCCTTCAGGCTTTACGATCAACTTAAAATCCCGGGAAAGAATCAGCAACGTAAATACTGCACCGATAAATGGCGCTATAAATATCAGCGCAATGTTTGCAACATAAGAGATTAGTTTGATCACTAATCCTTCGTCCTTATAGGTTTTGATGATCCTAAATATAATTAACAGCAACAAGAGGATCAATACATATTGACGACCTTGCTCCAAAAATAAAAATTCGAAAATCAACCTGGAATTACTAAAAAGCTTGAGGATTGAAAAATCTGTCAGCGAAACATGCAGAGGAAAAAATATCCATCCGAATTTGATCTTTTGTATGACATAGAAAATCGCTACAGGAAGCACTGCCAGCGTCACCCATAGTGAATCTGCATTGATCCGTCGCTTTCGTAAAAGGTGCGTCAGGATAAACCCAAAAATAATGATCAACCCAATTTCTTTAGTCAATCCAAGCAAGCCGGCAAATATTAGAAAGGCATACTTATGATCCGATAAATAATGATAAATACTTAGGACCATTAGAAGCACGACTAATACCTCTGGAAGTATAAACGATGTCTGAACAAAAAAAACTTCCTGCAATAGCAAAAGAAGAACACTAAAAAAGGCCCAACGCGGTGCGACAAATAAAAGTGTTAACCGGTAAAAGGATACAATTGTCAACAGCGATATGGTCAAGGCAAAAGCATGCATAGCGGTCAGTGAGTCGCCAAACAGTTTCATCCACGACGCACCCAGAAAATAGAATAATAACGGGTGGCCTCTGTATAGTTCAACATCAATACATCCCGGATACAAACACGGCCCTTCCTGAGCCATATTGACAATTGCAGGAATGTAGGACCAAGCTTCATCCCAAAAATAAGGAAGCGACATAGCTGTCCATTTAATGATGACAAAAGCAATCATTAAAAAACTTAAGGCGATATCGAAACTCTTTCTTTCGGTCATTCGAAAGCAAATTATCAAATGCTAATGCTGATTTTTGAACTTACTATAAATCTACGGATTAGAATTTAGGTATAAATCGCCCCGTCTTTTTTTGATAATCCTTGTACCCGGGATACTTTTCAGCAGAGATGGATTCACTAAAATCCGAACTCCCCTGGAAGAGTATCACCAGCAATAAGCAACCGGCAATGGACCAGTTGAACCACACGCCGGTAGCCGCTACACTAAAAAAGTATAAGCAGATCCAAATGGCTTGTTCTGCCATATAGTTTGGGTGGCGTACTAAACGCCAAAACCCTGTTCGTGTAAAACCTACAGCATATTCTCCTTCAAGCGCTTCCCCTGCTTTAATCTTTCGATGCTTTTCTTCCTGATATACATATTGCTGCTGATCTGCTATTGTTTCAATAATTATGAAAAATAAAATCAATCCAGTGGCCAGGTAATCCAGCGAATTTAAAGGCGTATCCAGTCCATTAAAAGCAATTAGAACAGGTAGCGTAATCAAGAGCAAAAGTCCATGCTGATAGAAAGAAATAAAAAAGAGATTAAAGAAAAACCAACGGACCTTATTTTTAAGCTCTGGCTTTTGGCGCAGGACGGCCCAACGATAATCTTCCTCGCCGGTCCAAAACTTCCACGAATAGGCTCCTCTTCTGGAAAAATTGTAGGTCAATCGAATACCCCACAAGGTGACCAATATGGCCGCAATCACTAAGCGAATATTCATTTCCCCTTCAATAGCCATGACCCAAACATAGACGATGGGAATAATGCTCCAGATTTTATCTGTTTGACTGTAGTTATCTGTCAGTTGACTGATCAGGAAGCAGGCTAATGAAACACCTATGTAGATATAAATGCACTTCCATAATGTATTGACTTGTGCTGTGCTCAGTGGATCACCAAAATAATACGTTCCGATAGGCACAAGAATAAACGTGACGATCAGAATTGAAATAGTCTTAAGCATAGGGATTTGAGATTTACTATTGGAAAGCTAAAGAAAATCGTTGAATTCAATCTAGCGACCGGTTGGACTAAAACAAAAAAGCCCCGTCAAATCATCTGATTGACGGGGCTTCTATATTTTTTCATGCCCAATAGGCAATGAGGATATGCTTAATCAAGAATCAACAGACGCTCCACAAGGCTTCCAAGTTCTGAATGTAATATGACAAAATACAAACCTGCAGGTAGGTTATTGGTCTCAATCTCATGTTGAGACACACCTGAAGTAATCGTTACTTTTTGGCGGCTTATGTTTTGGCCAGATGCATTTGACAATTCTATTGTCGCTGCAAAAGATTTTGTTGTTGCCAGCGAAAGCATCGCTTTACTATTTACACGAATTGGGTTCGGGCTCAAGGTATATCCGGTGATCTCATGAATATCATTAACCGCTGTTCCAAAGGACGCTTTAAAATTTTGCGTGGCATTATAGCCGGCACCCGTTTGTGATTCATTGTACGGCCATACTTTCCAGTAATAGGTCACGTCTTCCGACAAATCAGCGGTAATCAAAAATTCTGAAGCAGTAACAATAGCCTTAACCGGACTAAATGTGAATGACTGAAAGCGATCATAGATAATTAAGTAGGTGTTTGCGCCTGGTGTGTCTTCCCAATCCAATAGGATATTACTTGTTCCGTTAGAAGACTCGCCATTGATAGGCCACACGTAATTTACAGGATCAACAACTGGTGTGGTATTAGGAACATTACCTGTTCGAATATATGCACGAGGAAAGGTAAAGAAATCTGTGTTCATCAGATTTTTCTGTGTATTTGTAAAGGCATAGGTAGTGCAATTGTTATAATAACTCATGAAGTTATTGGTCATAGGTTTTATGACCTCACCGTTTTTGTCCTTTATGGAAAAATTCTCATCACAATCATTCTGCCAAAACAAGCCAAGGTTATAATCCTCAGGCGTATCGCAAATGCGATCTCCTGCTGTATTACAGTTAGAGCGGTCATGCAATTCGATTAAGGAAGATCCCCCGCCACCATCACAAGGAATTGTAAAGTTAACTTCCACCGGATTGGTGTAAGGAGGAATATTAAAAGGGTTACAATCCCATCCTGAAAACGGATGTGCAAGGCTAAAAAAGTGTCCTACTTCATGGGCAAGCGTCGAAGAAGCGCCGTTAATTTGACCTTTTCTGGAGACTAACCAATCTTCCTGTGGGTCATAATAGGCCAGTGTCTGACCAGGACCAGTAGCTTCGATACTATTGACCACAAACACATTAACGGAGTTATTGTCCTTTCTCAGTTTCATTTGTGTATTGGCAGCACTGGATCGTGGTGAATTATAGACTGCATCGTTATCAAAGTAATTGAATCGATCGATATAAAAAATTGCCTCCTGATCAATAAACTGCGCATTGATGCTGGCCACCTGATTAAGAATCGCCTCTTCTGTCACTCTTCCGGTCCCATTGGTCGCGGCGACCATATGGAAGGTCATTGGGATATATTTCAAAGCGCCGCGCTGAACAGGAATCATCGCCTTTTTGTTGGCGTCCGTTCTTTCCAAAAGTGATTCTTGTGGTGTAGCGCAAGGCTGGGCCGTCAAGGCAAATGCGACAAAAAATCCAGCAAAGGCAAGTAATGATCTTAACATATTGTATCTATTTTTATATAATGCACAAAGATAACAATCTAATGGGCCTTTGGATTCGATAAGACGGCGAAATCTTATTAGTTTTGCCGACAAATTCTTCTTTTACAGATAATTCAACCAATAAATATGTCAAAAGTTACCGTAGTAGGGGCCGGAAATGTTGGAGCCACCGTGGCAAATGTCTTAGCCCACCAGAATATTGTAAACGATATCGTTCTATTGGATCTAATGGGTGATATGGCCAAAGGAAAAGCACTTGATACCTGGCAACAGGCGTCTATTGATGAGTATTCCTCCAGGACAAGGGGAACTGGAGACTACGCCGATACCGCCGGATCAGACATCTGCGTGATCACAGCCGGTGTGCCAAGAAAGCCAGGAATGACCAGAGATGACCTGATTTCCACCAATGCCAAGATCGTTTCTTCTGTTACTAAATCCCTTCTAGAGCATAGTCCAAAGGCCATTATCATCGTGGTTTCCAATCCGTTAGACGTGATGACTTATGCGGCACATGAAGTCTCTGGACATCCCGCCAGTAAAGTCATCGGAATGGCAGGCATTCTTGACACGGCGAGATATCGCGCTTTCCTCGCTGAAGCACTGGATGTGTCACCAAGAGATATTCAGGCGATGCTACTTGGCGGGCATGGGGATACAATGGTACCATTACCTAGATATACTACGGTCTCAGGTATACCAGTAACTGAATTGATCGATGCGGCAAAGCTGGAGGCTATCGTCGAACGCACCAAGAAAGGGGGTGGTGAACTGGTTCAATTAATGGGCACATCAGCATGGTATGCGCCCGGCGCTGCAGCAGCGCAGATGGTAGCATCCATCCTACGCGATGAAAAACGAATCTTTCCTTGTTGTATAAAACTGGAAGGGCAGTATGGCCTTAAGGATGTCTATTTGGGTGTACCTGTGAAACTCGGAAAAAATGGAGTTGAAGAAGTCCTCGAATTAAAACTTACTAAAGACGAAATGGCCATGTTGCATACATCCAGTGGCCACGTAAAAGATGTAATGAACGCCTATGATAAAATGGGCCTAAGCTGAACATAAAAAATTGGAGAAACTCGAATTCTTAAAAAACACCCTTACGCAGCGCAACGAATCCCTTTGGGATATTTCGCACAGCAAACCTGTTCTTCTTGTTTTTCTGCGTCATTTTGGTTGCGTATTCTGCAAAGAAGCTATGACCGATCTGGGCAACGTCTCTGACAAAATCAAGCAGATGAATAGCCATTTGGTGCTTGTTCATCTTGCTGATCCCACCACCGCTGAAACTTTCTTTTCCCGCTATGGGTTACACGAAGTAGATTATGTAACGGATCCTGATGGGATAGTTTATCAACAGTTTGGTCTTATCAAAGCGACGATGAAAGAGTTGATGGGATTAAAAGTATGGCTCAGGACGTTTCAGCAGGGGGTCATTAAAGGCCACGGATTAAATAGCCATTTGATCGGTGATGGCTTTCAAATGCCTGGTGCTTTTCAGCTTCACGAAGGCGCTATCAAGGAAAAATTTATACATGTCAGCATTGCTGATAAACCGGATTATCTAAAATTGGCGGATTGCCCGGACTGCTAATAGGTTTTAGCAAAATGCACGTTAAACTTTAACGCCAATAAATTGTATTCCTTTTACAAGCTTTTCCATGGAAATCGATAATAACAAAGTAGTCAATGCCCTCAGTGCTGTAAAAGATCCTGCCACTGGTCAGGATATTATCAGCAGAAAAATGATTTCTGAACTTCAGATTCAAGGCGATCAGATCCAGTTTCACCTGGCCACCGCGGATCTCCCTGAAGCGCAGAAATCCAGTTTGAACTTTGCCTGTATGGAAGCTATTCAGGCGATCTATCCAGAGGCCAATGTGCATATTCATATGCAGCGCGCTAATAAGGATACTGGAAAGCAAAGCCCCCTGCCACACGTCAAAAACATCATCGCTATAGGTTCCGGTAAAGGGGGTGTAGGCAAAAGCACCATTGCTGTTAATCTGGCGCTTGGTCTTCAAAAATTGGGATATCAGGTAGGGCTGCTGGACGCTGATCTATACGGTCCTTCTGCACCTACGATGCTCGGTCTGCAAGGGGAGAAACCAAAAGTCCAGGTGGTCCATGGTACGCATAAAATTGTGCCTTTGGAAGCCTATGGGATGCCCGTGATGTCTATAGGTTTTGTAGTTGAACCAGAACAGGCAGTAGTCTTACGAGGGCCAAGACTGGCCGGCATTATCAAACAGTTTCTGGGGGATACGATGTGGCCTGCATTAGATTATCTGATTATTGATCTGCCGCCAGGCACCGGAGATATTCAACTCACATTGGTACAGACTGTTCCTTTGACTGGGGCAGTCATGGTGACAACACCTCAAGAATTAGCCGTAGTCGATGCAGTGAAAGCGATGAATATGTTTTTGCTGGACTCCCTAAAGGTGCCAATTCTGGGAATTGTTGAGAATATGTCCTGGTTTACCCCAGCAGAACTGCCGGATAACAAATATTACTTATTTGGTGAAGGGGGTGGTGCAAAACTTGCTGAATTAGGCAAAACCAAGCTTTTAGCTCAAATTCCTTTAGTACAATCTGTGCGTGAAGGGGGCGATTCCGGCAAACCAATCGTGCTGGACAATGAAACGGGTGTATTGCAGGATCGCTTTATGGCATTAGCAAAGGCCCTACATGAACAAACCCAGATTCGCAATCAGGCAGGAGCCCCAACACGAATTGTCGAAATGAAAGAATGACCTTTCGCAAAAGAACTACGACTACTTAATAAAGAAAGCCTAATTTTGTAGTACTCATGTCAGATCAGGAAAAAACACAACTTCTTCAACAAATTGAAATCGCTTTAGATGGTATTCGACCACATCTGGCTGTAGATGGTGGTAATGTCAGCGTTGTTGAGGTGACCGAAGCCATGGTGGTTAAGGTGAAATGGCTTGGCGCCTGTGAGAGCTGTTCGATGTCTGCCATGACCATGAAGGCCGGTGTAGAGCAGGTGATTAAATCCCGACTTCCCCAGATCCATTCCGTTGAAGCTATCAATTCTTTACATGTCGGCTAAGATCAAAGACAAATCGTTCCTTAAGCAAAGAATACAAAAAGTCGGATCTGTACTTACCATTGGCCTTGATACCGCAGTGGAAAAACTTCCTTCTTCAGTTCATGCGGATGTACTCGCTTTTAATAAAGCGATCATTGATGCGACAAGAGATGAATGTATCGCATACAAACCGAATTTTGCATTCTACGAAGCACTCGGACCACAAGGATGGAACATTCTCCAGAAAACTATAGAATATATAGGGGATGATCATTTCATTATTGCAGATGCCAAGCGAGGCGATATAGGAAACACTTCGGCGATGTATGCCAAGGCTGTCTTTAATGAAATGGGGTGTGATGCGATCACCGTAAATCCCTATATGGGCGAAGACTGCGTAACGCCTTTTTTCCAGGATGGTAAATGGGTCATTGCCCTTGCCCTTACATCCAACAAGGGAAGCCAGGATTTTCAGCAGAAAGTGCTCAGCAACGGAAACAAATTGTATCAGGAAGTCATGCAGACAACCGCCTCATGGGGTAGTGCGGACAACACCATGTTTGTTTTAGGAGCAACCCATCCATCAGAAGTCGAAGCCTGCCGAAAATCTTTTCCTTATCACTTTTTCCTAATTCCAGGCATTGGCGCACAGGGTGGCGATTTGGATGCTATTTGTGAAGCTGGATTAAATAGTGAAGGCGGATTATTGATTAATGCCTCTCGCAGTATTCTTTATGCGGGTAGTGATACTGATTTTGCCGATCAGGCAAAAAAGGAGGCGGCAAGATTGAATGCGTTAATCAAACCGCATTTAAGAAGGGTAGGATTGCTCTAGATTACTCTCTCTTTTCTATTATTTTTATCGTATACCCAATATCATCCCACTGCTTTATGGTGTCTATAATGAAGCTGTTTTGTATATCTTCAAGATGATGGTTTTGCCTGACAATGATTTCGTCTCCGACAAGAATGTCATGTACATCGTTTAAGACAGGAACATCAATTTTCTGTTTGTCTAAAATCACTTTTCGGTAAAAATCCAATTGCAATTGATGCTCCGGTGTTTCTACTTTCATAAAAACTTTGGTGTCTGATGA
The DNA here is from genome assembly GCA_037968695.1 of Saprospiraceae bacterium. Lineage (GTDB taxonomy): Bacteria > Bacteroidota > Bacteroidia > Chitinophagales > Saprospiraceae > Opimibacter. The sequence continues at coordinate 15,683 of JBBKWA010000097.1, forward strand.
AATAGCCGTGTGACGGAGTATAAAACCTTCATTTTCGAAAGGATGTCGGGGACTACTATCCGAATAAACAAATAGTAGTTTACGACCCAATACGAATACTACAGGGATCAATATTAATATTCGCCATCTGGATGGAATCATTGAAACAAAATGGCCTAAAACAACACCTGTAATCATTGCAAAAATCGGAAAAGCAGGAGCATCATACCATTCTAACTTCACCGCTGGAAAAGTAATGATGAGCATATATCCTAAGGACAGAAGCATCCATCGAAATAGGTGACTTCGCTTCACTACATCTTTTAAAAAAATAAGTGTGTACAATATGGCCCCAATCAAAAGAAACACCCAGGGTGTAAATGTCTTCAGTTGCACAAAATTTAAAAAATAATAAGCTGGTCCATGCTCATGCCAGGGCATCACATTTTTAGCGATACGCATATATTCAGAATGCCATGTCAACTCAAGATAACCCGGCTGTAGTTGTTCGCGTATCAGGTAATACATTAAGCAAACGCCTATGGAAAGTACTACGCTGATAATAAAGCGCGGTCTTATCAACACTAATCGAATAGGAGAGAGCATCCATACTACTCCTAAAGGCGCCATCATCATCCAACCTGCAATGGATTTGGAATAAAATGCACCAACAAAGGCAAGAAAGAAAAATAACATGTGCTTATTGGACCAATACTTTCGATGCATCGCATCTAGCGCAACCATCGTGTAAGCTGTCACAAAAAAGGTCATGACGGCATCTAAATCTCCTGTGCGGCCTATATGGTGTCGTATAAATCCTTCGTGTCCTACAAAACAGACTAAAACCAATAGTCGAGTCCAAAAGTCAAAGCCCCATCGCTTCAATCCAATTAGTAAAACGAATAATATACCAAGTGTTGCCAACGCACTTGGAAGTCGGATAGCCCATTCCGCAGAAGGGATAAATAACAAAAAAATGGCCTGCAACCATAGTACCAGCGGTGGTTTCGTATTGTAATCACCGTGGACAGGGACGATCCAGGAGGAGCCATTGGCAATATCAAAAGAGGCATTGGCATATACCGCTTCATCCCATATGTATATAGCCGGTGTCCCTAAAAGATAAAAAGCTGGGACAGCACAAATGAGTATGGCGATCCAATCCTCAATTTTCAAATTGATATATGGAAATGCATTTTTCATTTTATAATTGACAAATTCGCTGATGAATACCTTCATCTATATTTCCGCCGCAAAGAACGACGACACTTCTATCTTTCGTAGCTCGGCCTTTGTCCTTTTGAGCAGCCGCAATGGCTACGCCTGCAGCGCCTTCAATCACCATCTGGTGTGAGGCCCAAACATAGCGGATGGCATTTTCAATTTCTTCTTCTTCGACTAAAATAAAACGATCGATGAGTTTCTGGCAGATGCCAAATGTGATGCTGTCTTCTTCCAAAGGACCTGCTGAACCATCTGACAAGGTAGGTTTAGCCTCAGGGTCAGTGACCACGCGACCAGTCTTTACACTTAAGGACATTTCAGGAGAGTTGGCAGGTTGACATCCAATAATCTCCGTTTTGGGGGAGTATGTTTTCATCCAGCTGGCGATCCCTGAGATGAGGCCACCACCACCAACCGTGATATAAATCCTATCAATCTCTTTTAACTTTTCTGTTATCTCAAGGCCAATCGTTCCTTGTCCGGAGATAACATCGATATCGTTGTAAGGGCTTACCCATGGCAGGTGATGATCCGCGGCATAAGCTTTTCCAGCTAATTCGGCAGATAACGAATCACCCTCTACTAATTGAAGATCTGCACCAAGGGATTTAAGCATACTGATCTTCTTTGGCGAAGTCGTTGCTGGAATATAGATTCTTGCGTTAAGGTGATACAGGGCTGCAGCATTTGCAACACCAAGACCATGATTTCCTGTAGAAGCTGTAACAATAGCTTGTGGCGCAGAAATCAAACTGAGTTTTGCTAATGCACCACGCCACTTGAACGAACCGGTCTGCTGTTGGTTTTCACATTTTAACCACAAGTTTGTATACTTATCCTCAAACAAAGAGGTCGCAATGAGGTGGCTTTTGATACGCAGATAGGCTAAAGAAATTAGCCCGGCAATTTCCTTTGCCGCCATACTATTTTCTTCAAGCTGATGCACAGACGATGGATTAAGAGGGAACCTGAATACCGGTGGCAATAATACCGGCTAGTTTATCGACCGTAAAGTCTATTTCTTCTTTCGTGTTTTTGCTGCAAAATGAAAAGCGCACTGATTTGCGATTGCCGGGATGCCCAATAGCTTCCATCACATGGGATTGAGATTCCGCGCCGGAACTACACGCACTTCCTCCACTAACACTAATGCCGGCAATATCCAATGACATGATCATCAATTCTGAATAAGGTCCGGGCGGAAAAGAAACACTAAGTACAGAATATAGCGAATCGGTAGGATGTCCGTTAAATTCGACCAGGGGACATATCTCCTTTATCTTTTCTTTCATATAGGATTTAAGTTCGCTGATTTGCGCTATATCCTCTTCAAAATCAACGGTGGCTAATTGTAATGCTTTAGCAAGGCCGACAATACCACTTATATTTTCAGTACCGGCACGCATATTTCTTTCCTGTGAACCACCATCTATTATCGCGTGTACATCACAACGATTGTTGATATAAATAAAACCAATGCCTTTGGGGCCAAAAAACTTGTGTGCTGCTCCGGAGATGAAATCAATAGGAACCTTTTGCACATCGATCGGATAATGTCCAACGGTTTGCACCGTATCCGAATGAAGAAAAGCACCTTGATTTCTGCAAAGAGCAGATAAAGCCTCCATATCCACCATTGATCCTAACTCATTGTTAGCATGCATTAAAGTGACTAAAGTAGGCACATCCTTCGCGGTTAAAAGTTCTTCTAAATGTTTAAGGTCGGGTAGCCCATATTTATCGATTCGCACTAAGTCAACATCAACGACTTTCATATCCTTTAGATGTTCTACTGAATGTTTTACACAATGATGTTCAGCTGCTGAAGTGATGATACGTTTAGCACCAAGATCGCGTACAGCGCATTTGATCGCCATATTATTCGATTCCGTTCCTCCGGAAGTAAAAAAAATCTCACCGGTAGAAGCATTGATCAAATTGGCGACAGTTTTTCGGGCAGCTTCAATAGCTGCTCTTGTTTTTCTGCCTTCGTGATGAATAGAGGATGGATTACCATAGTTTTCAATAAAATAGGGCATCATTGCCTCCAGCACCTCGACGCGAAGTGGTGTGGTAGCTGCATTATCAAGATAAACTCTTCCAGACATCATTTATTAAACATTTTGAGGGCGCAATTTACGGAAGAAAACGCAGTTCCCAAGGAATACGCCTATATCAGGGCTTTTACGCTGTTCACCAGTAGCCTGGCTTCTTCTTCAGTCGAAGATTCAGCATATATCCGAAGGATCGGTTCTGTATTGGATTTTCGCAGTTGGACCCATCCTGAAGCAAGGTCAATTTTAAGGCCGTCACGGTGATCCAGTGTTTCATTTTTGAAATGCTCCGCCACTTTATCCAGAATCTTTTGTGGAGACATGGATGGATCAAAGGCCACTTTATCTTTCACCATCGAATAGGATGGATAAGACGCTTTCATAGTGGAAAGTGATTTTCCTGATGTAGCCAAGTGCATCAATATCAGGGCAACCCCGATTAAAGAGTCCCTGCCGTAATGTAACGCAGGATCGATAATTCCACCATTTCCTTCCCCACCAAGAACAGCCTCCCTCTTCTTCATTTCATTGACAACATGTACTTCGCCAACAGGGGCATAATAACATGAGACGCCATAAGATGCTGCCAGATCACCAAGTGCTCTGCTGGACGACAAATTAGTCACCAGTGCACCTTTGCGATGCCTCAGAACATAATCCGCTACGCATACAATGGTGTATTCTTCACCAAAGAAAACACCATTTTCATCCACAAGGGCAAGTCGATCCACATCTGGATCTACACTCACGCCCATATCTGCTTTGTGCGTTTTGACTGCTTCGCAAAGTCCTTTAAGGTGTTGTGGAAGTGGTTCTGGATTATGAGCAAATTGACCCGACATATCATCGTTGATTAAAACATATTCTACGCCCAGTACATCCAATAATGGCGGCAGACTAATACTGCCGGTGCTATTGATACAGTCAACAACAACGCGAAGTTTAGCAGAAGCGATTTTTTCAGCATCAATTAAAGGATGATTAAGGATAGCTTCAATATGTTTTTGAATGGCATCTTTTACAACAGTTACTGATCCCAATTCCATTACTTCGGCATATACAACATCGCGACTTCCCTGTTCTGCCATATTTTTTATGGCATCGCCAATCTCCGGACTGATAAACTCACCTGAATGGTTGAGAAACTTCAGTGCATTCCATTCCGCTGGATTATGACTCGCGGTAATGATGATACCTCCTGAAGCACCGGAGGTCATAACATACATTTCTACTGTTGGGGTCGTGGAATAATCAAGATCAATAACATTTATGCCTAAAGCCTGAAGTGTATTGATTGCAAAATCCTTAACCATTTTACCTGAAATTCGCCCATCACGACCAATGACCACGGTTGGTTTTTCAAATTGCTTTAAAAGGTGATACCCATAGGCAGCAACAAAGGAAACGATATCCGGTGGGGTCAGGTGATCACCTGCTTTTCCACCGATGGTCCCCCGTATTCCGCTGACTGATTTTATTAACGACACTATAGTTGCATTTAAATTTGTTCTGTAAAACTATACATTTGATCCATGATGGAGACAATTCTTCAATGGGATACGGCTATTTTCCATATGATCAACAATGATTGGAGCAGTGCTGTATTGGATTTTATCTTACCGGCAACAAGAAATAAATACATCTGGGTTCCGCTTTATGTTTTGGCACTCAGCTGGATTCTTATGAATTTAACGGTTAAGCAGTGGGCCTATACTTTTCTATTTATTGCTTTATCCATTTTCGCCTCAGACACCATTAGTTCAGAACTTATTAAAAAGCAAGTGAAGCGTTTAAGGCCTTGTGCTGAACGCTCGATGGAACCTGCCGCTATTCAACGCGTGCATTGTGGTGGTGGCTATAGCTTTACATCCTCTCATGCAACAAATCATTTTTGCCTTGCTGCTTTTCTGGTGATCGTGTTCGGAGGGTATATGAAGCGATGGAAATACCTTTGGTGGCTATGGGCTGCAATCATAGCACTTGCTCAAGTCTATGTAGGCGTACATTATCCGCTGGATGTCATCGGCGGTGGGATTCTAGGCGTCATCATTGGGGCATCAGCAGGCGTGCTCTGCAAACATCTTATCAAACTCACGTTTTGATTACTTGGCTTTGAATCAATATCTTGTGGCCTTGCTGATCAAAAGCTAATAATCCCAAAACAATACAAACCACTGTCATGGAGATCATAAACGGAAAAGAACTTGCCGCAACGATAAAAGGAGAATTACGCGAAAAAGTAGATAAAGTAGTCGCCACGGGTAAACGGCCACCTCATCTTGCAGCAGTATTGATCGGTGATCATCCCGCTAGTCGGTCTTATGTGACCAATAAAGTTCGAAGCTGCACCGAAGCAGGATTTAAATCTACCTTGATTCAGCGACCAGCAGAGATCACTCAGGAAGCACTCCTCCAGATAGTGCATGACCTCAATGAGAATCCAGAGATCGACGGATTTATCGTGCAACTACCCCTTCCGGAACATATTCACGAAATGGATATCACGCTTGCGATCAACCCGGAAAAGGATGTTGATGGATTTCATCCAATGAACCTGGGATTAATGACTCTGGGATTGCCATCCTACCTGCCGGCCACACCGATGGGGATCATGCAAATGTTGGATCGATACAATATTGATATCAGAGGCAAGAATTGTTGTGTGATTGGGCGAAGTAATATAGTCGGTACGCCGATCAGTATTCTTCTCTCCCGAAAAGCTAATCCCGGAGATGCCACAGTGATGCTGTGTCATAGCCGAACACCAAATATCAAAGAGCTGGCGTTAAAAGCTGATGTGTTAGTCGTTGCGCTTGGAAGACCCAATTTTCTAACTGCAGATATGGTCAAAGAAGGGGCCGTCGTGATTGATGTCGGCATAAACAGAGTGGAAGATGCTTCGAAAAAAAGCGGATTCCGATTAGTAGGTGATGTGGATTATGATAATGTCGCCCCTAAATGCAGCTATATAACGCCTGTACCGGGAGGTGTAGGGCCAATGACAGTAACTTCTTTACTCCTCAATACCTGGAAAGCCTATAATGGCGAGATCTATAATCGAAAGAAATGAATCCTGAATACTTTTCCCTGACCTTCAATACAGAAGGCTACGATAATGAAATTCTGATGGCCATGTTAGGGGAGCTTCCTTTCGAATCATTCCATGAGGACGGTGATACGCTGATCGCCTATATGCTGAAAGAGAATATTTCAAAAGAGATGCTGATGGCAGTGCATGAATCTGAAGGAAAATGGTGTGCCGCCTATCAAATGGATTTGGTTCCGGATAAAAACTGGAATGAAGTATGGGAAAGCGAATTCAATCCAATAGCCATTAATGATTATTGCTTTATCAAAGCGGCGTTTCACGAAGCGCCTGAGCAATCGTTTAAACACGAAATCCTTATTGCGCCTAAAATGGCTTTTGGTACAGGTCATCATGCGACGACATTCATGATGATGGAGTCCATGGCTAAAATTGATTTTAAAGGAAAACGAGTTTTTGATTTTGGATGTGGTACAGGAATACTCTCTGTTCTGGCAGCCAAAGAAGGAGCATCCAAAATCATAGGCGTTGACATACAACCTGAGTCAATTGAAAACAGCAATGAACATGCAGCCCTCAATTATGTGGAGGAACAATGCACCTTTTCTGAAGGAGGAATTGAATTAGTTAAAGATCAAAAATTTGACATTATTTTGGCCAATATCAATCTGCATGTTATTCAGGATACTTTCGAAGAGCTGAAGCAAATGCTGCATACGGGAGGTACCATGTTGATCTCCGGGATCATGGTGCATGACAGGGAAAAAATGGAGAAAACAATTTCATTTCCTCCATTAAAACCGATTGAAGCCAAGGAGCGTGGAGAGTGGATTCAAATCACCCTTCAATAATTTTTAGCCTTTGTTCCAGTTGGCTAAAGCCTCATAGACTTTCTGTACCGGCAATCCCATTACATTAGCATAGGAGCCTTCGATCCTGGATACCTTAGTCCAACCGATCCAATCCTGAATACCATATGACCCTGCTTTATCCAATGGCGGAGATATATGGACGTAGTGTGCAATCTCTTCTGACGTCATCGGTTCAAGCCATACAGAAGTAAAATCTGAAAAACTTTCGCCACGAATATGATTGCCAATAAACACACCCGTTATCACAAGG
>JBBKWA010000098.1:0-6122 GCA_037968695.1 Saprospiraceae bacterium
TTTGGGGACTTGGACCTATGGATTTTTGAGGGAAAAGCTTCCTCACTAGATATTATAAATGCAGGAATAGCAAAACAAACTTTCTTTTTGGAGAATGTAATGTATTTCCTTAATGCTTAAGGTAAACGTTCTTTCAGATCTTAGTGAATAGGGAAATCTGTAAGTCTGGCGCAAATTAAAAGCAGGTAATAATAAATTCGCTCGTTTCGGGCATTAAGTTTTGCCCATTCCGGGGCATCTACGGTGACCCCCAGAAAGTTATTGTTACTGATTGTTGAACGGGCTAAAAACTTTGCTACTGTAACCCCATTTCCATTGGTAGAATCCTGAATGATATACTGACTGTAATAGGGGTTATTAGCATTGGTGCTAAAGTCAGTTATATTTTCTTCGGAAGCTATTGTGTCAATTCCCAAATCATAAATCATGGAACTGAATTCGTTGAAAGCTTTGGTCGATTTAGCCTGATTCTTGCAGGCGGAGATGTAAATGGAAAATCTTGAAAGGTTGTTTGGGCTTTCGGCAGTAACCAATTTTCCAAATCCATCTTTTGATAAGCCTAGTTCTGTTCCAGCAGGTATGGCAATCGATATGCCAGTTTCAATTTCAGTATAGAAATCTATGGATTGGTTGAGTAGCTCATAAAACAACGATGGGTTTTGGGCATCAAATGTGGAATCTGAATTAGCCAGCTTCGATACATATTTCACATGCTCACTGAAAAGGGTTTCCCAAACAACTTCAAAGCGTACGCTTTTTATATATTTTAAAGTTAGCCGATCACCACTTGGGTCCCTGAATTTTATTGGAACACTTTCATCCTGTATTAAATCCCCTTCTAGGCTTCCTCCTATAATAATTTCACTTAGATAAAGACTGTCCGGTTCAATTTGCACGATGTCGATAGGCTCCGGTTCCATACAGGAGGCCATCATTGGTGTATCTATAGCAGGTTGTTTTAATAAAATATTGAAATCATTAGCAGGTATAACCCAAAAGCACAGGCTACCATTGATTCGTTTTGGACTGCAATCAATCATACCGATGATTTTCTTTTTATAGGTAACCGGTGAGCCCGAATGCTCCACTCTGATATTAGGTTCTTCAAGTTTAAGAATCTTCGTTGTAAGGATAGGGTAGCATGAGCCATCATCATAGCAAAGCGTGTTAATCAGCAAATTCGTGTTATTGGATATTCTGGGATTTAGTCTGTTGAGCTTAGTTTCATCCATGAGATCCGAGGTTTTTTCTGTTATCGAACAACGCCTTTGATCGATCTCATAATAGTTTACTTGTTCCCCATAAGGAGCATTGCCTGAGAGAATACGCAATGGTGTGATATTAAAAGATTCGTCCAATTTCAATAATGCCAGACCGGAAGGTTTATAAATCTTAACTATTTGAGCAGTTGTCTTTTTGTCTTCCCATTCGATATTGATATTTCTTTTTCCGGCGACCAAATGCAATGCCGTAACAATATGGTCTGGTTCACCCCATGCTATACCATACCCGGTGGCATCATTTACGATTATGCGTACAACAGATTTCTTCTGTGCATCTGTAGAGGAGGTGAAACTGAGTATTATTGCGCAAATAAGGGTTATGCGCATAGCACAGTGGCTAAGTTCAATTAGAATCTTCATTTAGACGGGGTGTTATGTCCATCTTCAAGGTAAGGATTAAATGCTTAATAATTGACGCAATGATGCTATTATGCTCTTTGATTCGCGGAATCAGGATTGTTGATTTCCTTACGTTACAACTTAAATTCGTTCCAGGGGCACTATTGTGTTTGGTTAGTCAAAGCAAAATTGGATCCCAGCGATCACCAGACCAATTGTAATCTTTAAGAGTTAATTATTATTAAATTTTGGAATCGAGCACCTGCAAACTAATTTCGAGTGCAGTTGGCTAGGCATGACGATTGTCTCTTTTCCGCTTTGCCTTTTGTCGAAAAGTACGGGCAGGGAATAGAACTTTGAAATAATGGAAGTAGTAGCCTGTCACCTATTCAAAATAGATCTTGCAATCTACCCACTCCTTTTCAAAGACGGTGTCGTATTTCTTGTAGAAGTTGATTCCCGGCTCATTCCAATCCAGAACCTGCCATTTTACCAGCGCAACGTTCTGCCGTTTGGCTTCCTTTAGGAAAGCTTTAAAAAGTAGTTTCCCTACGCCCTGGCCCCGAACTGACTCGCGGACCACAAAATCTTCCAGATAAAGCATTCGACCTCGCCAGGTGCTATACATCTGGGTATATAGCGCTATGCCGATGATTTCTCCGTTTGATTCTGCGACAAAAGCATCAAACCAGCCATTATTATAATCTATAGTATAGGATGCTGGACTTGTCGTTACATTGTGCAGCCCCTTTTCATATTCCGCAAGTTCCTTTACTAGTGCGTGAATACCTTTCATGTCATGAACTGTGGTCTTTCTTATCTTGATTTCCATACCAGTATATATGATGATTATTTTTAATGTGAAATGATTGGCGTTTATGGCGACTAGTTGGTCTATGAAGACATATTATTTTCTTTTGATTTTGCCTTAATATAGGTTGCACCATTTTACGCGATTAGGCCTAATAAACGCATAAAATTTTGAGATACTATTTTGTCAGGTTTGAATTTGGCCAAATATTGTTTGGCAGTCTTTTGCCTTTCTGTTTTAAGATGAAATTAATCCCATAAATCATATTTTTAAAAATCATATAAACTTTGGAAAGAACCGAATTCTTTAGATATCCCAAAGCTATTGTTAAATAAGCAGTTTTGGCGCTGTAGGCCTTTTGTATGCTAGAGAAAAATAGAAGGTGTATACCAAGTATCCGATAAATAGTGATATCTTTGCAGTCGCTTTGAAAAAAGCCTTCTAAAGTAATGAGAAAAATTAACGTATGCCTACTATAAATCAATTAGTTAGGAAAGGTCGAGAGCAAGTTGTTTATAAAAGCAAAGCTCGTGCATTGGATGCCTGCCCTCAGAAGAGAGGTGTGTGCACCCGCGTGTATACCACTACCCCCAAGAAACCGAATTCGGCCTTGAGGAAGGTAGCGAAGGTAAGATTGACTAACGGAATCGAGGTGATTGCCTATATCCCAGGAGAAGGACATAACCTGCAAGAACACTCCATCGTACTCCTTAGAGGAGGTAGAGTAAAAGATCTTCCGGGAGTTCGTTATACGATCGTTCGTGGTGCACTCGATACAGCCGGTGTAACTAACCGTCTGCAATCAAGATCTAAGTACGGAACAAAAAGACCTAAGAAATAGTAGACGTCAACAATGAGGAAAAGAAAACCAAAACTAAGGGTAATACATCCCGATCCGAGATACGGTGACCCTGTGGTGACCCGCTTTGTCAATAACATGATGTGGCAGGGTAAGAAAAGCAAAGCTTTTGAGCTTTTTTATAATGCAATGGATCTTATTTCCACGCGTTCAGAGCAGGAGCCTCATGCGTTGTTCATCAAAGCCCTTGAAAACACAACACCAGCTGTTGAAGTAAAGAGCCGAAGAATTGGTGGCGCCACATTTCAGATTCCAACGGAAATCAATCCAAAGCGCAAAGTCGCTATTGGCATGAAGTGGTTGATCCGATTTGCCAGAGAGCGTAACGGAAAAGGCATGGCCGAAAAGTTAGCGGCAGAAGTTTTAGCAGCAAGCAAAGGCGAAGGAAATGCTGTAAAGAGAAAAGAGGATACCCATAGAATGGCTGAAGCTAACAGAGCTTTTGCTCATTTTAAATAAATCACCAAGATTGTAGTAAGTAACAAAAATGGCTAAGAAGGACCTAAAATATACACGTAATATTGGCATTGCTGCCCACATCGACGCTGGAAAAACCACGACGACTGAGCGTGTATTGTACTATACAGGGATGTCTCATAAAATTGGAGAAGTACATGATGGCGCTGCTACCATGGACTGGATGGAGCAAGAACAAGAGCGAGGGATTACCATTACCAGTGCAGCGACTAAAGCTACATGGAAGTATAAGGAGCAAGATTATGCGGTCAATATTATTGATACCCCGGGTCACGTTGACTTTACGGTTGAAGTAAACCGTTCACTACGTGTACTCGATGGACTGGTTTTCCTTTTTTGTGCTGTATCTGGTGTAGAGCCACAGTCTGAGACGAACTGGAGACTTGCCGATAACTATAAGGTTCCACGTATCGGTTTCGTTAATAAAATGGACCGTTCAGGTGCTAACTTCTTTGAAGTAGTAAAAGATGTTGAAACAAAACTTGGTTCAAAAGCTATCCCATTACAAGTACCTATCGGTGAAGAAGAGCGCTTTAAAGGCGTTGTAGATTTGATCACCGGAAAAGCGATGGTCTGGAATGAGGAGGACATGGGAATGACGTTTGATGAAGTGCCTGTGCCAGCGGAGCTTGTTCCTGTCGTAGCAGAGTGGAGAGGTAAATTACTTGAAGCTGTTGCAGAATACGATGACTCATTATTAGAAAAGTTTTTTGAAGATCCTGAATCCATCGAGAAAGAAGAAATGATGGTCGCTATCCGTCAAGCGGTTTGCGATATGAAATTTGTTCCGATGATGTGTGGATCTGCATTTAAAAATAAAGGTGTACAAGCCGTATTGGATGCGGTTTGCGCATTCATGCCTAGTCCAATGGATGTGGAAGGCATTAAAGGAATTAATCCAGATACAGAGAAGGAAGAGATTCGTAAGCCAAGTGTGGACGAACCATTTGCTGCTTTGGCATTTAAAATTGCCACGGATCCTTATGTAGGACGTTTAGCATTTATGCGCGTTTACTCAGGATCCTTGGATGCCGGTTCTTATGTACTCAATACCCGTACGGGCAATAAAGAACGAATCTCTCGATTATACCAGATGCATGCCAATAAGCAAAATGCGATTGACAGAGTAGAAGCTGGAGATATAGCCGCCGGGGTTGGTTTTAAAGATATTCGAACAGGAGACACGCTTTGCGATGAGAAGCATCCAATCGTTTTGGAATCAATGGTATTCCCGGATCCTGTAATCGGAATTGCTGTAGAACCTAAGAGCCAAAAGGATTTGGACAGATTGGGTATGGCTTTAGCCAAACTCGCTGAAGAAGATCCTACGTTCCGCGTAAAATATGATGAAGACACCAACCAGACCATTATTAGTGGAATGGGTGAGCTACACCTTGAAATCATAGTTGATCGCCTGCGAAGAGAGTTTAATGTAGATTGTAATGAGGGACAACCTCAGGTAAATTATAAAGAAGCACTGACCAATACAGTGGATCACACAGAAAGGTTGAAAAAGCAATCTGGTGGTTCTGGTCTTTTTGCTCAGATGTCATTTGAACTCGGGCCTGCTGACGATGAATTCCTTGAAAGCGAAGACTTCAAAAGCGGAAAACTCAAGTTGCAATTTGACAATGGCATCTTTGGTGGATCTATTCCAAAGGAATTTTTCCCATCTATCGTTAAAGGGTTTACTGCCATGATGGATAATGGAATTCTTGCCGGTTATAATATTGACAGCATGAAGGTCCGTGTCTATGATGGACAGACGCACGCAGTTGACTCCAAACCTATTGCTTTTGAACTTTGTGCAAAAGAAGGTTTCCGTGAAGCTGCTAAAAAAGCAAAGCCGATATTACTTGAGCCTATTATGAAGCTCGAAGTAGTCACACCGGAAGAGTATGTTGGACCAGTCATTGGTGACCTGAACAGACGTCGTGGATTGCCGAAAGGACAGGATACACGTCCAGGAGCTATTGCGATATCAGCAGATGTGCCTTTATCAGAAATGTTTGGTTATGTGACGCAGTTGCGTACCATTACCTCAGGACGAGCGAGTTCTACAATGGAATTTAGCCACTACGCGCCAGTACCGAAAGGAATTGCAGATGATGTTATTGAAAAGGCAAAAGGCGCAGTACAAGCATAAATAATCGAATAAAGCCCGAAAGAGGGTTCACTAATTATATCATTAATTTTTTTGGTCGGAAATGAATCAGAAAATCAGGATTAAACTTCGTTCTTATGACCACAACCTGGTCGATAAGTCAACGGAAAAAATCGTTAAAACTGTCCGCAATAGTGGAGCCGTAGTTACGGGTCCGATTCCGCTGCCCACCGAGAAAGAAATATTTAC
>JBBKWA010000099.1:0-3686 GCA_037968695.1 Saprospiraceae bacterium
ACTTTTTTGGCGATGAAAAAAGTAACAGAATTATCGACACAAGAAAAACCAATCCCCTATAGGGGATTCAGGGGTAGAAAAAATGACAACAACCACCACACGTAAAGAAGAAATTCAAATTGCTGCAGCAAAACTTTTTGGTGAAAAAGGATTTGCAGCTTCCTCCGTACGTGATATTGCCAAATCTGTTGGCTTGGGAGCAGCAAGCTTATACAACCATATGGGTTCAAAAGATGAGTTGCTCACCACTATTTGTTTTCGATGTGCGAATAGCTTTTTGGAGGGCATGGCAATAATTGAAGCAGAACACACAGATCCTGTGGAGAAAATAAAAGACTTGATTCGTCTTCAGATTCAAATTGCTTTATACGACGAGAGCTCGCTGACTGTATTTAATGACGAATGGCGCCATTTGCAGGAACCTTTTCTATCCTCTTTCCTTGAATTGAGGAGAACGTACGAAACGGCCTATCTTCGAATAATCAAAGAGGGCATACAACAAGGAAGGCTTAAAAAGAATGATCCGTATATTTTATATCAAACAATTCTCTCTTCCCTTCGTTGGTTACATAGACCCCATAGTAAAAAAATAGGCCTGTCAGAAGACAAAATGATTGAACAAATCTCTTCCATATTGATTAAAGGTATAATAGCATGAATGTAATAGATTTAGAAACCCGATTTCAGGAAAACATCGACAGTGATATCCGCATTGAACCGCGCGACTGGATGCCTGATAATTACAGACAAACGCTGATCCGCCAAATCGGACAACATGCCCACTCTGAAATAGTAGGGATGCTCCCGGAAGGCAACTGGATTACAAGGGCACCATCCTTAAAACGCAAAGTGGCGCTGTTGGCAAAAGTACAAGACGAGGCAGGCCATGGACTATATCTCTACAGCGCTGCCGAAACACTAGGTGCTGATCGAGATCAGATGTTTGAAGAATTACATTCAGGCAAGGCGAAATACAGCAGTATTTTTAATTACCCTGCCATAGCGTGGGCAGACATGGGGGCTATTGGCTGGTTGGTGGATGGTGCGGCCATTCAAAATCAAATTCCATTATGCCGATGTTCCTATGGTCCTTATGCAAGAGCGATGGTCAGAGTGTGCAAAGAGGAAAGCTTCCATCAGCGTCAGGGATTTGAAATCATGAATGTATTGTGTTCCGGGACGCCAGTTCAAAAAGCTATGGCACAAGATGCCCTCAATCGTTTTTGGTGGCCTAGTCTCATGATGTTTGGCCCTCCGGATGCAGAATCCACGCACACGGCACAATCAAAAAAATGGGGTATCAAGCGTTTTACGAATGACGAACTGCGCCAACGATTTGTCAATATGATCGCGCCACAGGCAGATCATTTAGGGATTACGATTCCTGATCCCGATCTAAAGTGGAACGAAGAAACTAAGCAATATGATTCCGGCGAGATTGATTGGACTGAATTTTGGCATGTTGTCAAAGGACATGGCCCTTGTAATAAAGAACGCATAGAAGCCCGGACAAAAGCCTGGGAAGAAGGTGCATGGGTCAGAGAAGCAGCGCTCGCCTACGCAGAGAAAAAACAAAACGATTCAACCTCAAAATCTAAAGCCGTATGAAAACCTGGCCTTTATATGAAGTATTTATAAGATCGAAAGCAGGTTTGCACCACAAACATGCCGGAAGCTTACATGCAGCCGATACCGACATGGCGATTGAAAATGCAAGAGATGTGTATTGCCGACGCAGTGAAGGCGTCAGTATTTGGGTTGTGTTATCATCCGATATTGTTGCCTCTAATCCGGAAAACAGTGAAGAATTATTTGATCCTGCAGAAGATAAAATTTACCGACATCCGACATTCTATCATGTGCCTGATGGTGTAAAACATCTTTAAAAATTGCGAATGAACAGATTTCGAATTCACACTATCCTTCTTGTTTTTTCAATATTTCTTTTCGGACTTTCCTGCAAGCAAGCGCAGTCGAAAGACGCTATTCCGTTAGAAGTTGATTCCACAGCAGTAGACACTATTCCTGTTGTCATAGCTCCCGAAGACATTGAAGATGAAACCAGCATCCCACTAAACATTAGTTATATCAGAGGGCGTTTCAATCCAAAAATGCATCCTGATTTTGTCGAGTTGGATACTTTGCACGCAGATCGAAAGGAATTATATCTACGAAAGGACACCTATGCTGCATTCATTAAGATGTACGAACATGCATTAGCAGATGGCATCCGACTTCAGATACGATCTGCTACAAGAAATTTCAATGTCCAGAAATCTATTTGGGAGGCGAAGTGGACAGGAGAGCGGTTGATTGAAGGTGGTGAGGATCTTTCCAAAACGACCCCTGACCCAAAAGAAAGAGCCTTAAAAATATTGCGATACAGCTCTATGCCAGGTACGAGTCGCCATCATTGGGGTACCGATATTGATCTAAACAGTTTCGAAAATTCGTGGTTTGCAGAAGGCGAAGGATTAGACATCTATAACTGGCTTACAGAAAATGCAGCGACATACGGATTCTGCCAACCATATTCTTCAGGAAGACCTTATGGTTATTTCGAAGAGCGTTGGCACTGGTCCTACACCCCTGTCTCTGCACCGCTAACCACCTTTGCGAAAGAAAATTTGACAAATGAGATGATTGATGGTTTTCTCGGCAGTGAGTCGGCAGTCATGATTGATGTGGTCAAACATTATGTGCTTGGGATTAATCAGGAATGCAACGCGGTGAGCGGTGAGCGGTGAGCGGTGAGCGGTGAGCGGTGAGCGGTGAGCGGTGAGCGGAAAAATAAAACTTTATGTCTTTAGCCAAGTTATGAGGCAGAAAGGGCGGAAAAGTTAAGAGAATAACGAAAAGCTTAGGGCTTAGGGCATAGAGCATAGAGCATAGAGCGAAAAAAGTGAGGAGCAGAGAGGACAGGATATCAATTCAAAATCAAATCATTACTCTTGGCGAAATCAGTTACTATTAGACACAAGATGCCAGACTTGAGACGCCAGATACTAGAACATTCAACCTTCAACATTAAAAATTAAACTTTCTGCCTTTCTACCCTTCTGCCCTTACTAAATAGCCCTTTAACCGTTCACCTTTAACCCTTAACCTTTTTTAAAATGTCCTACGTAGAATCTAACATGTTGCCTCTTGGAAGTGAAGCCCCACCATTTGTACTTCCTGATACTGTATCAGGTAAAACCATCCGGCTCCAGGATATCGCTGGTGATAAAGCTACTGTGGTGATGTTCATTTGCAATCACTGTCCTTATGTAGTGCATGTCAATGCGGAAATGGTGCGCGTGGCCAATGACTACAATATGAAAGGCGTATCATTCGTGGCTATCAGTTCAAAGGATGCTGACAATTATCCTCAGGATGGGCCCGATGAAATGAAGGTTCATGCGGAAAATGAAAATTATCCATTTCCGTATCTCTATGATGAAAGTCAGAATGTAGCGCGTGCTTACGATGCAGCATGCACACCGGACTTTTATGTTTTTGACAAAGAATTAAAGCTCACCTATCGCGGAAGACTTGATGATTCAAGACCAAATAGCGGCACACCCTTAACTGGTAAAGATTTACGTGGTGCTATTGATGCGATGCTTAATGGGCAGTCTGTTTCAGAAAAACAGTATCCGAGTGGTGGTTGTAATATCAAGTGGAAAAGGTAAGTCTGAGCTTAT
>JBBKWA010000100.1:0-2778 GCA_037968695.1 Saprospiraceae bacterium
CACGTAACCTATCAATTTCATCTCGGAGTTCAGCATTTTCCTTAATATTATTGGTGGCCTTCCACATTCGCTCATGCGCATTCTCATCCTTTACAATGTAATCATAGGCACCTTCTTTAAGCAATTCTACCGCAGTACTTACATCCTCCTGTCCACTAACTATAACCACGGGGATTTCCGGAAAAGACTGTTTGATTTTTCGAAGAACTTCTATACCTGAAAGATCCGGTAAGGAATAATCCAAAAAAACCATGTCGGGCTTCGTATATAGCTCACTGATGCAGTCCTTGCCTGTAGCAAAGGTCTCTACTTCATTATCAGGGTTGAGAGATAGGTGATGTTGGCTCGCTCTTGCATAAAGCTCGTTATCATCAACCAAAAATATTTTAAATCCGTTCATTTTTTGAAAACGTTACAATGCCAAATCTAAGACTTTTCTCAAAATTGGAATACCTTTCCAATAAAAATAATCCCATCCCTACCTCGGAACGAATATCAATTGTAAAAAACTGATTATCATTTTATTATCAATTTCAGGAAGTTAGCCATTAAGGCAAAGAAAATAGACCACAAAAAAAATCCGTCTCAGTTTTCACCGAAACGGACTTAAGATATTTGCTTTTCCAAAAAAAGGAATTATTTAGACTTAACCTAACCTAATCTTAGACAGAGGGATAGATAACTTCTCCTTGATTTTTGGAAGAGTGTCTTTAATTGTAGCAGACCACTCATCATTTTGCTCATTTAATTCATCCAACAGCTCAAAAAGTCCTGTATTATTGATATCCGAGTCCTCTACTACAAACTTTTCCATACCAAAAAGCGCAAATAATTCTCGGTATTTGTGAGACCAGCTGATGGCCAAACAAGGAATTCCTTGTGATAAAGCAAATATTAAACTATGAAATCTGGATGCTACTACAAGTTCCGAATGCCCCAATATACTTTTCACTTCTTCAGCACTATAGTATTCAGAAACATAAAAACACCTTTCTTCATTATTGATTGCTTTGTTTAGTAACCGGCAAATAAATCTATCATCGGGGTGATAACCTTCAACAGGTCTAACCTCATTAGGTACCAAAACTATGTCCATGTCCATATTATCAATGGCATGCTTGGCAATTTTCACTAGCTTTTGCACGTACACATTAGCCTCTCCTTTTCCTTCAGACCTGGCATAAACCCTCATATTTGGGCATATTGCCAATAATTTTCTTTGGGAGGAGGTTCTTCCTATGGAGGATAAAATCCTTCCTCCAATTTCTAAACCAGGGTGAGGAAATGTAAAAGCGATATCAGGGTATACGGGAACAGAGGCAGCTTCTTTACGAAGTAATCCAGCAATGTAATCGCGGGAAACGGTATCTCTTACAAAGAAGTCATCACTTAATTTAAGCATTTCTCGCACGTTTTCAGAGACTTCAGGAAGCTCAAAACTTCCCCAGGCCTGCGGCATAAAAACAAACTTCCCACCTCTTTCTCTACAAAAATTAATGGCCTTTATCGTTTCAAGTGGTTGCATATAATCACGGCTATCTCCATAAGCGTATCCACTTACGTCAATACCCATATGTACCTTTTTGATTTTTCTTCGCATGTCTGCAATCGGTGTTCTATCCGCAAAAGGAATAGGTTTTCTGCCCAATGCCGCTGTAATTTTAGCCAAAGCCTTTTCATAAAACTGATAGGCTATTTTACGAACACCCGAAAGATTTTCATATACAGGAATAAATCCTTGTTTTATGGCTATGTCTTTCTCTGCATATCTACATCTTACGTAGATTTTTGCATCAGGGTGCGCTTCAAGAATATGAAACTGAACCGTTTTTAGCATGGCCTCAGCACCCTTGTTTATAAAGTTTCCTCCTAGAAGAAAGAAATTTTTCTCTTTCATAATTATTTAAAATTTACCCCTTTTGATAAATACACTTTTCAATGTACTTCCCACAAAACTCAAAATTATGCTATTCAAAAGGCCATTTAGTCTATTTATAACAATTAAATCAACAGATGGTTATTAAGAACTCCTTATTTCCGTTTGCGATTTTTGATACTCTGTAAAATTGTTTGTGTTAATTCTTTAACCTTCAACAATCTGTGTCGGGTTACTGGCATAATAATCCATGGCAGTAAGTACGTAGCAACAAAAATGGGAAAACAAATAGCCAATACCAGTAAAGAGTGCCAATCTGGTAATTGCTGGTATACCAAATACGTAACCGCACCACCAATCAATGAAAATATTGCTGGAGAAGAAACTTCCGCTAGAAAGTCATTTAATCGAACAGAAGTATTATGAAAGCAGAAAATAAGAGAGGGAATTAGGATAGCATAGTTTACTATCGCATATGCGATGATCAGGCCGTTGATATCCCAGTTTATTCCAATAAAGAATGCGATTATTACAAGTACCGCGTTGATTACACCCCAATACAAATAGCGCCTGGACTGTCCTGATGAAATCAGAACCATACCTCTGGTACTGGCTGCGGGTTGGATAAACGCAACAATTGCTAATAACTGGAATATAAGACTTGCCCCAATCCAGTTTTGACCCAACACTAATAGTATAATTGGTTTAGCACAGATGGCTAAAAACACAACTATAGGCATTGAGAAAAAAGCAAGGAGAAAAACGTATTGCTTGTAATACCCTCGGTATCGATCACCTTTAAAATCCAGTGAACTCATTGCTGGAATCCCTACCGCATTCAAAGGATCTCTCAATTGAGTTATAGGAATCATTAAAAGTTGATAGGACGTATTGTAAAGTCC
>JBBKWA010000101.1:0-3112 GCA_037968695.1 Saprospiraceae bacterium
GGATGCAGGCGCTCAAGTTGATCGATATTTTTCAATTGGTTCTCAGCAAATGCGCGAATGCTTTCCTTTTCATCATGAAGTAATCTGTGTTCCACGGCGCGTTTAACTTTTTCAATAGCGCTATGTATATCAATCTCCGTTGCATCAAAATAGGTTTGAACAAATCTATCCCAAATGATATCGACGGCCAGTGGAGAAGGGTGGGTCATATCTCGATCATAAAATCTGTAATCCCGCAATTCATCTATCATGATTTCATAAGCGGGAAAATAATTTGAGTCCGGATGGCGATGCATGTTTTCCATGATACTCAAAACCAATGTTGCTTTACTTCGCTGATTTTCTATTAGACCATCTTTCAGGTGCCGCACGGGACTAACTGTCCATATAATATTGCACTTCGGATTAATCTTTTTTATGGCCATATAGATTTGGTCAAAGGCTTGATGGCAGGTGGACAGCTCGAGCTGCTCATGTGTAAATGAAGGAGATGGCAGCTTGTGACAGTTACCGACGATGCCCTGTGTATTTGTGTAGCGATAGACTTTAGAGGTACCCGGACTGATAAAAGCAAAACGGCATTTTACTAGATGGTCATGTGCAGCTTGTATATCAGCATTGATACGATCGATTACTTCTTCTTTGGTTTTAGAAGAATACACTCCATGATGATCCATGCTGTGATATAGTCCTTGACTAAAAACTAACTCCTCGCTTTTATAGAAGTTTCGATTTACAATTCTGGTAATAGCATTGGCAATAGAAATCGGATTGTAGAGGATGCCAAATGGGTTGCTAAAGACATCGTATTTGTACCGATCCATTTTTTTGAAAATATGTTCGGTAAAGCATGAGCCGGCAAGAAAGACAGGCGTAGCATATCGAATTTTTTCTTCCGATGCAGGGATATGTACTTTGGTCGTCAACATGTTTTCAAATGCATTATTTAGATTGAGTCAGTAGGTGATTTGGTATCCCAATTAAAAGGAGACCGTGGCTCATACAACCTACGAAATATAAATCCGGCCACAATCCCAAAGATAAAGCCTCCGATATGCGCCCACCATGCGACACCACTGGAATAGGCAGATGAAGGCACGATGGAAATAAATCCATTAATAAATTGTTGAATCCCCCAGATGCCAAGAAAGAAAAGTGCAGGCATGTAAAAGGAACGGAAAAAAATGAGAATGAACACCTTGATTTTACTCGCTGGAAACATCACCAGATAGGCACCAAGCACTGCTGAAATTGCACCGCTTGCCCCAACTGAAGGAATGGCGCTGTTGAGATTAAAAAAGATATGCGCTGCGGATGCCGCAATTCCACCACCAAAGTAAAAGAGGATAAAGGGGATCTTTCCAATAACAGACTCAATATTGTCAGCAAAAACCCACAAAAACAGCAAATTGCCTATCAGGTGCATCCAACCTGCATGGAGAAACATACTCGTTATCAGCGTATAATAGTCCTTGCCCGCCACGATTTCACGAGGAATAACCCCATATTCCAAAACAAATGTGAGTTGGTCACCAACCGGCAATGAGATTTGTAAAATAAAAACAAGGATATTAATACCAATCAGGATATAGGCAACTAACGGTTTGTGTTTGCCGGTGACTTGTTCATCGCCAACTGGAAATATCATTTATTTTATTTTTACACTTACAAATGTATAGGGAATAAAAGCAATTATTTTTATTGTCTTATTCGTTACTATTTTCACAATGAAAAAACCGATCAAAGATCAGCTTGCTCATTCGCTTGGGCGCAGAGATGAAGCCCCTAATATTGCGTTAGCCGAGCAAATTGCCGATGTGGAGGATAAGATAGCGATTAAAGAGCTTGTTGCCCTCACGGAGCATATGCGCATGGCGATAAAGTATGATGCTATAAAAGTATTATATGAAGTAGGGGAGCGCAAACCTGAATTGATACAAAGGCATTGCGATGATTTCTTGCAACTGCTTAAACATCGGGACAATCGCATTCAATGGGGTGCCATGACAGCATTGTCTGTCATAAGTGCATCCCGTCCTGAGTTGTTGGCAGAACACATTGTAGAAGTCGTTGACGCTATGGATAGTGGATCTGTCATTACACGTGATCATGGTATCTATATATTATCAAACCTTGCGGAAATTAAAAAGCATCATGCTAATTGCATAGAGTTGTTATTGGAACAAATTGAGAAATCACCTGTCAATCAGGTACCCATGTATGCGGAGAAAACAGCGGCAGTTATTTCGCGTTTGTATGTTGACCGACTAATTGGAATACTTCAATCCAGGGAGGATGTGCTGGTCATTCAAAGCAAGAAAAAACGGCTTGATAAGCTTATTAAGCGGTTGGGTTTTTAGATCTGAGACCTGGAGACTTGAGAGAGCTATTACTGGTGGGCACAGTGTTTAGAAAGTTTAGCGTTGCCGACTATTCGTCGGCACTGTTTAGAAAGTTTAGTTTTTTGGTCTCGCTGTTTGTAATGGATTGTACTTTTGAGAAGAGAAGTTGGACTAAACTTTCTAAACTTAAGTACCGAATAGGTGCTTATACTAAACTGTCTAAACTCATCGATCAATGATAGTCCTAGCAGAATAAAGATGCAGGAGGAAACTCCGTGCATCGTCTATCTGTTACAGAGCCACATTTAGTAAGATAAAAAACTAAACCCTCTAAACCATGTCACCGTAGGTGACGATACTAAACCCGCTAAACACAAAGCCATTTGTTCTTCTGCTTCTTCTTCCTCCCGACACATCGGGATTATTGCACGCAGAGCCGCAGTCCCGATAGTTGTCGGGAGCAGCGATTATTTTTCTTAACCCTAAGCCCCTAAGCCCCTAAGCCCAATTCAAATCCTTTATCTTTAACCCATGAAGTACACAGAAGCCAAGGAGCAGATGATTCAGACCTGGGGTCAACTCAGTTCGGCATGGGGGATCAACCGGACGATGAGCCAGATTCACGCGTTGTTGATGATTTCTCCTGGTCCGATGACGACTGATCAACTGATGGAGGAACTGGGCGTGTCAAGGGGCAATGTGAGCATGAACCTGAGGAATTTAATGGACTGGGGCGTAGTGCAAAAAACTTTCGTTGCAGGTGATAGGAA
>JBBKWA010000102.1:0-4673 GCA_037968695.1 Saprospiraceae bacterium
AAAAAGAAATTTTCAAAGAAAGTGAGATTCAGCGCAACTACAGCGCTAAAGCCATAACCGGCGATATTGAATTCATCGTACCTCGGATTGTTGAGTAAACGGCTATTCGTTTTTGGGTACAATACCCCGACGCCAAAACCTTCTGTTGCGTTGATTTGTACCTTCCAAAAATCAAATAACTTATCAAACCGCCTAATATCAGCATTGACATAATTTAAACCGTCTGTATGTTCAAGTTTAATGAAATCTTTGCTGAGCACAATATCTTCATTGTCATAGACACCATCGTATTCTGTTCCGCTGCCATTGATAAAGCCTGAGATAGCGACAGTCTGATCTCCTATCACAACATATTTCATATGATCAGTGCCTAATGAAACAGAATAGTTGTCCTTAAAAAAGTAACCGACTCTAAAATTGTACTGTTGTATGGTAGCGACAGCCGGATTGAAATAACCCCTAAATGAAAATTCTAATTGCCTGTCAGTGGCTTCTACATCCTTGAGGTTAAAATCATATTGATCTCCAGTATAATGAATATCCGATTTGCTAAACCAATCCCGGTTCCAGCCCCAATAGAAATATAGTTTTCCTTTTTGGGAATTTGTAGGAAAAATCGTTCCATGCTGGCTAAAGCCCTGAAAAGAAATCAATAATAGTAAGGTGACTATTCCAGCCTTTAATACATCAATACGCATCTTTCTAATACTCTTTATCGAGCAAATCTAAGGTTATAATCCTAACATTGAACTTTGTCCATGAAAATGAAAAACCCATATCGAAGTTTAGATCAATATGGGTTTTTACCTTTTAAGGAGATGGATTAGTTTGTTTTAACAACATTCCTAACCCAGTTTCTCTTTCCATCTGTGCAATGTAGTATATACATGCCAGCGGTAAGTTTGGTCATGTCCATTTGCGTGGTCTCCTTATCAAATTCACTTCTAAATACTTTTTGGCTTACGACCTGTCCTGTCATATCAACAAGTTTAAAGCGCAAATCCCTATTTTCAAATCCAAACAGGTCTATATTCAATTCATCAAAAGTTGGATTGGGGTATGTGCTAAACACCTGGATATTCTGGTCAATTTCTTCATTAGCTGTATTGATATTGCCAAGCACAAAATCGTATTGGACACCTCCTCCAAAATCAGGATTAAACGAATTTAAAGGAATTGCGCTTCCGGATTGTAGCCTTCGTTGGAATCGCAGACTTCCACTCCCATTTTCAGGAAAGAACCAAAAGGAAAGACCATCTTTTCCATTATCTCTAAAATCGAGCGTATAACATCCAGGCGGAAAATTTAAATCATCTTCATAGAGTGTGTTAGACGCCATATTGTTTCGTAGAAAGACCACATTGCCTTCCCTGTCTTTTATGGTGTAGAAATAATCACTCCCTGTGTTATTGGTTTGTAAACGTAGTTCAACCGGATCTGAATAATTGTAGATTGCCGTTGGTGTATATGTAGTACGGTAAATATCATTATCCGGATTCTCATCTGGTGCGCCATTGACTTCTGCGATACTGACTTCAAAAGAGGAACTGCCCATCCAAAAATTAGCAGAAGGTATAGGCAAGACTATTTCAACAACTTCCTGTTGTTCTAAAAATCCAAACCAGGTGTATGTCTCTTCGTTGTCGGCCCTCGTCTGATAGGTAAACTTGATTGACTCTACAAGTTCCTCTCCAGTATTTTTGATGAGTATGGTTGGCGTGTTGCATACTGGATTGAGACGAGCATATTCCACTCTGTCTGCATTGGGGCGCATGACATCTTCTATAGCAACATCTACTTGAAAGTTGTAGGCGCCATAAGTCACCAGTAAATTGTTTACTAAGTAATTGGCAGCTGACATATCTCCGCCATTGACGCCATAGTCAATTTCGACGGTTTGACCTGGTTGGACATACCAGTCCAAAGGAAAGGAATGTACATCCGTTTCCATGCCCGGACACCATCCGGCACGATCAAATATCCATGTTCCTCCTTGCGGGTAAATTGGATTTTTACTGCAACCTTTCCAAACATCAAAAGGAAATTCCTGGCTTCCCCCATTGATATTGATATAGTGATTCCTTGGAACAAACTCACCATTTTGACCATGACCGGTGATGGAAGCCCGAATCTTAAAATAAGAGGCAAAAGGCATCAACGGTACTTGCCTTGGTTCAAAAATGCGATTATCTAAAATAGCTGTCATATTGCCTCTCGCTTGAGGCCATATAGGTTGTATATCTAATATCTCTCTTTCTGGCGTTCCGGTAATAAACCAAAACTGGATATCAACCTCTTCTTGATTTTGGCCTCCATATTCGAGTGACAACTTTCGTTGACCTTTAAGAATAGGGCCAAAATCTGTAACATCAAAAACAAAGGTTTTTCCATCGGGTCCTAAGTCAAGGCCATTGCCATAAGGTGTGACCAGGGATAGAATTTCAAATTTGGCATCACGTTTTGAAAAGTAGTTCAGTGTTTCAATTTCGATTGTGCCTTCAGGAATGGCTTGTATGGTATCGATCACTAATCCGCTTTCATCATATACTGGCCGATCACCGGCAGGATATAAAAGGAGTGTATCAAGTCGTACCAAATCAGTTCCTAAAACACCAAAATGAATTACTTCGTGAAGATCGCTTTCCAGGGAATCCAGCACCATTATCGGTGTATCTTGAATAGTGTAATCGCCCTGGAGGAAAGTAACTCTTGGCCAAAGATT
Source organism: Saprospiraceae bacterium (assembly GCA_037968695.1). Taxonomy (GTDB): domain Bacteria; phylum Bacteroidota; class Bacteroidia; order Chitinophagales; family Saprospiraceae; genus Opimibacter. The sequence goes on from JBBKWA010000102.1 coordinate 2,723, forward strand.
TGTTTGGCTGAAATTGTGAAATAAATTATTTCCCCGAACAGGTCTCCATGATGGAAGCGTGATTGAGGCATTCAGCATATTACTAGAAGAATCTACGGCATTGGTTCCGCTGCCTTCGTTCAAGTTGAAATAAGCAAGGAGGTTTGAAAAATCAGGATGGGTGTCATCAATCTGTTTGTTCATCCAACTACTAATCGTGGCCTCATCAAGTGCTTTGTTCCATACCTGTACTTCATCGATTGACCCATAATAAGGATTGTTATTATTCAGGCTTTTTCCAAAACGGAAGGTATTGAGATCAATTTGTTTTGTTAAGCCGGATCCGGAATGCCACAGCTGACCATTTAGGAATATTTGCATGCTGCCCGTGGTAGCATTTTTTGTAAAAGCCCAGTGGTTCCATTTTCCTTCAAGGGCGTCTACCAGAGCCGCTTGATCAATTCGGTCATATCCTGATCCATCATTACCACAGTCCCAATACACCCGACTATTGCTCCATGGTAAATGAACATTCACCTGCCGGTTTCCAGCGGCATCAAATCCCTCAACAATGCTAGTATTTGCAGGTAGATTTGCAGGATTGCCATAACACCAAAATGAAATAGTGATTTCGTCCTGGATGTTTTCAACACTTTCTTTTTGTAAGTCCATCGTGCTCACACCGCCAAAGTAAAGGTTGCTTTCATTTGACACAAAGTTGGATTGAATGGCTGCATCGGGAGAAGACGTAGCAGTAAAGTAAAAAATTGGAACGTCATCACTGCTTTTTGTAGTGAAAGAGATATCTATGAGCAAGTTGCCTCCGGACCAATCAAAAATCTGATAAAAGGGAAGGGTGATTTCTCCCGAGTTTGACATATCAGTGGATCTAGAAAAAACTTCCTCTAAATCTTCCTCATCAGGCGTACTATTGGCAACATCTGCAGAGGTATTTTTTAATTTTAAAGTATAAAAGCCAAGCGTGCCTCCACCTTGCAAAAGGGTGGTCTTTAGTCCTGAAATAGGGCCCGCAGTCAAACCACTTGCCATTAATTCATCCGCTGGCAAGATCACCTGATACCGATAGGCTGTGGTGGCAGGAGCATGTGGCTTGTCAGGACCTTGGCCGGTAAAAACGGCTTCTGTTGTATTCATGCCTGCAATAAGATTACTTTCATGTTGGGTGTATCTGGTATAGGTATAGGTCGGAGAAGCGCTAAAAGGGAAAGTGGTTCCGGAAAAACTCGAAATGGTATAATCAGGGGCAGTTGCTGCCGTTGAATCAACGCGGGTAGGATCCGTGATAAATGTATTGCAACTATAATCCCATTCGTAGCAACCCACACTTCCATTCCCAACAGCAGCATTATGGCATCGCATATTATACTGCATTAAAATCTTCCGATAGGTCACTAAATCATCATCCGGAAAATCAAATGTGTCTGAGCGATTTGTGTCACTCCATTTGAAAGTCTGCACTTTGATCGTGTCTTGCGCAAAACTTAAGGATGAAAGAAAGAAGGAAAAAAGGCAGAGTGTAATAATTTGTTTCATAAAGGAATAATATTTAGAAAAGTGTTTTTTTAGAAAGTGATCATGTGATCAGATGATAATCCTATTCAATAATGTTATTGAAGAGACCCTAAGATACTAATCCATGTATAGATATTTTGAATGTACCTAGTAAATGATCCTAATCGTTCATTTCCCCGTTTTGATTTGGTGATTTACATACCTATACCTGATCAGGTTTTAATCCTTTTTTTTTTTGCATCAGTGGCGGGTGACTGACATGGGTTTGACGGAGGGTATTTAGGCGTCATTTTTATACATCTACAGATGAAATCTGCTTCCTTTTCAATGGCTTCATGCAAGTATCTGTTGGAGTGGATTTTGAAGGGTCCTTGAGAAACCTCATTTTGTGTTCATATAACAGAAAATCAATGGTATAAATAGCAGATTATCAGTTCAA
>JBBKWA010000103.1:0-4581 GCA_037968695.1 Saprospiraceae bacterium
GAGGTGGAGGTGGAGGTGGAACCACTGGTAAAGTGGATGGTGGTGGGGGTGGAGCATCGAGTTTTCCCGGGATAGCCCCACCGGTCGTCTTTGGTGTGCAACTAATTATTAGGGCAAAAAGACATAGGGTAAGCGTAAGGATTCTGAACATATTTAGATTTTTATCAGCTATGAATATCGATAAAAATCAGGACATTAGCTTTTTTGCAGATTATTGTCCGTCTTCCTTGTCCGCAATGGCGATAATACTCCTGATCGTATAGGCAATGGCGAAGAATATCATGTACACCAGCGTCAAGACCATCCACAGCCATCGGAAGGAACCAGCATCATCGATATGTAGTCCGGAGAGTAAGAAGCACCAGCCATAAGCCAGGACAAGAAGGACAACGTAAAAGATGACGGAACGCACCCAATAAGTGACAGGTGATTTGATTCGGAATAAAACAATGGTGTTTAAAATCACAAAACACAGGATCATTGCTGTAGTCACCACCCAGGGCCCGGCATTCTGTTCGAGAACACTATCAGCCTGGGGAAGTACCTTTTCAACAAGTGATAACAATATGATGAAGCAGGCTATAATACCGGTTTGATAAAGCGGATTTTCCAGAATTGTAAGTAGCCTTGATGGCGCCTTTTCCATATTATTATATTAATTCTCCGTTTAAGTCATAATCTGTAGCGCCGATGATTTTCACCAATACAAAGTCACCGGGTTTGATAGACGCATCATCCCCTTCAATCCAAATTTCATTATCCACTTCCGGTGAATCAAATTCGGTCCGTCCCACAAATTGCCCGCCTTCTTTTCGATCGATGAGTACTTTCATTGTCGTGCCGATCATGGCTTCATTATGTTCAAGTGATATGTTCTGCTGAATCGCCATGATATCTTCAGCGCGTTGTTTTTTTACATCTGCAGGAACATCATCTTCGAGGACGTAGCCACGTGTATCTTCTTCATGTGAATATTGAAAAACCCCTACCCGATCAAATTTTATTTCTTCTACAAACTGACACAGTGCATCGTGGTCTTTTTCTGTTTCTCCCGGAAAGCCAACGAGAAACGTTGTGCGCAATTTTATCACCGGATGAATAGTACGAATCTGATCGATTAATTCATGTGTATCCGCCGCGGTGATTTGACGGCGCATAGCTTTAAGGATAGGATCGCTATGATGTTGCAATGGCATATCCAGATAATTGCAAATCTTCGATTGTGCTTTCATTACCTCGATTACCTCCAATGGAAATTTATGTGGGTAAGCATAATGCAATCGAATCCATTTGATGCCTTCCACTTCGCAAAGTTGATTGAGCAATTCCGGAAGTGTTCTTTTCTGATAAAGATCTAATCCATAGTAGGTCAATTCCTGTGCAATGAGGATGAGTTCTTTGACACCGCGATTAGCCAGATGCGTAGCTTCTTTTACGAGGCTTTCCATCGTTCGGGAGACATGCTTCCCGCGCATCAATGGAATGGCGCAAAATGAGCATGTTCGATTGCAGCCTTCTGATATTTTTAAGTAAGCATAATGTGACGCGGTGACGATGCTTCTTTCTCCGATGAGTTCATCTCGGTAGGTGGCGCCCATGGTATTGAGCAAAGAGGGCAGCTCCATCGTGCCGAAGTAGGCATCGACTTCTGGTATTTCTACTTCCAGATCGTCTTTATAGCGTTGTGAAAGGCAACCGGTGACATAGAGTTTCTCCAATCGGCCCTCTCTTTTCTCTTCTGCGTACTGCAGGATGGTGTTGACGGATTCTTCTTTTGCCAGATCGATAAATCCGCAAGTATTGATCACTACGACCGGTGCTGGGCCTGGTGTCTCGTGTTCCACATCAAATTGGCTGGCTTCGAGTTGTGCTTTGAGGACTTCGGAATCTACAGTATTTTTACTGCATCCGAGGGTGATGATCTTTATTTTCTTTGGATGTAAAGCTTTGGTGCGCAAGGTTGTCTGGCTCTCTAATGAAGCACAAATATATTCCAATTCGCCTTGGTTTTGGGCAGTTTGTGTCAGTAGAGAAACAAATGATAGCGGAAAAACGTTAATTCGGTTATGATTAAATGGATGATATGCTTGGTTTTGGGGTGTGCTCCGCTTATTGGGTATGGGCAGTTTGGGCTCAACATCAAGTATCTTTTTGGGCAGAGTGTGCTACTGGAAGATGTCAATCTAAGTCAGGATGGCCTTCAGGCTTCTATTGAGTATGGTTTTAGACTAAAAAAGAAAAGGCTTGAGTTTCATCCGGGTATTGGGTATCGCTATACATTTGATGGCGCCCAATATGACGGCAATATGACTGCTTTCGACCTGGACTTAAACACGGCGATTTATCCTTTTGATTTTGGTGGTGATTGTGATTGTCCGACATTCTCCAAAGAGGGGAATCTGATAAAGAAGGGATTATTTATTGAAGGCAGTCCCGGTCTGAGCTTTCAGACTTTGAATCGTAATCATATTATTCCGGTCGACCCGGATAATCCACAAGAAAGTTATTCGAATAACAATACCTTATTGAAACTAGGAATTGGCATCGGTATTGATATTGGTTTTTCTGATGCAATTACGCTAACCCCTATGCTTACTTATACCAGATTGTCTAGTGAAGAATGGATCGGATTAAATCGTGATGGATCAACAGGTACATTGGACGATCAGGCATACATGGGTGCGGGGCTTAGAATAGTTTACAAACCTGATCCTAAGCGTTTGCGTCGCCGTTGATCCTGACGATAACATTCCCATAAGACGATACCGGCGCTTGTGGCCACATTGAGTGAATGTTTGATGCCGCCTTGCGGTATCTCGAGACTTTGTGTGCAGCGTGCAAGGACTTCCGGGCTTACCCCCCGCATTTCATTTCCAAAGATCAGTGCTAATGGAAAAAATTCTTTAAGATTAATATCATCCAAATGGAGGGATTTATCGGTTTGCTCAACGGGCATAACGGTGTATCCTAGATCAGTGAGTTCGTCCAGAGCCTGAAGTGTATTGGAAAATGATTTCCACGATACGGATTCATCCGCTCCGAGGGCGGTTTTTAGAATTTCGGCGTGAGGTGGATTTACAGTTATCCCGCAGAGATAGATCGATTGTACGGAGAAGGCATCACAGGTTCGGAAGATCGCTCCGACATTGAGTCCGGATCGAATATTATCCAATACGATGATCACCGGCATTTTTTCTGTCGCCTTGTAATCGATTAGTTCCGGCCGGCCTAATTGATCTGTTGTGAGTTGCTTCATGTACTACTGCGTGGAGAATTGTCTATGGCTATTCATGTGCCAAGATAAGGATGTATTTGTTTCGAAGCTTTTTGGAGAGGTTACATGGCTCATGGCAAAAAATGTAATTTTGGCATTGGTATGAAAAGCGAATCTCACATACAGTGGTCTGAAGTATTGATGGCCGTGTTGATATATGCTACAGTTGTAGTCTATCAGGGGTATGCTTATGGGCAGGGTGATCAGTCGCAGATATTGCCATGTCTGTATGCCTTGGATTATCCGGCGTATTTCACACATGATCACTATGTGACATCCTATTTGGCAGCAGGTGTGAATGAGCGTACGGTGTTTCATTTCTTCTTACACTATATGGGCTACAATTCACCGTGGATGATGCTGCTATGGCATATGGTGTTTAGTATTGCATTGATCATGGCATGGCTTAGAATTGGTGCTTATGGCTTTAAAAACAAAGTAGTACTATATCTCGCTGTCGCAACGGTATTTACTTTGGGGTATCATACTTCAGTTGGGGGCAATGAGCTTTACTACAATTTGGTTATTCCGAGTCTAGTGGCCAAGGCAATCGCTTCCTGGGCTTTGTATTATTGGCTGGGAAGAAATTATAAGTATTGGATCATCCTACTGATCATCGCGAGTTTGATGCAACCGCTCGTTGGATTGCAATTATTTCTAATCACTGCAGTTGCCTTAGTGCTATCCCTTCTTATTGAGAAAATGCCAAAAATTATTCCGTGGAATTGGATTTTGATCTATATCGCGGTATTACTACCCTGGTTTTTCCTGTTAGCTATAAATAATGGTAGTCAATCAGATCCGGGACAATTTATGGATATCATGTCTTTCCGGTTGGCGCATCATTTTTTCCCCGGTTCATTTGGTTGGTTTAATCTTCTGCTGTTTGCGATCATGGCGATCATTGTTTTGCGTTTTTATAAGCATCGATTGAAGTGGTTTATGATGATCATCATCCTTGGCTGTGTGGTCTATACGATTGGCGTTGAATTTTTTTATCAGCCGATCGTACTATATAGTCAATGGTGGAAATCTACGATATGGTTGGAGGCGTTTGCGATACTGGCTGTTTTTGTTTGGTTGGAAAAATGGTTTTATAAAGTGGATCGTTTTTCCAAATATTGGGTTGCCGCTCCTTTGATTATTCTTGTATTGGTGAGCGGGTATCGGCTGTCCGGGTGGTTTGGATCTCCGCCTGAGTATATGTTGCCCGGCATCCATATGACAAGTGCTGAAGTGGATATCAGTGAGCAAGCACAACATGTAACGGATGTTGAAGCAGTATTTATCGTACCGATAGAATTTAC
>JBBKWA010000104.1:0-2551 GCA_037968695.1 Saprospiraceae bacterium
ACAATAAGGAGCCTCAAGCATTTTTTAGAAACATCAATTCATATGGATACAGAAAAGCGGTCTGATCAATTTGCCTGTCAATGCCATTTATTGATAGTGAAAACATATTTCATTTTGGGAAATTTGAAAAGACATAAACTGAACGGACACGGGCCAAGAGAGCCTACGAGTATTTTTAACGGCAGTTAAAAACTGACCTCCTATCAATTTTAATTGTGGAGACCTGAGACCACTTAAAAAACGGGATAATTCATAAAGTCAAATGATTAGTAAATTTTTAAAATAAAAAACAGATGAAAAAAACTAACCTCCCGATTTTAGTAGTTATAGTAGCAAGTTTTGCTATCTATTTCACCTCTTGCACTAGTAGCCCGCAAGAATCCGTTGTGGTAGAAACTCCTGTAGCAGAAAGTCCTGAAGACATTATCAAACATGGCGAATACCTCGTCACAATCATGGGATGCAATCACTGTCATTCTCCCAAAGCAATGGGGCCAAATGGTCCGGAAATTATTCCAGAATTAATGTTATCAGGTTTCCCATCAGATAGACCAATTGTGAAATTTGACGACAAATTGCTTAAGGAAGGTTTCGCAATGTTCTATCCCGATTTGACAGCTAGTGCTGGACCTTGGGGAGTCTCGTTTGCTGGGAATTTAACTCCTGACGAAACGGGAATAGGCAATTGGACGGAAGAGCAATTCATAAAGGCATTAACACAAGGTAAACTCAAAGGGCTAGACAATGGAAGGACGCTCTTACCACCTATGCCTTGGCAAGACTTTGGAAGTTTGACCGACGAGGACCGACATGCCATGTTTATGTATCTAAAAAGTATTAAGCCTGTCAACAACATCGTCCCAATGCCAGTGGCACCAGACAAAATGTAAAATCGGTTTTATCTTAATGGATATCCCAATTAAAAAAAGTGTCCTAATATAGAGTTAGGGAATCAGCCCATATCGCTTTTTTGACATCTCTTGGGCAAACTTTCGTCAACTCAACATTTGTGTTTTCCTTTACGGAAAGCAAATGTGGGGTTGACGTTTTTCAAAAAAAATCAGCCTATATAATTCCAATACATGACTAAGAAGCGAATATTATTTACAGGGGGCTCGGGAAAAGCTGGAAAGCATGTCATACCCTACCTGCTCGAGCAAGGACATCGGGTGATGAATGTAGATAGGGTGCCTTTGAATCAGCCCGGTGTAGATAACTTGATCGCTGATATCACGGATTCAGGACAAATGTTTAATGCCATGAGTTCCTATGCAGGATTTGATGAGTTGGAACCAGGCCATGGTGTTCCAAAATTCGATGCGGTTGTACATTTTGCAGCGGTGGCCAGGATCTTGATCAATCCGGATAATGAAACTTTTCGGGTCAATACCATTGGTACTTACAATGTGGTCGAGGCTGCTGTCAAACTTGGTATAAAGAAGATTATCATTGCTTCCTCTGAGACCACTTATGGCATATGTTTTTCAGATGGCAAAACCGATCCTCACGTGCTGCCCTTGGAGGAAGATTATGACGTGGATCCCATGGATAGTTATGGTTTATCTAAGGTGGTCAATGAAAAAACAGCGAGAAGCTTTCAGCGACGGTCGGGCGTGGATATCTACGCACTTCGGATTGGGAATGTGATTGAACCTCATGAATATGCGCAACTGTTTCCGGATTATTTCAAAAACCCCGAAGTAAGGCGGAGGAATGCCTTCTGCTATATTGATGCGCGTGACTTGGGGCAGATTGTGGATTTGTGTTTACAAAAAGACGGCCTTGGTTATCAGGTTTTCAATGCCGGAAATGATCACAACGGAGCAATTATCTCCAGCAAAGAATTGGCAGAACAATTCTTCCCAGGAGTTCCAATTACCAGGGAATTGGGTGAGCATGAAGCCTTGTTTTCAAATCGTAAAATTCGTGAAATACTTGGATTCAAAGAGCAACATAACTGGCGGAAATATGTGAAAGGGGAATAATTTGAATTTGGTAGGCCTACAAAGCCCTGAATTAATAAAAAGAAAATAAGACTGAGCATACAAATTGTATAGCCTTATCCAATAAAAAAATCATCCGCTACCAGCACCTTACCTCAATCACTTTTTAATAATAATAATTATCGTCATTAGCTGATCCGAGATGAATCATCATAATTTTAGCAATTAAGGGCGATTTCCGCTAAATTGAAGATACCGGGACAATAAGTCCTTAAGGCTAACACACCTCCTTCTACCATATCCTTTTTTGGCTATCGAGTGATTTGTCGGATTAGCAGTTTTGCTAAAAGGGAAACAGGAGCAATCGCGTACCTCCAGGATGTAATCAATTACTTTTAAAATCAACAAACAATGAAAAACGTAGGAATTTGGATTGACAAAAGAAACGCAAAAATTGTTTCCCTTGAAGCTGGAAATGAACGACTTGATACGATTGTGTCTGACGTTGAAGATTACAATGTAAGCGGGGGAAGTGGCACAAAGTTAAAAGGTGGACCACAAGATGTGGTGCAAGACAGTAAATACCTAGAGCGAGAGAAGCATCAAAT
>JBBKWA010000105.1:0-33838 GCA_037968695.1 Saprospiraceae bacterium
ATGATACTGTCACACCCATCTGACCCGGTAAGGGCGTGATTCATCACGCCTACATCTGCAATCCTACAAGATGCGTCATACACATACGTCGTATCTGCAGATAATAATGTCACCGTAGTCGTCACCACAGTATCACACCCATTTGGATTGTCGATAGTCGTGACAAAAACTCCTACGGCTGAAGCATCACAAGTATCTTCCTGTATCTGAATCATCACAGCAGGCAGAATCGAAATCGTTGTGGTCACAAGACTATCGCAGCCATTGATGGTCGTCAGAACATTTTCATACACACCGGCCTCCGTCTCCCAGAAAACACCCAGCCACACGCTATCCCCATCACAAATGGAAACATCAACCATTTGTTCGTATGCAGGATATACCTCTCTCACTTGTTCAGTATCTGTGATCTCTATGCATGCTTCGGACGATGGTGTCACGGAGATGATTGTGTAGGTTGTATTATCCTGTGGCAGATCGGTAAACGAGTAATTGCCGATCACATCATCAAACACAAATGGTGATCCCGGATCTGTTTGTATCTCTACCGTGATGGGAAATGATGCATTGGTATTAATGGTGAGCGTTGCGGATTGATTATCGCAGATCTCTGTGTCTCCCGTAAGGGCAATGGTGATTACAGGTATAGTCGTCAGCAAAGCAGTATCAGTACCCGGACAGTGCGAATCATCACTGACCGTGACGATATATTGTTCATCGACCGTGGTAGTGATACTTTGGGTTGTGGGACCATTGGACCACTGGTACATTCCTCCCGGAAAACTACCCGCATCAAAAGTAGCTGCTGTACCTGCACAGATCGTTTGATCAGGACCGATATCTACAACTAGCGGTGGTAGCTCCGTGACCTGAATAAAAGCTGTAGCTACATTGCTTTGTGATCCTGACTCGGTGGTGAACTGCACTTCGATCGTGCGCTGTCCGGCCGTAGGATTGAGCGCGGTATTCATGTATCGCACGAGGTGTAATGCATCTATAAAGTCTGTGGATTTAGCTCCACCTGCATTGCTGAGGGTAAGGACATCAGTGCCTTGTCCGGAAACATCGATACCGGGCACGGAGCCGGTAATATCGATTACTTCATTTATTCCATCCGGAACGAAACCGGTCACGCTGATTGTCATTTCTGAAATGATCGCATCATAAAACAGACGAACATCCTCATCTGCTACCGTTGCTTGTCTCATGGTGCAAGACACCTCTGTCGAATTAAAATCAGCATTGATAGCACCGGAGCTATCGTTGCAATCTAGGTCGAGGGTGTTGTCACAACCAGAAAGGTCAGAGAATTCGAGCATGGAGGTAAGTCCATAGCTATACGGATTAAGGTCACAAACTTTAGAGACTGCACCATCAAGCAAGTTGATTGTGGAAATAGAGTAATCATCTGTACCACCTATTCTCGTGACCCCAAGGAGAGTATTACAAAAAGGGGAAGCTGTAAGACCGGAAATATCGAATGTGACAGGGGTATTTACAACTAAGGTGCTGTTGGAAGGATTCTCAAGATCAACCTGGATGATTCCCGCACTTTCCCTGGAGTAGTAATATACCTCTCCATTATAGAGTGCCATGTCAGAATAGATTCCATGCCCTGTATCACCAATATAGGTAACGGTCCCGTCATTTGTGTTGATTCTCCACAATGATAGATATGGATTTGGCCAAACCTCCTCCTCCATGGTATAAAAGATTCCATCAGCAACACAAACAAGGGCATAGAAATGAGGATACAGATTTGCATCAATCAGAAAATATGGCGTAACCTCACCAGTGTTTTGATTGATTTGATACAAACCATTTAGGATTCCATCACTTACCCCAACTAGTAATGTGTCGGGAGTAAAGGTAAGTTCATGAATTAGCTGGACGTCCTCATAAGTTACCTGTCCAAGGAAGCTAGCATCACATGCACATCCACCATATCCGACTTCAAAATCATACAACCCCATGTTATCCTGTAAGAAATACGTAGGCATCTGTGCCTTCGATTCTATACCATAAAAAAGAAATAGTCCTACAACCATCCACGTCTTAAAGAAGTTTGGGTTCAAATGCAGCTGTATGTTATTGTAAAAAAATTTCAATACAGTAGTATCATAATAGTGAAAGATGGTAGTCCTACATAATTAAAACTACCATCCTTAAAAGAGAAAGTGTACTATACAAACCTAGCAACTCTCCAGCGTACAACCTTCATCAGCATAAAAATACTCTGGAGTACTGGAATCTAATTCAATATTTTCCCAATTAGGATTGACAACATCATACTCTATTGTGATTCTTACATCCACTGTCCCTGAGCCTGAATAATAGATACGAAATGATCCATCTATTGGAACACAAAAAAGCATCCGGTCACCCATTCCATCGAGCATGATACTAGAAGATGTACCAGAAATCGTACTACAAGGAGCTCCTGGTGAAAACGGCCCACAAGGAGTGCCACTCATAGCGGTGTAAACACCGCAGAATTGAATCGTATACATTCCAGATTGCAATAACTCTATTGCACCACAGCAATAACCAACCGGACAATCATCACATTCTGTAATCGTTCTGTTCATAATCTGTTGCGTTGTGTCAAGTTGTGCTATAACCTGGTGTTCGCTTTTATCACAAGATGAAAAAAAGAGTACTGTCATTATACTGATCAAAATAAGAAAATTATGTTTATTTTTCATGATATTTTTTTTTGTAGGCATTGGCCTCCACTAGCTTTCCGGGCAAAGGAGGTCAGTGCCTTGTTATTAAATAAAAAAAGTCTTGTTTAATCCAGGAGCCGGATAGACTCCCGATCTATTTTGACCACCTCACCCCAAGGAATAGAGGGAGGTGCAAACCTTGTCTCGGTGAGCACGGTGTTCTTTGTAAGCCAATAATACCCTGATAATCAGCAAAAACAAAAGAAATCCCTCAAGTTTACATTGAGCCAAACGCTGAGTCCTCGACGTATGGCTATCAATTAAATTTTGGAAGAATAGTATAAGCTTGGTTACAGGGTACATACCCGCATGGATTTAATAAAATGATCCTGATCGGGTGAGTGCAATAGGCCAAAGTTTACAAAAAAAACCACAATTACAATCATTTCTACATTTTTTTGTAAAAAATATTGCTCAGATCAGGTTGAAATGGTGTTTGGTCATGAATGATCAGAAGTTCCGCCCCATCTCGATCCCGATTAAACGGGACGGGATCGGGGCGGAAGGTCAAAGGTGAACGGGAATTTGTGATCTGCTTTTTTTATTAGGTGATGGAGTGATCAGTGATCAGTGATTTCTCAGAATCAAAGCGTTTAGAAGAGTTTAGTATAAGCACCTGATCGGTCCTTAAGTTTAGGAAGTTTAGTTCAACTTCTTTTGATAACAGAACAGCTCTATAGAAGCAGAGACATTAAAAGACTAAACTTTCTAAACAGTGCCGCCGAATAGGCGCAAACGCTAAACTTTCTCAACACTGTACCCAGCAGCAATAACTGTCTTAATAGGATTATCTTTTGTCAATGAGTTTAGAAAGTTGAGGATTGTCACCTTCGGTTATAAAGTTTAGAAAGTTGAGTTCAACTTCTCATGACAACAGTACAGCTCTATAGAAGCAGAAAGATCAAAAAAATAAACTCTCTAAACAGTGCCGCCGAATAGGCGGTAACGCTAAACTTCCTAAACACTGTGCCCATAAGAAAAGGTATCTTGCCTTCCTCCCTTCCGCCCTTTCTGCCTTTTCCGCCCTTTTTGATTACAAATAGCTCAACCACCAATGTTTTCTTTGTTGTTTTAAGTCACTAAACCACTTGCATAAAGGGTAAAGTGCGATGACGACGAAGGCCCAGATCAGATAGACGATCCCTAGTGAATATCCCTCTCCAACGACAAGATAGCGGAATTGCATTCCGAAAATCATTTCTAACTCATCATTAAAATGGTGGCCCCGATTGACAAACAAAAACATACAAATGATGTGGATAAAGTAAAAGTGAAGGATATAATAAAAGAAAGGGACGCGTCCGTATACACTGATTGCCTGGGTGAGTTTGTTATTGATTGTTTCAAAAAGAGAAAGAAAAATTAATGCCGGACCAAGCGTCACACACAAGAAAAGTAAAGATGGCGGGTACTTGTCTACATTCAAAAAGGAAAGAATCGTTTGTGTCAGGTTGTCATAAGTAGTCCATGGAATAGGATCACCATAAATATTTAAAAAGCGGAGGACAACGAAAAAGATAAGAAGGCCAATACCTCCCCGCAATAATTGCTTTAGTCTTAGCGCCACTGAATAGGCGGGATCATAAATTCGCCCGAGACAATACCCCAACATCATTACACCAATCCATGGGATAATAGGATATATGATAACGATTTGATGCGCTTCTGTAACCTGATAAAATGCGAAACTTCCGTTATGCATTAAATCCCAGAATAAGCCCTGCTGCGTACTGCTAATAAAGTCAAGAATATTATGGCCAAAGACAAGTAAAACACCTCCTGCAAGAATGACATTAAATGGTAGACGAATAATTAGTCCCATTAAAATCATACAGATACCTATAGCCCAAATGACCTGGAGAATCAAAGAGTGATAGGTGTAATCAAAAGTCCATGCAAACGTAATGATGACAACTTCCACAAAGACGAGCCAAAGGCCCCTTTTGAAAAGAAATAGGCTCAATTCATTCTTGCTCTTTCTAAAGCTTTGCAAATAAATAGAGATACCTGCCAGCAGGATAAAGATCGGGGCACAATAGTGTGTAATGAAACGCGTGAAATACAGAATAGGCGTAGTGGTAACCACATTCATAGGATCATTAAGGAAGGCATCAAAGTGGAAAAAATCACGCGTGTGATCAAGGGCCATGATGATCATAACCAATCCGCGCAAGACATCCAGCGAATATATTCTCTTTGCAGGCGTAGAAGCTGCTACCGGGGATACTGACAACGAATCACTCATGTGCGCTATGATATAGTTTAATAATTTCTGATCGGCGAGCAATTTGGTCAGTAAAGTCAAATTATACATATGGTCGTATATGGTTTATTTGATCTTATCAAAAGATAGAAACAGACCTTTGTTGCCGATTACAAGATAATTTATTTTGCATTAATTCGGTTTGGATTTTCCTACTTTTACACTTAGCGTGCCCTTTCCAACCGTTGATCCAATGATCCAAAGTCAAATGAAGAAATATTCATGCCTTTTCTCCTTAATGATTTTTACGCTCTTAAGTACCGGGCAGGAACTTCCGGAATTGCCCATGACCGAATCTACGGTGACTTGCTTCCCGGATACAACAGGATACATGCGGATAACCGTTGGACCTGTCGATCGGGATTTTAGCGACCTTCATATGGCCATCGATGCAGCACCTTTAGGGAGCGTGGTTATTCTTGATGCCGGCTATATGTTTACCGGTATGTACACCTTGCCTTACAAAGGAGAAGGTGATGAATGGGTCGTGTTGGTGTCCTCAAGAATGGATTTGCTGCCTGACAATGAATTCCGAATAGAGCCTTCAAAGGCAACAGGAGATCCCATGTTTCCAACTCAGGCAGATGCCATGCCTAAAATTGTGACAGTATCTTCCGGTGGGTTGCCTGCCATTGCTACAGCATCCGCTGCACATCATTACCGACTTGTTGGTCTGGAAGTAACAGTAGATCATGCCGTCACCCAGAGCTTTGGGCTTATTCATCTGGGAAGTACTTCTTCTACACAAAATACACTGGCCTCAGTACCTTGTGATCTTATCGTCGACAGATGCTATGTGCATGGGCATGGGGAGGCAGAGATCATGAAATATGGAGTAGGCATGAACTGTGAAGATTGCGCCATTATTGACTCCCATATCAGTGATTTTCACTCCATTGGTTTTGATGCTCAAGCTATCTCAGGTATTAATGGTCCGGGACCTTTTAAAATTATTAATAACTATCTGGAGGCCGCTGGAGAGAATATTCTATTTGGTGGTGGTGCGCCAAAAATTCCAGGGTTGGTTCCCGCAGATATAGAAATTCGGCAAAACCACTTTTATAAACCGTGGTCCTGGTGGCCGGAGCATCCTACCTATGCTAGCAAGCATTGGACGGTAAAAAATCACTTTGAATTAAAGACCGGTGTTCGCGTATTGTTTGATGGTAATATTCTAGAAAATTGCTGGGCAGATCTGCCAATAGGGCAAAGCGGATATTCCATCTTACTGACGGTCAGAAACGAAAATGGTAACTCCCCGCAAGCCGATGTCAGCGATGTATTGATCAGTAACAACATCATCAGGCACGTGGGAGCAGGTATTTCGATATCGGGCATGGATAACACGCCAAGCAAGCGTTCCTATAGAATTATGGCACAGAACAATTTATTTGATGACATCAGTGGCCCTTCCTACGGGGACCAAAATACAGCCGGTCCAAATGATGGTACGTTTGTCAAAATTGGACAACCGGAAGATGTGATATTTGATCACAATACAATTTTCCAATCCGGACCAATCACATGGGCATATGATACTATGAGCGGATTTAAGTATACCAATAACCTTTCCAGTAGTTACCTATCTTCTGGCGGATATCAGGGAATATATGGCCCGGGACAGACACAAGGAAACAAAACATTTGCAGCCTATTTTCCCGATGTGACGGATGCCAATCAGCGTTTTAATCAAAATGTCTTAATAGGCGGTAACGTGTTAAGGTATTCAGACTTTAATATGATGAGTACGAATCATTTTCCCGCCACCACAGATGATGTAATGTTTGTCGACTATGCCAACGGTGAGGTGGATTTTCACGATTACGCTTTGTTGAGTGATAGTCCATATTACAAGGCCGGTACAGATGGCAAGGATATAGGTGTAGATTATACAACAATGGATTCCGCTTTTGCTTATTCAAGAGGTTGTGAAATGGAAACTTCCATTACACCCATTCATTTTCTAAATCTGATTCTGGAAGTATTTCCTAATCCGACTAGCGATTTACTTTATGTTGCGCTTAGTTCAGATGGTGATGCACAATACAGCATAATAGACTTTCAAGGAAGATTCATACAAACAGGGAAGGAAAATGGTTCTTTTATAATGATATCGACTTCAGGAATTAATCCAGGGATTTATATGCTTAGTATCCTAACGAAAGGTGGGGCTGGCTATAAAAAGATTATTATTGAATAGGCCTTGCAAACAATAAATCATCTTGTTTATGAACCTATGTAATTAAGCGCTTTGTGGACCAATTCCGGTATACTTCGACGGGGTGAGTTTTCTTAATTCTTCCTTGATACGATCTCCGATGCTGAGTTGATCGATAAAAGCATGAAGATCTTCTTTAGTGATTTGTTCTTTACCACGGGTAAGATCCTTGAGAAGTTCATAAGGATTAGGCACACCTTCACGACGTAAAATTGTTTGCACTGCTTCCGCAAGGACAGACCAATTACTATCAAGATCCTGAGCAAGTTTATCTTTGTTAGGTGTAATTTTCTTCATTCCTTTTTGTATAGCCTGTAGGGCAATCAACGAATGCGCAACGGGTACCCCAATATTTCTCAGAACAGTACTATCCGTCAAATCCCGCTGTAATCTGCTGATGGGTAGTTTGTCAGCCAAATGCGCAAAGATTGCGTTAGCATACCCAAGATTGCCCTCCGCATTTTCAAAATCAATCGGATTTACTTTATGCGGCATGGCTGACGAACCGACTTCATTTGGATTCGCTTTTTGAGAGAGGTATTGCATTGAAATATAGGTCCAGATATCCCTGCATAAATCAACAAGAATGGTGTTGAGGCGCATGGTTCCATGGCATAACGCAGCCAATTGATCGTAATGCTCTATTTGCGTGGTATACCTGTACCGTCCGATACCAAGATAGTCTGTCGTGAACGTGTCCGCCCATTGTCGCCAATTAATATCTGGAAAGGCAGCATGATGGGCATTAAAGTTTCCGGTGGCACCACCAAACTTTGCTTTTAATTCGATCGTTCCCAATGTAGCTATTTGGACATCCAATCTTTCCACAAAGACCATTATTTCTTTTCCTAATAAGGTAGGCGATGCCGGTTGCCCATGGGTATGCGCTAACATTGGAATATTGGAAGTTTCCATCGCAAAATCATACAATGTTTGCCTAAGACTAACGATAGCAGGAATAAGCTCATCCTGATACGCGTCTTTGATCATCAGGGGGAAAGCACTATTATTAACATCCTGAGACGTCAGTCCAAAATGAACCCACTCTTTTATTTCTGAAAGACCTAAGACCGAAAGTTTTCCTTTAATGAAATATTCGATAGCCTTGACATCATGGTTTATTTCGGATTCTATTTTTTTAATTTCCATTGCATCTTCATCGCTAAAGCCAGAGACTACATTTCGAAGTCCTTTGATTTGTTTGTCGTCCAGTGTGATCTTCGGAATAATATTAGTTTCCGCAAGCGCAATGAGGTATTCAACTTCAAGATGACACCGGTACTTCATTAGCGCGTACTCAGAGAAAAATTTTGAAAGTGCTTTTGTTTTTCCTGTGTAACGACCATCAACGGGCGAAATATTATGAAGCATAAGGCAATAATTGAATATTCAGTAATTATCCACAAAAATACGTTAATCCGCTTATTGAGGCTGGCATATGTGGATGAATCTTTATGGGTGAGTGCTTGTTCGGTAGGAATTAGTGATTTAAGTGATTCGTTGTTCAAAGCCTTCAGGGTCAATTCGGCTAAAAACCTCATTATCTGCGCGCTCTTTAGAATAAGGTATGGTAATAGTGGTCGTGGTGCCGACGCCTTTGTCAGCATGTATGGATATTTCCCCGTGTAGGAAATTAACTCTCGCCGCGACATTTTCTGTTCCCATTCCTTTCTTAACTGTTTCCGGTTCATAACCAATACCATCATCCTCCACCATGATTTCCAGATCTTCTTCGTTGCGGATGAGTTGTATCAAGATTTCTTTGGCTTGTGCATGTTTAAGACTGTTAAAAAGTAGCTCCTGGACGATTCGAAAGATATTCAGATTAACCCCAATTGGTAAATCATTTAATGTGCCATAGTTCAAAAATTCAATATGCGGGGTGTCTTCCGATTCAATTCGGTTTACTAAATCTTTTATAGCCGGAACAATGCCTAGTTTGAGTAATGCGCCAGGTTGCATATTATTGGAGATAGTACGCACTTCGTTGCATGCCGCATCAAGAAGATTGTATGCTTTATTATATTCTTTTTGATTTGTTAGGTCAGGGTTCTTTGCTTGTATAGCATCAAAATGAAGTTTGACGGTAGACAGCAGCCCGCCAAGACTATCATGCAAATCACGTGCAATCCGCTCTCGCTCTACTTCCTGACCTTGAAGCATAGAGCTAATGGTTTCAATTTTTCGATTACTCTCCAGTTCATTAATTTTTCTTGTGTTAATTTCTTCATTTTGACTGGCGATAATTTGATTTGAGTTCAATCGTTGCTGATAACTTCTGATGACGATATACGAAACGATCAACATAATCACAATGCCCACAAGAAGCGCGTAGCTAAGTACTTTTTGCATTTTTGATTTAATTACAGTAATGTTACGATCTCTGGCCATTTCCTGAAGCTCCGTTTCCCGTTCTATATCCATATATTTGAGCATCGTTTCCTGCATACTGGCGGTTTTGCTTGCATCATTGAGGCTATCACTGAAACTACTGTATACCTTCATAACCTCAAGTGCCGCCGGATAATCCTCCATCAGTTCATAACATTCAACCTGCTTGAGATAAAGCGCTTTTTTTACAAAAGTATTATTACCGACTAATTTCAATCCTTGCGTTAAATAATAATTGGCGAGCTTAAATTTTTTTGCATGAATATTGTACATACCCACATGCAAGTGGATGGAAGATAAAAATGATTTGTAACGGATGCTATCAAATCGAGTCAATTGTATGCTTAATGAATCAGGCGCTTTGATGGTTTTGTTTTTGCGCCCAGTGATCGCGATAATTGTCAATTGGTTAATGGTTGATAACAAAGTGTCTCTTACAGATAAATTTAATCGACTGGCGCTATCCAGATATTGGGCGGCCTCCTGATATTCTTCTTTGGCGATGTATACTTCTCCAATCTGTTGCAACATCCTTGCAGATAATAACGTATCAAGACTTCGTTCAGCATATGCTTGTACCTGTTCAAATAGTTTTATGGCTTCTAAATAGTATTCACTCCCACAATAGAGCCTGGCCAAATCAGTCACTGTTTGGTACATCTTTAGTGAGTCTCCGGCCTTGTTGAATAATTTTTGCGCTTCGATATAGTTCTTAATGGCGCGATCGAGATTTTCCAATTCAGCCAAATCTCTTTCTGCTATGACGCGATAGGCTTCAGCCGCATTGGTATATTGTCCTTGTTGTTCAAGCTGAGAAATGAGTCGGAATAAATCAGCATTGGATAGCCGATTATTGACCTGTCCCTTAATCGCAACAGGCAAAGCAATAAATGCCAATAACAGAATGCTACAGGTGACTATTGATTTAATTGAAAGGCAAAATGAATCCTTCATATCCTATGCTTGTGGTATGGATATTCTATTGTATGAAGTGAAGGGGTAAGGCAAGTATCTTTATCGGTATATGGTGAGTATAGTCGTTCTAATAATATTGATCATCAAAAATAAAATAATTTAATTGTCCTAATTAAAATGATATCAGAGCGTTTTAGTCGTCAATTGATTTTCAATAGCCACCCTGACTAAACCTGCAGTATTTCTTACAGCAAGTTTGGTGAGCAGACTACGTCGATGTGATTCTACTGTCTTCAAACTAATAAATAAGGTGTCTGCTATTTCCTGTGTCGTGTGTTCTTTAACAATGAGTTCCAAAACCTCCTTTTCACGCCTGGAAATTTTTGGGGCAAGTATATGTGATTTATTGGTTCCTGTTTTCGGATTGACGAGACTTTTCATAATCGTTTCAGTCACATCATCACTAAAGTAGGACTGTCCATTATAGACCGCTTCAATGGCTGATAAGAGTTCTTTTTTGCCCGTATTTTTTAGAATATAGCCTTGTGCGCCATGCTTGAGTATTTCAGTAACAAAACTCTCTTCATTGTGCATGGATAAAGCCAGAACCTTGAGGTCGGGATATTCTTTGCTGATTTTCTGACACACTTCTATACCATTCATGCCGGGTAGGTTGATATCTAATAGAATCACATCGGCAGGGGTATCTGACAACTTTACAAAAACCTCAGGTCCAGAGTAGCACTTGGAAACCACCTGAATATTCTCCATACCGTCCAGGATGGATTCTATTCCTTCAACAAACATGTTGTGATCATCCGCAATCATTACTCTAATCATAGTGTAATTAAGTGTTAAGTCTTAAAACAATCTAAAAGTACAAACTATTCTATGGTTAAGGTACGGCGTTCATTTCGAACGATCACCTCTATACTGTTACCAGAACGTAGGGATACCTCGCAATGTTCTTGGGTAGCTGTTATTTCAAGGATTCGGCCCCGGAAATGGATTTTAAATTGCATTTCATTCCAGGTAAGAGGAATTGCCGGATCGAAATGCAATAAATCGGATTTCACCTGCATGCCTGCAAATCCCTTAACAACAGCCATCCACGTACCTGCCATACTGGTAATGTGTAAGCCATCTTCAGTGTCATTATTATAATCATCAAGGTCAAGCCGGGAAGTCCGCAAATACATTTCATTCGCCTTTTCATTTTTCCCTAGTCGGGAAGCGAGTATGGCATGAACACATGGACTCAGTGAGGATTCATGCACTGTCATCGGTTCATAAAAATCAAAATGCCGACGTATAATATCTTCATCGAAATGATCTTCAAAGAAGTAGAGCCCCTGAAGGACATCTGCCTGCTTAATAAAACAGGACCTCAGTATTCTGTCCCATGACCATTTTTGATTGAGCGGTAGCTCGTCCTGAGATAGTTGCTCAACCGGCATCAATTCTTTATCCAGAAATCCATCCTGCTGAAGAAATACTTCTCGGCGCTCATCCCAGGGTAGAAACATACCCTTAATTCTTTCGTTCCAGGAGACGATTTCGTTTTCCTGAAAGGCAAGTTTATTGCTGATTTCATTCCAACGATCAGGATGTTCATTTTTGACCCATTCGATCTGCTCGATCGTATACTTCATACACCATTGAGCAATGTAATTTGTATACCAGTTATTGTTGACGTTATTTTCATACTCGTTAGGCCCGGTTACCCCTAACATGACCCAGGCTTTTTTCTGTTCAGAAAAATTTACGCGCTGTGACCAAAATCGGGCAATACTAATCATGACATCAAGACCGCCATCTAACAAATATTCCGTGTCACCGGTATATTTAATGTAATCGTAAATGGCATAAACCATAGCCCCATTTCGATGAATTTCTTCAAAAGTAATCTCCCACTCATTGTGGCATTCTTCACCGTTCATAGTCACCATAGGGTAGAGTGCTGCACCATTTTTAAACCCTAGTTTCTGAGCATTTTCAATGGCTTTCTCCAGATGAAGAAATCTGTAGGTCAAAAGGTTTCGTGCAACTTTTGAATCTCCGGTACATAAATAAAAGGGTATACAATATGCTTCTGTATCCCAATAGGTGCTTCCCCCATACTTTTCACCAGTGAATCCTTTGGGCCCTATATTCAGACGAGCATCAGCGCCAGTGTAGGTTTGCCACAAATGAAATATATTAAATCGAATACCTTGCTGAGCTGAAATATTGCCTGCAATTTTTATATCGGCACCGTCCCAAATATTTTTCCAGGCATCAAAATGCTCTTGTTTCAGGTTTGAATATCCGTGCTGAAAGACCTTGGTAAGTTTTTCCTTACCTGCTTTCAATTGGTCCTCATAGCTTACATATAAACTATTTAGATTAACGACCAGTTTTTGAAGGCCTATTTCGTCTCCATCTTTAATTATCTGGTTAAAAAGTCTGCCGACTTTTCCAGGAAATATTGAACCTTTAGTCGGATGAACGTCCAAACCATTTAAGGTTGTTTTGGCGTGCATAAACGAACTAACAACAAAATGTGTCTTTTTGGTTTTGGCAGAAACCGTAGCGTAAGAATCATCCTGATGCTCTTGAAAATCCATCCAGAATTGATCACCATAGTTGGCATCCCTGTTATGGACATCAAAATCCAAATAAGGTTCTAAAGCAATATCGCCACTGAAACCTGTGGATTTTATGTTTAATTGAATTGCTGCAACATCAGGATCGGCCATGCTGCAAAAACGTTCGAACCGGAAAGATATAGTTCCTCCTGATGGAGGTTGTATATTAAATGATCTAATCAGTATGCCTCCTTTCATATCCAGGCTACGAACAAAATTAGTGCATGCCGTCTTAGCTAGATCCAAGATGGTCCCATCAATTTGGATTCGAATTCCAATCCAGTTGACACCATTCAAAACTTTAGCAAAATATTCAGGATAACCATTTTTCCACCATCCTACTCTCGTAAGATCCGGGTAATAGACTCCTGCAAAATAAGCACCGGGCAAACTCTTGCCGGAATAGTCCTCCTCAAAATTTCCACGACCACCAAAACGGCCATTCCCAAGGCTAAAAATGCTTTCACTGACTTCCTGATGCACCGGATGAAACCCCTCTTCAATTATGTGCCAGGGATGCTGCGTTAAATAATTCTTCATTTTAGTTTTTCGATAATAAGTAAGGGTGTGGATTGGTCCAGACCGGTTATCGTATAATTTGCCTCATGAAGTACTTCTGTATCACCAATACCCACAACTTTACATCCTGCAGCTAAAGCGGCTTTTACCCCTTTTGCAGCATCTTCAAAAACAACGACCTCATTTGGTTGAAATTGCATCGCTTTACATCCTTTGATAAATATTTCAGGGTCCGGTTTTGATTTTTTTGTATCTGTTCCATCAAGGATAACATCAAACCGATTTTCAATACCCAATTTATTCAAAACAGTTCTGGCATTTTTACTTGCTGAACCCAAGGCTATAGATAAGCCTGCCTTCTTCGCATCAATTAAAAATGCAAGCACACCTGGAAGTAAATCCCGCGGGGTTATTTCCTTAATGGCTTGGAGATATAAATCATTTTTTTTGGCAGCCCACATGACCTTCTCTTCATTGGTGAGCTTGATCTTGTGTTTTGTTAGGAGATATTCTAGTGATTCCATTCTGCTTGCACCGCGTGTATGGCGATCATCTTCTTCTGAAATAACCGCTCCAAGTTCTGCCATGATGGTTTTCCAAGATAGAAAATGATGTTCAGCTGTATCTACAATTACACCATCGAGATCAAAAATAAATCCACGAATTACACCATTACCGGGATTGTCTGCACTGCTTTTCTGTTCCATGTTTTTAAGGTTCTCCACAACAAGCGCATGGAGATCAATGTCTTTTAGATGGTTGTTAATAATGTTGAGTTTTCTTCTGACTGTTTCGCCCCCATATTTTTCACGTAGGGCAGTTATACTTTGCGCGTACATGGTCGCAAGTTCATTGGCATATAAAGCGGTTAGCGGACCATCAAAGTCCATCAATAACTGTATATCCCCAAGCGCCTTTAACCATTCAAGGAGTAATTGTTTTTGACTGGATGTTTTGAGCCCATGCAGAAGAAAATAGTCTGCCTGTTCGCTATCCCCGGGGGAGTAGTATTCTTGTACCAGCTGCAAGGCTTTAAGCGCACTTTCTGTATTGAGATGATAAAGCGATTCCCATGCCTCAGTATCGTGATGTATCACACTTAATTGATATGCCAGAGTAAGACCAATAGCATCGTTTCCGGTTAGCTTAGCTGCGCGAAGGCCAGCCTGGAGCATCATTTGCCCTGTTGCTTGAGGATAGGTTTCCATTTTGGTGGTCCCTAGTGTATGGAGCAAATCCTCATATTCCCGTTGCGCTTGTAACTCTATAATGATATCAGGTATGGATGACTTTAGAATATCTTTTACTTCCTTTTTCTTTGTGTTCATGGACCACATTCTTGCCCAGCGCAACAATAAACACGCCCACAATATCCGTTGCGGATTTTCAAACGTAATTTTTTCTTCCACCAGCTGAAAAGCTGCT
Source organism: Saprospiraceae bacterium (assembly GCA_037968695.1). Taxonomy (GTDB): domain Bacteria; phylum Bacteroidota; class Bacteroidia; order Chitinophagales; family Saprospiraceae; genus Opimibacter. Next base: position 15,085 of record JBBKWA010000105.1, read on the forward strand.
CGCCGGTTTTTTTTCTCAAGAATAAAGGGCTCAGCAGATCGCAACAATGTGCTTGTTCCTTTGAGTAATAAAAACCCTTCCCTGGAACTTACATCCATGGCCAATATAATCGCTGATTTCTGTAATCTTGGCGCCATTGGTGCGAGGCAATAGGCATCAAAAAGTCTTAGTGCGTGCCTCAATTCAGTGGTCAGCTGTTCCTGAAACTGTGGTACTTTGATGACTAGCCTGTAAAGGTGATGAATGGTCGCTTCAAGGATTTGAAAAGTTTGAGGTAGGGCATTATCTTTAAGCAGTTGCTGTGCCTGTTTTAGTAAGATCGCTACGATATTGCGGACAGACTTGAGATTGTTACGGTTTAATTTTATAACCCCAAATTTATCCATTGGGGTCATGTCCATCAGCAAATGATGGTAGTCAGGTTTTCGGATTATATGCAGATAATTTGCCAGCACCTCTGCCCGAAAGGCACTGTGTGATTGGGCATATTCAGATATAAACTTTCTAAGCTCGGTGATATTGAGCTTTTTGAGTACATCATCAAGTAGCAGTTTTTCATGTTTTGATTTTGATCTGACCCGCCTGTTTCTGATTTTATGATCTCTTAGTATCATTATGCCACCGATAGCATGCTTACAGATTTTCGCTCGCTTAAAGACGGCACAATGGCATTTTACATCAACCAGGCCATCCGTAGTGACCTGCATTTCGACATGGTAATCCGGGTTTATTGATACGCAATGAAAGAAACCAGTCTCTGGCTGAGTAAGGTCATATTCATTGGTCTCCTTGACCAAATCCATAGCCTCCTCCAGAATTGGGGTCGAAAAATGGCTTTCCAGTTCTAACAGAACAACTTTCATTACTTCCTTGGATCGGTTATCGTTGCGTTTATAATTGACTAATTACACGTTTTACCATAAATTATCCTCATGGATGACATCAATCCAATTGGATACGCATAAATTTGCTAAGGTAACGCAGTACTATGGAAGTTAAACAGGTTTGTTTCGTGCGGCATGCAAAATCAAGTTGGATTCATCCGGAATTAAGTGATTTTGACCGTCCTTTGGATAAGAGAGGGCTCCATGACGCCCCAATGATGGCATTAAAAATGTATGATTTAGGCTTGATTCCTGATCATATTATCACTTCTGCGGCAAATCGGGCTAAAACAACTGCTTCCTTTTTCAGGGATCAGGCCAAGCTTTCCGAGGATAAGTTTGTGATTACAGAGCAAATATATGAAGCCGGTCAGGAAGCGGTTTATGAAGCTTTACGGGCTGCTCCTGATGATGCCGATTTCGTTTTTGTCTTTGGTCATAATCCTACATTTACCTATATCGCAAATGCTATTGCCGGCGTAAGTATTGACAATGTTCCTACTTGTGGGGTTGTTCATGCTCAATTATTTATCTCCTCCTGGAAAGACTTTAGACCTGATATAGCTGGTTTTATTGGTTTTCATTACCCAAAACAGTTTAAATAATGAAAATCCAGATTTTCCTCATTGGTTTATTCTTCATGATTTGCCAGTCCTGCGCGCCAAAAGCAGAGAAAGTAGAATATGTGTTATCCGATGAACAGCTTTCTAACCTAATGCTTGATCTGCAGCTTACGGAGGTAGCACTCGGCGATGTAAATGGGCTCAGACGAGATTCATTACACGATGTCTTTTGGGCTCGAATGGAGGAAGTCTATAAGCATCCTGTTCCTGCTTTGGAACATGAAATACAAAAACTGGAAAGTGATCAGGAAAAATTGAGCCTCGTGATGAACAGAGTTCAGGTACTTCTGGATTCAATTCGATAAAGAACCAGTATGCTAAAAAATATAAGCCTTAGGATGATTTCGCTAATCGGTGCTTTAGCGATTACGCTTTTTCTGGGTTTTGGATTATGGGTGGCTAACAAGTTGTTTTTTCTTACGGGTTTGGGTCATTACGGTTTAATTCTAGTCCTGGGGACAGGGCTTTTTTCCTTTCTCTCCATTTACTTCTTGATCGACAGGTTTATCTACCGAAGGATCAAACTCATCTATAAAATAATAAGGAAGTCCAAGAGTTCTGTTCCGGATCGAAAAAGTCTTCCATCGGGCCCAAATCCGATCCTTGATGGTGTTGAAAAGGAAGTAGAACTATGGGCAGAATCCAGGGAGAAAGAAATTGAAACCCTTAAAACACTGGAAACTTATCGCAAGCGCTTTATAGGCAATGTCTCGCATGAGCTCAAAACACCCATATTCTCTATACAAGGATATATCTATACCTTAATCGATGGTGGTTTGTATGATGAAAATGTAAACCAAAAATATCTTGAGCGTGCAGCCTCAAATGTAGAGCGACTTCTGACCATTGTCCAGGATCTGGAGGAAATCAGTAAACTCGAATCAGAGGACTTAGTGCTTGACATACAGAAATTTGATATCAAAGCATTGGTGAGTGAAGTGTTTTTGGATCTGGAGGTGAATGCCGCCCCGAAAAACATCAGGTTGGTCTTTAAAGATGGTGCGGACAATGCCTACAATGTCATGGCTGATAGAGAAGCTATTCGTCAGGTACTGACTAACCTCATCCTGAATTCTATTAAATATGGCAAAGAAGATGGAGTCACTAAAGTCAGTTTTTATGTCATGGACAAGCAAATCTTGCTGGAAGTAGCTGATGATGGTATTGGTATTGCCGAAAAACATCTTAATCATCTCTTCGACAGGTTTTATAGAGTGGACAAAAGCAGAAGTAGAGAATCAGGGGGGTCCGGACTAGGCTTGTCGATTGTGAAACATATCCTTGAGGCGCATCAACAGTCCGTCATTGTCCGAAGTACCAAAAATATAGGCTCAACTTTTGGCTTTACACTGGATAAGGCCAAAGAGTGAGGTCGGCCATCATCTGTTAGAAATTAGGGATGTGCTGGATTGTACTTACTTCGCTTTCAGGAATGATAAATATTGCAATCATCACTTGCACGAATTGGGGCTTCTTCAATATTTATTTCATCAAGCAAACGCTTCATCTCCTTACTTAACTCAAAATACGCAGGAAGTTTGAGCGCCTCCATAGCTTCGGGAGGAGGCAATTTCTCTCTCAGGTGATCGACTTGTCTTCCGTTTTTCCAAAACCGATAACAAACATGGCAGCCGGTTGCTAATCCAGTAGCGCCGATATAGCCGATTGTCTGACCCTGCTTGACCATAACGCCAGATTTAATACCGGGTCCAAATTTTGACATGTGGAGGTACTGCGTTTCATATGTTTTGTCATGCTTCATTTTTACGTAATACCCATTATTTTTTGTGTAAGAAGCAATGGTGATACGACCATCCGCAGTGGCGCGAATAGGGGTTCCGCAAGGAGCAGCGTAATCAGTGCCAAAATGTCCCTTGTAGCGCTGGAGAACAGGGTGAAATCTATTATTTGAATAGCGACTTGAGATGCGACTGTATTGAACAGGGGATTTGAGGAAAGCTTTTTTCATTGATCTTCCTTCCAAATCAAAATAACCGTCATGCGCACCACTATCAAAACGGACAGCGAAAAATTCAGTATTTCCGGAAGTATAACTGGCGCCTAAAAGCTTTCCTATACCCAATGCTTTACCTTCTACATATTTTCGCTCATAGATCACTTTATATTGATCACCTTGATGTAAGTGGTGGAAGTCAACAGACCACCCGAGTGCGTCTTCCATAGCCATAATTAAACCGGAAGGGAGATTTTGCTCATCCATGCTGAGCCAAAGGGATTGATTGATCACACCTCCGGCAGATTCAATTTTGATGGTTGTTTCCTTTTCTACAACTTCTACGCGAATACTATCCCGCAAATGATACAGGATTTGCCGATAGGGATCAGGTTCATACACAAAAGCATGGATAGTCGAGTCTGCAGGGTCTGAAATAATAGTGAGTTCTTTGCCGGCTCGAATAGATCTTAATGGGAAAATAGATTTAGAGGCTGTTATAAGTTGGTCTATAATCAAATAATCAACACCTCGATTGGAAAGAAGATTTCCGAGCATGTCGTTTGGTTGAATTTGTAACTTTTCAAGAGTTACCATGCCCATATCCCAATGTATGAATTCCTGACAATCAGGATCATGGGTTTCACAAGCAAGCTCGCGATGATTTAGTTTGTAAACAGATCTGCTCAAATGGACGGCAAGTCCTATGGCCAGGAGAAGCAAAAGAGAAATACCATACCTTGTGAGACGAGTCCTGGTCAATGGATTAATTTTAATGCAAGATATGTTAATCCCTTAATAAGGAGGACTAAAGGAAATGTTAAGACTGAAAGATTCCGGTACATTGCGCTGTGGTGATAAAATAATCGATCTCTCAACACCCGTTGTCATGGGGATACTCAATGCGACTCCCGATTCATTTTATTCCTCAAGCCGGCTTTCAAATTCAATGGCGGATGTTATTGAGGTAGCGGGCAAGATGGTGCGGGAAGGGTGTGCTATACTTGATATAGGTGGAATGTCATCTCGTCCGGGAGCGAAAGAAATTCCTGTGGAAGAAGAATTAAATAGAGTGGTGCCTGTGGTAAAGATCATTCAAAAGACTTTTCCGGATACGGTCATCTCGATCGATACCTATCGCGCAAAAGTGGCGGAGCAGTGCATCGATCTTGGCGTGACTATCGTCAATGACATCTCAGGAGGACTCCTGGATCCAAAAATGTTAAGTCTTGTAGCCGAAAGGAAGGTAGCCTACATCCTAATGCATATGCGCGGCACGCCAGAGACTATGCAGTATAATGCAGATTATCAGGATATTATACCTGATTTGTTAAAGTATTTTATTGATAGAATCCGCATGCTTAAAGAAGCGGGTTTAGAAGAAGTCGTCCTTGATCCCGGGTTTGGTTTTTCAAAAACACCGGAGCAGAATTATATGTTAGTAGATCAGTTAGGATTGTTACGTTTTCTAAATTTGCCCGTAATGTTAGGCGTAAGCAGAAAATCAACGCTATCGAAGACCATTGGGCGACCATCTGAGGATACATTAGCCGCGACGACTGCACTACATATGGTAGCACTGCAAAATGGAGCTTCCATTTTGCGGGTACATGATGTGCAGGCAGCCAAAGACACGATTGCAGTTTATAATGAATTACAATACGTGAATACCCTGAAAAAGAAAAGATTAAGACCTTAGCGAAAATAATTAATCACTTGATCTTGTTAAACTAAGGATGGAGAAGGAGGGCCATGAAAAAGAACTAAAGGAAGTGAAAAAGCCATGGCGCTTTTCCATGTGGCTTGCTCGTATATTTCTGACACTCCTGATTTTATCGATCTCTTTAGTATTAATTGTCCATTTGCCATTTGTTCAGCGTTGGGGTATCAATAAGCTGACCAACGGGATGGAAGCTAAATTGAATACAAAAGTTTCCATAGGTGGTTTTTCTATTCACCCATTGTCTGATCTAACGTTGCGCGACTTATTTATTGCTTCTCCGGAGTATCCAGAGGATACGTTAATTTATGCAGCGTCTCTCCATGTTGATTATAGAGGCATCTGGGATCTTTTCATTCGTCGAATTACAATCAATCAATTGGGCGTAGAGAATGGAATCCTCAATATCCATCGTTTTGCAGGGGATAGTCTAAACAATCTGGATATTGTCTTGCTTCGATTGCTTCCGCCGAAAGATCCGAGCAAAAGTGATTTTGTACTCGACTTAAAAACACTAAATGCAAAATCATTGGCGGTTCGAATTGATGACGAAACTTTTGGAACTAAATTCGATATGTACTTCAAGCGGGCTGATATCGGTTTCGATACGCTGGATATAATCGGGAAGTATCTCAATATCACAGAAGCGGACTTCGATGAACCAAACATACAGATAATAAATAGCCTGCCTCAGGCAGACAGTGAAACAGCCGTTCCGGGGAGTGATAAAGTCTGGTCTTTTGATATCCACACGATGCGCTTTACGGATGGAAAAGTAGGGCTGGATAATAAAAAATCCTTGCCGGTGACCTACCCACATGCCCAAGGAATTGATTATGGTCATATGCAGCTAACAGATGTTGATTTATCTCTTGATTCACTGGTCATACGAGGTTGGGATTTTAGAGCCAGAGATATAGCGATTCATCTGCTTCATCAAAATGGATTTGAGATTAATAAGCTTGGCGCACGCCGGGCTATTGTTTCAAAAGATAGTGTCGTTGTCGAGGATTTGTTATTGAAAACAGCACAAAGCACGATCGATAACTCTGTGTCCTTGTTTTTTTCGGGATACACTGATTTTCAATCCTTCGTGGATTCCGTCAGACTGGATATTCCCAAGGCGGATTTGCACCTTCATGTAAGTGATTTAATGGCGATGGCGCCTGGCTTAAGTAATCTTGAATTTTTCAAACACAACCACGAAAAAGAAATTAATTTTCAGGGGCAAGTGAATGGGCATGTCAATAGGTTGCGTATACGACGTATGTATGCCGGATTTGGAAATCTTAATATTACGGGTGATTTGAAATCGCATGATCTTGCTGTTGATGGATCTCAGTTTATAAGCCTTAAAGTTGAGAAATCAGCATTTAGCGCAAAGAGTCTTCAAAGTATTTTTCCAGAAATGCAGCTGCCACCGATATTGGAGAGGTTAGGCCAAATTAATTTCGTTGGAAATTTTGATGGCTATCCGGATAACTTTGTATCTCATGGCGCGTTCAACACATCCCTTGGCCAGGTCATACTGGATATGAATATGAACCTTTTGAAGGGCATTTCCGAAGGAAAATATTCGGGTAGTTTGGCGCTTCGTAATTTCGATATTGGGAAGCTTACAGAAAATCCAAAACTTGGTAAAGCGACTTTAAAAGCACGTGTGATAGAAGGTTACGGACTCGATACAGAATCACTTCGTGCTGACATCACAGCAAATCTGTCTTCCATCGTCTACAATGGCTATGAGTACCGCAATGCGAGAGTGGATGGCCTCGTCACCGGTAAGCTTTTTAGTGGAACAATGGATATCAATGATCCTTATCTGGGAATTCAGTTTGAAGGCACTGTCGATGCCCGGGAATCGCTGCCAAAGCTGAATTTTATGTCTAGAATTGAGCGCTTAAACTTATTTGAACTTGGACTTTCAAATCAGCAGTTCACCATTGAAGGCTTTTTTGAAGTGGATATGGTCGTTGGAAATGTAAATCAACTGGAAGGTACATTTCTTGGTGAAAATGTTTTGCTGAAAGTGGATGAGGTTGATTATACCATGGATCATGTTTTACTTGTCGCATCGTCTGATTCCATTTCCGGAGACAGAGTGTTTGCTGTCGAATCTGATCCGGTCACGGGAACGATTATCGGCGATTTTGATCCATTTTTATTGGCAAATCAAATGGCGCATTATTTGCATCAGAAATATCCGGGGTTAGTGTCGCTTCCAGAGAAACCACTGCAGGAAGAGGTCACGCAGCGCTTAAATTGGAATCTCCTGGTAAATGATAGTGAGGATTGGTTTAACTTGTTAGGGGTACAAGATCTCAATATAAAAAGAAGTACACTCAAAGGTGGAATCAACATCCAGGAAGATAAATTCTTTGGCTCGGTATTATTGCCGGAGCTTCATTATAACAAAATGAACTTTTACGAAACAACGCTGGTTTTTGAGGAATCTGATGGTTTTGCGGGAATAGAAATAGAATTGGTTGCTGCGGACATTAATGAAAATTTCTTTTTTGAAGATGTCTCCATTAAAGGTGGAATATCCAATGATAGCATTCGATTTAATTTTAAAACGGATCAACTGGCGGATATCATAAACAAACTGGATCTTGACCTTCGGGCTAGTGCTAACCCCAAAAAAGGAAACTGGCAAATTTCCTTTCTGCCAATAGAATTGGTCATGTTTGGGGATGACTGGAAAGTGCCACCGGGCAATAAAATCGAAATTCGAAAAGATGAATTTGAAATAACCAATTTTCAGCTTGTTTCTGGAGATAAAAAGATTCTGTTGGATGATGTTTACAATAAAGGTATCGAGGCCTATGTGTCGGGTTTTAATATTAATTATCTTAATGAATTATGGGTCACGGACAAGTTTGATTTTTCAGGATTGTATACGCTGGATTTTGAGTTGGACAATATATATGACACGAAACGATTGAGTGCTGTTTTGAGCTTACCTGCTTTACGTGTCAATGATGTGCCTTATGGTCGAATGGTCATGACAGCAGAAATGAATGACCCTAAAGATTCGGTAGTAATTGACATTGCCTTGATCAACAAAGAGGCTACTCTTTTTGGAAAAGGGGCTTTCCTCCCGCCGATGAAAATCATTCCAAAAGACGAACAGAATTATTTGCGATTAGACCTAAAGGCAAATGAATTTCCCCTTGGTTTCCTCGAGTTTTTAATAGGGGAAAATATCAGGGATACAGAAGGATCAGTGGACATGAGTTTAAATCTTCGGGGTAAAATCAATGCATTAAATCCGGAAGGTGAGGGGATCATCAAAAATGGAAGTACGACCATTGATTATTTAGGGGTTGGTTATTCGTTTCATGAGCAAACATTTAAAATCACAGAGACGAATATAGATCTGTCAGGTATCACGATTTATGATGTGCTTGGAAATACAGCAGTTGTTCAAGGAGGATTGACGCATCGATACCTTAGAAACCTGGGCCTTGATGCGACAATGAAAGCAAATAGGATCTTAGGCCTGGATGTCACATCAGAAGAAAATAATGTTTTCTATGGCAGAGGGATAGGATCAGTTAATGCGACTTTCTCCGGCACCGTAGCCAATCCCAAAATGGTGATTGGTTTGACAACCGCGAAAGGCACACATATCTATATTCCTTTATCTTCTGGAACCACCAATACGGATAAAGACTTTGCCATATTTTTAGAGAACGGAATGCTGCCTGTGACACCACCTACGCAGTTTGATCTTGGAGGGATTGATCTCACCATGAATATGACGATTACTGAAGATGCAATCATTGAATTAATATTTGACGACAATACTGGTGAAGTATTGCGAAGCACGGGTATTGGAGATTTAGATTTGTCGATGGACCGGTTAGGCAATTTTTCCATGTATGGTGATTATACTATTGCCAACGGTGACTACTTGTTTACGAATTTTAAAGTTGTTCGGAAGCCCTTTTTATTAAATAGTGGGGGAATCATCCAATGGAATGGTGATCCTTATGATGCGAACCTCAATATTCAAGCGAAATACAAGGATTTGAGTGCGTCTGTTTATACCCTTATACAGGAATATATTACGGATCCCGGAGGTGCTCAGAAAGAAGTCTATGAACAGTCCAGAGAGCGTACCAAAGTAGATTTGTTGATGACCTTATCGGGTTCATTATTGCAGCCGGATATAAGTTTTAATATTGAGTTTCCGGACCTTTCCGGGGAACTAAAAGGCTACGTAAATACAAAAGTGAATATTCTGAAGGCGAATGAGAATGCGATGCTCCAACAAGTTGTTGGCTTGTTGATAACACGCTCATTTCTACCAACAATTACCGGTTCCAGTTCAGGTCTGATTTTGACCCAAGGGATTAATAATACGTTTAGTGAGTTGATTTCTTCGACCTTGTCTGGATATCTGGGAGGACTGATTGGCGATCTGATTCCAACGGGAGAAATACTTTCCGGTATTACCTTGGAAATGAATCTGGGCCTTCCGATCCCACAAGGTGGTGGAGATATATCTACCAATCCGCTGGACGACCCTTCGGCGACAGTAGTCGAGGTAGATCTTCCTTTGGAATTTTTTAATGATCGTTTGGAAGTCAGATTAGGCGGAGACTATGTCACTGGGGCAACGACAGTTTCTAAGACGGAGTACTTTGCCGGAGATGTTACTTTTTCCTATAAAATCACACCTGATGGAAGGTTGAAAATTAGAGCGTACAACCAAAATGCGCCAACTATTGAGGGAAGGCGAAACAAAACAGGCGTAGGCCTCACTTATCGCCGGGAATACAATACGTTTAGTGAGTTTTTGGGAAAGAAGAAGAAAAAGGAAAACAAGGCGGAAGAATTATAATTTTTGCCTTGCTACACTAAATCGACCTTTGTCATACAGCGCATGATCTTTTAAACGCACTTCAAAAAAGTACAGCCCATTGGTAAGTTCAGAAACATCGATACTAATCTGATATTCGAACGTATTGAATATTACAGCTCTGCCATTACCATCAAAAATTTTAATGTCGACCTGACCAATACGGCCCGGTACCATCACCAGGATTTTATCAATAGCAGGGTTAGGGGTTATTCTTGTCGTATATTTTTCTGTGAGCGGGATGGTTACGTCAATCGCTTCTTCGAACTTGACGGCGTCAACAACAAAACTTGTGCCACCCATTGGATTGTCCACTGAAGAATAGATAGCTAATAAGAAGGAGTCCGGAATGACAGCTGTTGAAATATATTGTATTGGTATTTCAAAAGGAGAGAATATAATGGTACTCTTTTTAAAATCGAGCTCCCCCCAACCAACGATGCCTCTGTCAGACAATAATGAAATTCGGATGCCAGCATAGTCGCTGTAAACAATGTCAGCTTTATAATATCCGGTGAATTTATCTGGTCGACCGAGAATTTCATTTTTCAATATGGCTACAGCAGCATGGACCTCTCCATTATCATCCAATAAAGTTTCAAGTTTAAGGGCATGACTCCCGATATACGAATCTGTGGTCAGACTTACATTGGCCGGCAATCCGGAAGCATAAGCCATCGGGTTGGTACTGATCCAACATTCGGGCATATCAAAAAATATGGGTTCTGTGATGCACCAATCCGCATCTGCCCCAAGTTTTGGAATCTGGGCGGAAATGAATGACCCACAAAAAAGAGGGATCAGCATTGATAATAACCTTGCTTTCATAGTATAAGGCAGTTTGGATTGAATATATGTAATTTACGGCTGATGTTGCCCGTCAGTCAATGATTCACATCAGTGTGCCATATGATGTTATTGATTCTCAGCCAAATAGGAAGTCCCGTGCACCTTTTCCTCTCCTTAAAGCGACAAGCATTGTTTTACAAATTAGGCTGACTGGCATTGTTGAACAGAGGCTGACCAAAAACCGTATATTTGCAATCCATTTTAGCTCAACTAAGATATCTTATCCGTTATGTTTCAAAGCCTTACCGATAATCTGGATAATGCGTTCAAGACCCTTAAAGGGGAGGGAAAGCTTACCGAACTCAATATAGCCGAAGCCATCAAGGAAATCCGCCGCAGTCTCGTTGGCGCAGATGTAAACTATAAAATAGCCAAGGAGTTTACGGATAAAATTAAAGACCAGGCACTGGGTACAAAGAATGTACTTTCCGCTGTCAAGCCAGGAGAATTGATGATTAAGATCGTCCAGGATGAGATGATTGATCTCATGGGTGGTCAGGCTGCAGGCATAAATATTAAAGGAAATCCGGGTGTGGTTTTGATCGCAGGACTTCAGGGAAGTGGTAAAACTACTTTTTCCGCCAAACTGGCAAATTATCTCAAAACGAAACGAAAGCATAAACCACTACTTGTGGCTTGCGATATATATCGTCCCGCTGCGATGGATCAGTTGACGGTACTCGGAGAATCTATTAATGTTCCTGTTTATAAAGAACCCGATTCAAAAGATCCGGCAGCTATTGCGTTAAAAGCTATTGAGCATGCTAAGATTCATGGGTATGATGTAGTGATCGTCGATACGGCCGGGCGTTTGGCGATCGATGAAGCGATGATGACGGAGATAAGGGAGATTAAGGAAGCCATTCAACCAAATGAGACTTTGTTTGTCGTGGACGCGATGACGGGACAGGATGCGGTCAATACAGCTAAGGCGTTTAATGACGTAATCAATTATGACGGTGTTGTCTTGACCAAATTGGACGGTGATACACGTGGTGGTGCAGCCCTTTCTGTTAAATATACAGTCGGAAAACCAATTAAGTTTGTCAGTACCGGCGAACAAATGGAGACCATCGATATGTTCTATCCGGACAGGATGGCTCAACGTATCCTCGGCATGGGGGATATTGTTTCCTTCGTTGAAAAAGCACAGGAGCAGTTTGATGAAAAGGAAGCCAAGCGCATTGAAAAGAAGATTAAGAAAAACAAATTCGATTTCAATGACTTCCTTGGGCAAATGGCCCAGATCAAAAAAATGGGTGATCTTAAATCATTGATGAGTATGATACCCGGTGTTGGGAAAGCGATGAAGGATATAGAAATCGATGACAATGCTTTTCTTAAAATTGAATCAATCATTCAGTCCATGACCAATGATGAGCGCGAACGCCCTGAGTTGTTGAATATGTCCCGCAAAACACGGATTGCAAATGGCTGTGGCCGAAATGTCCACGAAGTAAATATGTTTATCAAACAATTTGACCAAATGCGCAAAATGATGCACAATCTCAGCAAAGGAGATAATATGCAGCGCATGATGAGCCAGTTTAAAGGCCGGTAAAATTGCCTTTGTTCTTACTGGATTATTACATAACTTCGATAATGGATTTTCACTTTAAACCCATTTTGAGGATAATGAAGCCAAGCGAATTGAAAAGAAAATCAAGAAAAATACATTTGATTTCAATGCCTGTTTTGGTCAAATTTCCCAAATAAAAAATTGGTAGCCTCAAATCGCTTATGAGCATGATTCCCGGAGTCGGAAAGGAGAGGAAGGGCATCGACATCGATTACAAAACGTTTATATTGGTCGTTCCGCTATTGCCAGACATTATTCCGATCGAAAGACGGTATTTGATACCCTGAAGGGAATTTTATAAGCCAAGTCTTTGTTGTTTAGTAGGATATGTACTCTGAAGATATCTGAAAAGGAAAATATTTTGTATATTTATTTGGTATATCCATTTGAAATCCAAGTGCGAAAAGGAAAGGATTGATCTTTGTTGTACAGCCCGCCGTCGTGGATTCTTTACCCAGCGGAAGCCATAACTCCCAATTTTTTTATATAACCTAAGGTTTTAGTTTAAATCACTGATATGAAACTTACTACGTTGACACTTTTAATCTTGCTGCCACTGGGGTTATTGGCTCAATTTGGCCCGGAGACCCGTGTCACTAATGCGCCAGGAGAATCTTTCACTTCCTTCAATAATGCCAATAGCCTTGCAGCTTATGGAGATGTTGTCCATCTAGTGTATACCGATAAACGCGGTTTGGAAGGTGAGGTGTACTACCAACGATCCATTGATGGTGGCAAATCCTGGCAAACGGCGGTGCCATTGACACCAAATGATGGAAGTTTTTCAGGCTACCCTTCGATTGCAGTCTTGAAAAATGAAGTGCACGTCTCCTGGGCAGATCGGCGCAGCGGGCGTGATGATATCTATTACCGGAAATCATCCAATGGGGGTACGTCATGGTCTGCGGAAACACGTATTACTACTGATCCTGCTGATTCGAGCTTTCCTTGCATATCTGTTTCTGGTTCTGTGGTACATCTTGTTTGGTCGGACAATCGATTTGATGATGAGGAAATTTTCTATTGCCATTCGCCCAATTCCGGTCAAAGTTGGGGGCCTCCGAGGCGATTGACTATCAATAGCGGAAATTCAATTAACGCTTCAGTATCCTCATTGGCCGCTAGTGTCCATGTTGTCTGGCAGGACAATCGGAATGGTAATAATGAGATTTATTATAAACGTTCGAAAGACGGTGGCCTGACATGGGGTGCCGATTTGCGCATGACCAATAATCCGTTTAAATCAAATTTCCCATCTGCAGTAGCTGTGGGGAAAACCATCATTGTCGTTTGGTCAGATCTGCGGGAGGGCAATGCGGAAATTTTTGCCCTTCGTTCAGTAGACAATGGGGATACCTGGTCAGATGAAATTCGACTGACCAATACGCCGACAGAGTCATTACAGCCAAAGATTACAATGGAAGGTGCATTTGCTTTTTTGACCTGGCATGAACGTCATGATGGGGCTGCGAATTGGGAAGTGGAGAGTCGTTTTTCAACGGATGGAGGTTTTACCTGGACGCCACGCAAACAACTCTCTGCTGAAGAAGGATTTTCGGGGAATTCATCAGTATGCGTTGAGGATTTGCTTGTGGTGATCGCATGGACCGATGGTCGTTTCGGAGATACTGAAATTTTAACACGTCGGAATCAAACGGGAAATCCACTGCATTCTACGCATACATTGGATTGGGCGTACAATACAGGCGGTGCCCTATCAAGTGCGGTGAAAGATATGGTCCCCGATGTTCATGGAAATGTTTTCCTGACCGGCAACTTTCAAGGTTCAGTTGATTTTGATCCGGGGATGGATTTGAACATGCTGTCTTCAGAAGGTGATGATGATATTTTTATTTCCAAAACTTCTCCTTCCGGTGACGTGTTATGGGCTAAGCAAATTGGTGGTCCCGGGACGGATCACGCTTATAGCATAGCCATAGACAGGGAGCGTAATGTGATCGTGACTGGTTCATTTCACGGCACTGTTGATTTTGATCCGGGCCCAAATATATTTCTATTATCTGCTGGAGTGGATGGTAGTGGTTTTATCGCCAAGCTTGATGAAAACGGTGATTTTCTCTGGGCGATTGCAATTATCGGGGATGGATACAATGAAATCCGTTCAGTGAAAACAGATGCCACGAATAATATTTATGTAACTGGTCTTTTTGAAAAAACAGCAGATTTCGATCCAACAGATGGCGTGTCACTCCAGACCAGTATGGGCATGGAGGATATTTTTCTGGCCAAGTATACTCCGGAAGGGAAATTAATTTGGGTCCACGGTATTGGTGGGCCTGGTTCAGATGCCGGTCGTGGAGTGAGCGTGACCCTCACCGGACAAGTATGGGTGACAGGGCATTTTTCTGAAATTGTTGATTTTAACCCCAATCCTGGTGATGAAAACTTTACCGCAGTGGGAATGGACGATATTTTTGTGGCTACATACACAGGTCAGGGAAACTATATCCGTGCTTTGCAGATCGGGGGAGGTGAGAATGACGAAATCAATGGGATACACATGGATCCTACCGGCAGTATTCTCTTGACCGGGATGTTTAGAGGAGCTGTGGATTTCAATCCAAGCACGTTTACCTCATTCCTGGTTTCTCAGGGAGGGGATGATGGATTCGTTGTAAAACTCTCACCTTCTGGCACATTTATTTGGGCACGCAGTTTTGGCGGAGTTGATAACGACAAAGGGATTGATATTAGTACAGATAATCATGGAAATATCCTCGTCACCGGTTATTTTACAGGGTATGCAGATTTCTATTCCGGGAGTCCGGATTCCTGGGCGCAAGCCACAGGTGAAGAGGATGTATTTGTGCTTATGTTGAAATCAAATGGTGACTTTGGCCGGATGGATCAAATTGGTGGAGTGGGATCGGATGTGGCTTACGCCATAGCCCATAATGGAGAAAACCACTTTTATATTGCCGGATCGTTTACGCAAACTATGGATGCCGATCCCTTTGCGGATGAGTTTCTATTAAGTTCCAATGGTGCGTATGATTTTTTCCTTGCCAGCATCAATGTTTGCCCTAATGTGTATTCAAACTTCGAGGCTACAGTCTGTGACAGCATGATATCTCCTGACGGGGAAGCGACTTGGACGTCGTCAGGCATTTATTTGGATACACTCGCATCTTCTATTGGATGTGATAGTATTATCACGGTGCTCCTTACTGTTAATGTTCATGATGAAACGGAAGTTACTGTCACAGGTTGTGAAAGCTACACCACACCAAATGGACAGCATACCTGGACTCAATCCGGTGAATACATGGAATCCTTGATCAATACGGATGGATGTGACAGTCTTATTTTTTATCATCTTACTATTCGCAACAGCAATGAAACTGACGATATACGGACGGAGTGTGATCAATATGAAGACCCTTTAGGAAATGTCTATACGTCGTCCGGCTTTTATGAATACACCCTTCCGGATATGTTTGGGTGTGATAGTGTCATCGTACTTGAACTGACCATTATCGATCATTTGGAAACCGAACGCACAGAAACAGCTTGTGACAGCCTTGCGACCCCTGATGGCGTGTTAACCTCATCCGGAGACTATACCCAGATATATACGGGCATAAATGGGTGTGACAGTATAGTCAATCTCCATTTGACGATCATTCATTCATCCGCAGGATCAGAAGAGGTGGAGACATGTTTTTCTTATACTACTCCGGATGGTGAGGAAACGTTTGATAAATCCGGAACATACTCCTTTGTTTTACCCAATGCTGCCGGATGCGATAGCACGGTCACCCTGGATCTTTTGATTCTAGGTCCTGATAATGGCATTACAATCAATGATTTTTTCCTTACAGCCCAACAGGATAGCGCTGCATATCAATGGATGGATTGTACTTTGAATACACTGATCCCTGGCGCGGTTGAACAATCATATGTTCCTGCAGTTAGTGGGACATACGCGGGGATTGTATCACTTAATGGTTGTGTAGATACTACAGATTGTGTGAACCTCTTACTGGTGTCATCGAATGAACTGGATTTACAATCGGCCATCAGGCTTTATCCCAATCCAACGCATGGGGATATCCTCATTGACTTGCGAACACTTCGGCAAAATGTAAAGATGGAAATTACGGATGTCTATGGAAGACAATTGGAATACATCACTTTTCAACACGTGAATTCGATCCCATATACGCTCCATTTTCCTCAAGGCATATACCTATTTCACATCGTTGCTGATGGTCAGCACAAAGTGATCCCGCTCGTAAAAATGTAAGTTGCCCTTTGCCCTCCCGTCCCGATCCCGTCCCGATCAATCGGGACGGGATCGGGACGGGATCGGGAGCTCATTACACCCTTCCTTGTTTGCCGAAGTCTTGGACAAGGTGAATGTCAATTGTTAGCTACTCAACGCTTCCAATAAATCCTCAAGCAAGTAATCAGGTTCCTCTAACCCAACATAAAACCTGACAAAGGACCAGGGGATATGGGGGTTATCTCTGCCAGGTAGATCATGCAGTGCGGCTATCGGTAACATCAAGGCTTCATGACCTCCCCATGACACAGCAATTTTCCATCTTTTGATTCGTGCGACTAAGGACAACAATGAATCTTTATCAGGCAGGTCAAACTCGATGGTAAATAATCCACCACACCCACTCATTTGTTTTCTTGCTAATGCATACTGTGGAAACTCCGGATCAAAAGGATAGTAAATCCTTTTGATTTTTTTATGTCCTTTTAATTTGGTGATAATTTCTTTTGTGCTTTTTTGAATGCGTTCCATTCGAACCGGTAATGTGCGCAAGCCGCGAAGTATCAATGCTGCTTCCTGAGGAGGTAAAATACCACCGAGAATCATATATTCATCAATAAACATTTTGTCAATAATATGTTGATGACTACATACTACTCCAGCAACAACATCACTATGCCCGTTAATATATTTCGTGACAGAATGAATGATAATATCCACCCCCATTTTAGCCGGTTGCTGAAAAATAGGACTGGCATGGCTATTGTCAATGGCCGTTATTAAGTTATGTTTTTTAGCCAGGGCAACGCATGCAGGAATATCTTGTAGTTCATAAGTAAACGTATTAGGGCTTTCGAGAAACAAGAGTTTAGTATTTGGCTTGATCAAAGCCTCCATCGCCTCAAGGTCACTGCCATCCACAAAATCATGTGTTACGCCAAATTTTACCAGATATTTACTCAGTACTGTGGCGGTCCAGCTGTAGGGGTGTCGTACACAAATGACATGATCTCCCTGACCAACGCAATGCATGATCGTCATGGAAATAGCGGCTGTGCCACTTGCAAACAAAAGTGCGTCATCTGTTCCTTCCAGAGCAGCAATTTTCTTTCTTAGTATTTCGACAGTTGGATTATTGCCTTTAGTATAGATATGGGCATTGAGTTCATCGAGAATTGCTGCTCTGAAGTCATCCACATTTGGAAAAACAAAATTGCTCGTTTGAATGATAGGAGGAGACATCGCATTGAAATAATCTTCTCTGTTTTCTCCAAGGTCATTTAAGATATAGCTGATATGATCTTCCATTAGGTTGTCTTTTTAGAAGAACAATTATACTTGATTTTTAAAGCTTAATGGCTTTATTGCCAAATTGGAGCCAAAATAAGCGACAAGGAATACGTTTTAGGGAAAAAGCAAAAAGTGCAGGAAGCATATGCGCCCTCCAAGGCTAAAGCATACAATCCTCCTGCACACCATCAAGCGTGCTTGAATGGATTTTTGCCAGGTATATAGTATAAAAGGAGAGGGGTCTGCTGTAAGACTCGTCTAATGTATTGATAAGTGGCCTATTATTTTCATCCGTTGACACAATTCCGTGTAAACCCTGATATACGAAACGCAAAGTTCAGATCGTTTATTAGCAGCTTTAAAATAAGGCCATCATTTTCTAACATCCTAAACTTTAAACCTTCAACCTTCAAGCCTTACACCTAACCATTTAAACATTTCCCCATTTCCCCATTTCCCCATTTAAACATTTAAACATTTAAACATTTAAACATTTAAACATTTAAACATTTAAACATTTCCCCAAAAATGGCACGAAACTTGCACGATAATCAAAAATCATATTACAAACATCAATTATGTCTAAAAAATTGGTTTTCATCCAAGTAATTCAACAATCGGGAACAATATGGGTTCCGAAATTGATAGTTAACAAGTAAGGAAATAATATTACATAAATTAATTATATATCATGAAGATCTTCAGGCTTTTATCATTGGCATCCCTTATCCTTGTGTTGGTT
>JBBKWA010000106.1:0-12662 GCA_037968695.1 Saprospiraceae bacterium
TCCCACATCTTTCTTGTTTTGCACGCAGAGCCGCAGCGGCGCAGTTTTAATTTTTCACTAAACACTAAACACTAAACACTAAACACTAAACCCTCCACATCCCACATCCCACATCTTTCTTGTTTTGCACGCAGAGCCGCAGCGGCGCAGTTTTAATTTTTCATTAAACATTAAACATTAAACATTAAACACTAAACATTCCACATCCTTTGATCCTATTCCTTCACAAACATCCGGACATCAATAAGCCCATTATCGTCGGTTTTGATATAGTAAATTCCTGACACCAGATGACCTGTAGACAACATAGTTTTCTCTGTAAAGGATCCTTTTTCTGTGAGCTGCCCTATCGCATTGCGAACTTCAAAACGAATTGTACGTAGGTCCCTCGATGCTTCTATAAACAGTTGGTCATAGACAGGATTTGGAAATACACGAATGAGTGGGTTCTTGAAAATTGAATTGGTGGACGATAGAATGACGGTGATGCTATTGGAAGGTGCTGACTGACATCCGTTTTTCGTCACGATCACATAATAGTCGCCTGACGAGAAGGCAATATACTCCTGATCCACTGCGCCGGGGATTGGGCCATTATCATCATACCATTGATTTCCGAATTCAGTATCAGAATGAAGTACATTTTCTACACCTGTGATAACAGGCGTCTCTGGTTGGTCTTTGATAACTATCGATAAAGTTGAAGAATCACCAATACAGTTTTCATTGATTCCGCGAACGGTTATTAAACCGGACATGGCAGTGGAACCGTATGAAACAAGAAGGCTATCCGTCAAACTTATGCCGTTTGCCCCTTCCGGTATAGACCACATGTATTGGGTCGCATTGTCAATTTCCGCAATGGTGTAGAGGACAGGCTCACTACCCTGACAAAGCGTATCCGGTCCTGAAATGGGCCCTGCACTTGCTGGCTTAGGAAATACTGTGATGGTAATCGTATTCGAGTAGACAGATGCATATGTTGGTTGTGAGACTTCCGCCCGGTAATGTGTAGTAGCTGTTAGTGGGGAGGAATTATATTCCGGCATATCCGCTCCAGTCCCGGAGGATACATTTGCCCAATCCATGATCCCATCGGGAGATTCTTGCCATTGCACTACTCCGATATTTCCGTCGAGTTGAATACTGGCCATGGCGCCTTGACAAACGAACTGATCTGTCGAGGCAATACCTGCTATAGGTGGAGGTGAAGAAAGGACAGCGCCAATCATCAGGCGGAATGAACCTATAAGGTAAGTTACATTACTAAAACCGGAATAAAAAGACCCGGCCCGCTGTGGGTTTTCATTTTGAATGCCCACCCTGATGTTATTACCAGGCCAAGTCAATATTCCTACATAAAAAGAACTGTCCAATGTAGGTTGGTTTTCAATTACAGAAAAAGTATGCCATGCCTCAAGATCACTTTCTGTAATTGTAAGTACTTCTGATTGCCAAACGATAGTGCCCTCCTGATTCAGGGCTACACCATAAACCCGATCATCTATATCTGTATCACTATTGATATAGACATTTACTGCTTCTAATTTAGCTGTTCCAGTAATCTTGTATTTTGCTAAAATCATGTTGTCCTGGTCGTCTGCAAAACCGTATCCACCTTGTGCTCCTTCGTTTGATGAATAATTACACGTAAAGTCAGTGGTCTCTTGAGTCCATGACTTGTAATTGTTGTTGTTGTCCTGATCATTAGGTAAGGATGCTTCAATTAATGACGTGCCTGTGGCCTCTGGATTGAAATTTGCAAAGTTCAAGGTCAGGCGCTCATTGGGTTCTATGGAGGAGATATAAATTGTATCAATAAACTCATTGGCTCCTGAAATGCTTAGTGCTACAGGAATATTTGTCAAGGTTGAAGACCCCTTGTTTTCGATATTTACACCAATGTATTGCGGAGACGAAAAATAAAGTGAGGCCTCACCCAGAGTATAGATTTCGTTAATGGCCAGATCATTTTTATACACCGGTTTAAAACGAAGCGTCCTCCCGGCGTCAGGTTTTGGGCTTTCCGGTGGTTTTTCATAATAGATCGCTTCAGGATCACCGAAGTTGGAATTGAGAAAAGAAATTTCATCCCATGATTGGTCTGCGGTTTTACTTGCCAATAACACCTGATCATTAGCACTGGTCAATCCTTTTAAACCAACTGCTACAGGCCGTAAATCCGTATCATTTCCTGATGGTGTCCAGTCACCATAGATAAATTCTATAGCATTACTGGTCTCATATAGTTTGATTTGAAACTGCATATTATCAAACTGAGGAATAAGGTCACTAGCAGCTTCACGAACATCTTTAAACTGAATAGTACATACTCTGTAAGGAGCATCGCCGGTTATATGCACGCGATACTCCGGCGAACCTGTGCCAGCATCAAGATCCATATTAAGCACACTGAGAATATTTATATTGGCGGTGTCATTTGTATTAAATATTCCGCCAATCACTTTTCTGGGATCATCAAATGATAAACTTGTTCTGGAAGGTGGGGTATCACCTAATTTGATAAAGCCATTAGTATTCAGAACAAATTGTGTAAACGGATTACACATATACTCGAATGCAAACCCAATATCCTGAGGAGCAGAATTAGCATCGTTAAAATTATCAGTAGTGATAAGCATTCCTTCCTTGCCTAAGTCTACATAATCTCCTGGCACACTAGTCGCATTGTATTCGAAATAATCCAGAATGGCACATGGATCATTTGGAATCACACGTACAGAATAATCTTCCACTTCACCCCATTGGGCATAGCCACATGGTTCTCCGTGCGCACCATTTTGTGAGTCGTGCAATCGAATGCGCATTTTTGTCATCCCCATTTTTGCAGCGGCCGGCACGGTAATATTGCATCTGAAAATATCATCACCAGAAGGGTTGGAAATAAAAACGCTTTCACCTTCATCCAGAAAATCACCGTCTATATTCCAGTCCACCCAGATTAGGACCTGATCAGCCCAATAAGGTACCCCATTATACACAAGAATGTCCATCGTGGATTCGAGTTTCAACTCAACCTGATACGCACTAAAATCAGAATACCCGCCAGGATCTTTTTCCGAACGATTGTCAATAGTGCCCATGCGCACTCTGGAAATATATTCATAGGTAAGCTCGGTGGCCCCTGCGTCACAATACTTGAGATTAATAATGCGGGCACCAGGAGGATCTGAATCTAAAAGAGATTTAGGTTCGTCAATGGTTACTGATGTACATTGAGCATCCAGCAGATTGCCTATTGTAGCTGACAAAGGAACATCATACGTAAGCCAAAAATTATTTCTTCCATCGCCGAGCACTTGCGTGTCAGTAAAAGTAAATGTACTATTCGGCGCATTCACTGTTGTGCCAAATTGATTTTCGGGAGAGAACGCATTTGAGGTGCTGGAAAAATAAAGTTTTGCATTGGTTATATCCGTTTCCGGATTTGTGGATCCATTAGTATTAAATGTAAAGGAAGTTGAATTCAATGGACCAAGATTTCCATTTGTCTGAACTTCTATTTTTAAAATTTCCTGATTCATGCCACCAGGAGGAGCAACAGTTGTGTTTTGTTGTTTTGCCGTACTCGATATATAGACCATAGGAGAGGAGATATACTCCAGGGTGGTTTCCCAAAGACCTCTTCCAAAAGAAGCTGCTCTTAATTTACTTTCTCCTGGATTGCCGGCGTAATAAATTTCTATCTCGCCAATCTTTACGTTCGGTAACCCATCGTTGTAAGGTTCCCAATCATTTATTCCTTTTTTGTAGTACACGCCAAGTTCGGTGCCAATGTATAAGTCTACAGTGGCGGTTGACTGATGGTTCTGGACAATCGCGTAAATAGGAATTGAAGGCAACCCTTCAGAAATATTAATCCAGCTGTCGCCGCCATCAATAGATTCGTAAACGGCGGGTATGGAATATCCACTCGTTGTTACCCAAAGCGTATTTTCATCATCGTGTTTTACAGCGATATAGGTGATGTTGGCAAAGCCATTCGGCAAGCTATCCGTTTTATTTTCCCAGGTTTCACCGCCATCTGCGGTTTTCCATAAAGCCCGGTTACCGGCGATATACAAATACTGATCATTAGAAGGTGCTGCGGCCATAGAACGCACTCTGCCATTGATCGCAATGTCGGAAATCTGTTCCCACGAATCTCCTCGGTCTTCCGTTTTCCAAACTTCATTATAGCCACCATATATTACTGCAGGATTATTCGGATCGATAATGAACGGCGTGACCCAGTTGCCATCATCATCAGGGGTAATATTTTTTGAATTTTGCCAATGATTGGTTGTACGATTTATACTGCCGTAATAGACTGTACTATATTGAATGTCCGCATCGGTATAATCTATCAAACATTCCATGCCATCCCCTCCCCGCGCATCATACCATGTATTTCCGCTGTAGAGTTTTGTCCCGTTGTCCTGTAGTCCGGTGATCACTTCATCTTGTTCTGTTTGGGATACGCCTAATCTGTACATCTGACTAATTTGTATTCCGTTGGTTTTATCTACCCAGTTGGTACCATTATTCTTGGATAGATAGACACCACCATCATTACATTCAAACAAGTCGCCATTCGTTCTAAAGGCAAGTTTGTGTTTGTCAGCATGGACTTCTTGCGAATTACTTCCTACCCAATGATTGACTATTGTCCAGTTAATACCGCCATCCTGGGAGCGCCAGGTATTGACACCACCTACGAGTATGATGTTGGCATCAAATGGTGACGAAGCCAGCGCAAGATCATACCAGCCCTGGCCATCATCAGCCGTACCGGCAGAAGACCAGGTTAAAAGGTTTAAGGAATCGCCACTAAAGACTTTGATAAAACTTGCCCCGCTATCTATAGATTTAAAAATGCCATATAGGCCATTACTGCTGCTGGAAGCTAAGGCAAACACCCAGTCCGGCTGATCTGGAGAAACGGCAAGTTCGATTCGTCTGGCATCCTCATCATCCAGAACCAGATCAAAATTTAGTCCATCAAGTGCGGTATGGATTTCGCCTCCTTTGGTAGACCCATAGATGACCGTATTTGAACCTGGTCTGAATTCCATATCGATAAAATCATTTCCACTGAGTTGTGTATCCCATGTGTCCCCTCCGTCTATGGTTTTAAATACCCCTGCTGAAGTGGCCGCATACAGGATGTCATCGTTTTCAGGATCTTGTAATAGCCGGTTGACCATTCGATTGTTTGCAAGTGTAAAACTAAGGCCGGTGGGATTCCAAGTCGCACCACTATCCGTTGATTTTAAAACACCAATACTGCGATTGTCCCATCCATCGCGGTCACCCGTGGCGATATAAATGATACCGGAGCCGTCGAAGTCATCAGGAATGATAATATCGCTGACGGCAAGTACACCATTTTTGTCGGTGAGTACAGTCCATGTCTCCCCATTGTCTTTCGTTTCCCATAATCCTCCGGCTGCAGCGCCTACCCAATATCGATTGGTATCTGATGGATGAAAAGCGATACAGTTGAGTCTTCCAATCCCGGAGTATCCGCCATTAGAATAGGTTGGGCCCATTGGTGACCAATCAGCTGTAGATCTGTTTCGTGATGGCGGATGTGTGCGCTCGAAATCCTCACGGACATCGATTGCTGTTTTTTCGGGAAAAGCACCGGATTGATGATCTACAAGAAAAGACATTTCGTATTCCCATCTTTTAAATTGCTTCCAGCCGCCTGCTTTTTTGGTTTTACCATTCAATTCATAAGTGAAAGTTTTTTCGTCTACGTTGAATGGCGCCCAGTAAGTTTCAAATGCTTTTTGGTAATCAAATAGTGTAAGTTCTGCCTTAGATTTTCCTGAGGATAAATGCTGAAGCCAGGGCTGTGCTGAAAGGGTAGAGATAGACAAGAGTGTCAGGATCGTCAATATCGTAGTCCGCATATAAAAAAGATGAATGTGATGTGTAAATCAGAAGGGAATGAAGGTAATAAAAAAGTAAACCTGAAAGTGGTCGATATATAATGAATTGACGGGGTATTGGCATTTTTCAGATGCTTTGAAATGATTTTCAACCGATAGCAGGACAATGATGGCGCATTGATTCCTATGATGCTAGTAGTTGGTGTCAGGAAACTTTAGTTCATAATATATATTACTATAATATGATTACTCCTCAAAGTTTGTTAATTTTGGAATAATGCACAGATCCATATTTCTTCTTTTTATTCTTGGGTTGGCCATTGTCCCCTGGAAACTGATAGACATCTGTGTGGCGCATCCATCCGGACATGATCATCCACATATATTTGGAAAACTTACGCCTTGTGAGGTAAGAGCCAAAGAGATTCGTGATACGGAAGAGACAGGGATATGGCCGGTGATGACATGTCATACCTTTATTATTTCTGTCGATGATTTTCAATCCCCAAAAGAAAGCCAATTCAAAATCGATGAAAAACAACACGTTTTTCCAATTTCAAACTTTCAACTGGTAAGTTTAGATTACCCTCGAGAGCCCAATAGCATGCCTCCTGAGCTTCATTGTCGCTCAGCGACAAGCATTGGATCTAAATTACTTCGTGCCCCACCTGTAGTGTGATTCCTTTCCCAAAGGATAAAGATGTGCTGCTAAGACAATAGCTATTGTCATAGCTCTGCGCACGTTTTCATTTCCTTTTCAGCGATTCCTTTTTTAAGATTGAAAATCAGATGTTTGAACTGTTATCAATTGGCATTATTTCGCGAAAAAATTTACCAATGTATTGTCCTTGATTTTGGTATTTAATATCACTGCACTATGATTAAAATTTCCTTTAAAAACCCATACTTAGTACTCGTGCTGGCTATCGTCGTTGCCTTGCTTTCTGCGGTTCTGATACCGCGTATGGCAGTGGATATCCTTCCCCAGTTCAAAAAGTCAGCCATGCAGATTCTCACCCTTTATCCGGGTATGCCTGCTGAAGTAGTAGAAAAAGATATCACCAGCAGAATGGAACGATGGACCGGTCAATCACCGGGCATTGAAAAGCAAGTGTCAAAAAGTTTGATGGGCGTCAGTATCGTCACAAACTATTATGGCGAAGACGTAGATCCGGCTGAAGCAATGGCAAACACCTCTGCATATGCCATGAGTGATATGTACTATCAGCCTCCCGGAACCCTGCCACCAATGGTGCAACCGTTTGATCCGACAGCTAGTAAGCCTTTAATGTTGTTGACGGTAAGTAGTCCGGTTAAAAGTGGAAAAGAACTCTATGATATAGCCTACTATAATCTTCGTCAGATGTTGAGTGGGGTGCCTGGAATAATTGCTCCGGCAGCCTATGGCGGTGCGAAACGAAGAATCCATATTTATGTTGATCCGCTAAAACTTGAAGCGCACGGTATTTCTCAAACACAGGTTAATAAAGCAATACAGGAAAATACCACGATGATACCCTCCGGTATTGCGGAAATAGGGTTGATCAATTATGCCATTGATGCCAAAGGAATGATCATTGATGTCAAGGATTTTGATGATGTAGTCATCACCTATAAAAATGGAAATCCAATTTATGTCCGCGACGTAGGTTATGCGTCTGATGCCAGTGTGATACAAACGAATATTGTTAGAGTGGATGGTAAGGAGCAAGTTTATTTGCCCATTTTCAAACGCCCGGGAGCGAATACGATCGAATCCGTTAATGCCGTGAGAAAAGCAATACCTGATCTTAGATTGCGCATGCCGGAAGATGTACAATTAAATGTCATTTTTGACCAAAGCTCTTATGTACGCAACGCCATCGCGGGATTAACAAAAGCAGGATTGGGCGGATTGATACTGGTGGTATTAATCCTTATACTCTTTCTTGGAAATTTCAGATCAGCATTGATCGTTTCGATTAGTCTGCCGCTATCGGTGTTGTTCGCATTTATAGTCTTGTCATTTACTGGCCAGGCGATTAACAGCATTACACTTGGAGGGATCGCGCTTGTCCTTGGCTTGCTGGTGGATAATTCAATTGTTGTATTGGAAAATATTGACCGCCATATGAAAATGGGGAAGGCGGCCTGGCAGGCTTCGTTGGATGCTGCGCTTGAAGTAGCCACACCCGTATTGGCTTCATCATTGGTGATCATCGTTGTTTTCTTCCCTGTGATTTTTTTAACCGGCATGGCGAAGTTTCTTTTCTTTCCATTAGCCATTACTGTTGCAGGAGCCATGCTAGGTTCTTATATTTTTTCCTTGACACTGGTTCCACTGGCGGCAGCATACCTCTTTAAAAACAAATTACCAGATGCTGAAGCAAAACCAAGTACCTCCTTTCTTGGTTTTTTTCAACGATTCATAGATCGGTTAAGGCTGCGGTATGAACGGAGCTTAAACAGTACGTTGAAGTATAAGTGGGGCGTACTATTTCTCGTAGCAGGCTTATTTGCTGCTTCCGTCTTTGTGATCAAAGATCATTTAGGGTATGAGTTGTTTCCCCAGTCTGATGTAGGGCAGCTTGAAATTCAGGTGCGCATGGAATCAGGAACACCACTCAAGACTTCAGAGAAAACGATTAAAGCAATGGAGAGTCTAGTGCGGAAGGAACTGGGCAGAGACTTACAGCAGATAATTTCCAATATTGGCGTGGTATATGATCTGCCTGCGGCCTATACGCCCAATTCAGGGACGCAGGATGCATTTATAGGTATTCAATTAAAGGAGGATCATCTTGTCAGCACGTTTGAATATGCAAGTCGGCTTAGAGAAAAATTGTCAAATGCTTTTCCGGGGATTGAAATTAGTTTTAATACAGGAGGCTTAATAACCGCTGCGCTAAATGATGGCAAGCCCGCCCCTATTGATGTCCAGATAGTAGGAAATGACCTAAAGACCTTGCGACTTATTGCCGAAAGGTTGCGCGATACGATTTCTGAAATTTCAGCTACCAGAGATGTGCGAATCCTTCAACGGATAGATCAGCCTACAAAGGATATTGATATTGATCGAATAAAGGCAGCAGCGCTTGGCGTGATGCCGGTGGATGCGATAAAGAATATTGTTTCAGCCCTAAACTCTTCAGCTACTTTTGATAAAGCTTTTTGGATAGATGAACGCAATGGAAATCACTATTACGTGGGCGTTACCTATCCGGAGTATTTGATTAACGACGAACACATACTCGGTAATGTAAATGTCACCAGTAAGACGCATGACAAACCGGTTCCATTTAGAAATTTTTCAAATATTAGTGAATCCACCAATCCCGTTGAAATCAATCACTACAAGTTGCAGCGCGTATTCAATGTGTATGCGAATGTAGAAGGAGAAGATATCGGTTCGGTATCGGATAAGATCCAAGGACGTATCGATGCAATGGAATTTCCAAAAGGCTATGATGTGACCTTTCAGGGAGAGGTGGCAACGATGAAAAGTTCTTTTGGTGAATTAGGTATAGGGATGGGCCTGGCAGTGGTTTTGGTGTTTCTAATAATGATGCCATTGTTTCGATCTTTCCGACAGCCTTTCATTATCATCATGGCTTTTCCTCTTGGTATTATTGGCGTAGCAGCACTGATGTGGGTGACCAATACGAATCTCAATATCCAGTCCATGATGGGGATTATTATGATGATCGGTATCGCTGTCTCTTATGGCAATATTCTGATCGACCGTATCAACCAATTAGTTAAAGAAGGTAAGTCAAAAGGAGAGGCTATTGTTAAAGGTGCTGGTGATAGATTCCGTCCGGTGTTGATGACGGCAGGCACAACTATTTTTGGATTGTTACCTACCGCCATGGCGACTAGTGCAGGAACGGAGGCTAATGTTCCACTTGCTATCGCGGTGATAGGTGGAACATTTATGGCCACTTTGCTGACGCTCTATATTATTCCTATTCTCTATTTACTTATTGCAAAATCAAAAATCAAATAAGATGAAAGCGATTTATCGATGCTATATAATGACCGGTTTGTTATGCATGACCTTTTTTATGCTAGCATGTGGCCCAGATCATGCTGAAGGAGAGCAGGGGACAAAAGCGAAGACTGTCGAAAGGAAAGTACAAACCGTTCAAGTGGAAAAGCCTGCGCTTCGCTCTTTTATTGCGGAAGTATTGATCACAGGCACCGCAGAGCCAAACCAGCGATTAGTGCTCTATGCAATGGAAAGTGGGTATGTAGAAAAAGTATCTAAGGATATAGGTGATTTTGTTCGAAAAGGGGAGATCATAGCCACATTAATTAATCCTGAATTATCAAGACAGCTTGAAATTAAAGAAGCACAGCTTCATGCAACAAAGTCTATTTATGAGCGATTGAAATCCAGTTATGATAAAACGCCTGCACTTACGCCATTGCAGATTGTAGAAAATGCAGAAGTAGACTATCTGATAGCAAAAATAGCTTACGAGACGATCGAGGACCGATTGAGTTTCTTAAACATCAAAGCGCCATTTTCTGGAAGAGTTACTAAGCGCTATATCGATCATGGAGCTTTAGTGCAGAGTGGGTTGACAGAAACTAATCCGCAAAGGCTATTCGAGATTCAGGAAGTCAGTCCTATTCGTCTGACTGTACCACTACCGGAATCTGATATAGCATCTGTAGACAAAGGAATGGATGCATTGGTGACTTTTCCTGAACTGTCCGGCGAATCGTTTCATGCTAAAGTAAGCCGGACTGCCGGCGTCCTTGACCCTGCATCAAAGACTATGCAGGTACAAATTGATATTGATAATGCCAAGGGTAAAATAAAGCCGGGGATGTATGCGAAAGTTTTGTTGCAGATCGGTAGCCGGGACGGCGTTTTATCACTCCCTATCACAGCCCAGTGGATGTACCAAAACCAGCTTTTTGTCCTCGTAGTCGATCAGAACAATGTGGTCGAACGCATACCACTGCGTAAAGGATTATCGAGTAAAGATCATTTCGAAGTGCTCAATGCAGAAATCACCGATACTTCATTGGTGATTATTCAAGGCAAAGGGCTTGTCAACGAAGGGCAAATTGTTAAACCAGTTTTAAAAGGAGAATAATGATGAAGACATATTTGTTTAGGGCTGTAATTTTTATATCAGTTTACTGTTTTCCTTTTTGTCAGGGAGCTGCGCAGGATATGGCAATGCCTATTAATCTTGAAACGGCTTTAGCCATAGGCGGTGCTAATAACCTAACCATTCAGGAACATCAATTAAGACAAGAATTGGCCTTAGCTAATCTCGATAAAGCAAATGAATGGTGGCTCCCGGATATCTATGCGGGGCTATCAACCCATCAATTGTGGGGAACAGCCATGAATTCCGATGGTGCCTTTTTTACAGATGTCAATCGTCAAAGTTTTTGGGGCGGATTAGGCTTCAATGCCAGCTGGAATTTTGGAGACGGAATATATAAAGCGAATGCTGAAGAATTAAGAAGTGAAGCAGCATTGTATCAAACAACAGCAGAGAAAAACAAAGCCTTGCTGGAGATTATCAATGCTTACTATGATTTTTTGGCTGCACAACTTTATTACAAATCCTATGAACATTTGGCGGAGCAAGCAGATAATATTGCGCAACAGATTCATGTGCTCGTGGAGGTGGGCATTAAGTTTGCCTCTGATGAACTGCTGGCCAGAAGTAATTATAATCACCTACAAGTCGAGATGTTAAATGCGCGGTCGGACTATTACAGAAAATCGGCACAGTTAACCAGGCTCTTAAACTATGATCCTGATATTAAGTTGTTATCGATTGACAGCGTGTTGGTGCCTATTGAAGTAGTTTCTATTCAGGGATTAGTGATGCCATTTGACTCGAGTTATAACCGGCGGCCAGAACTAAAACATCAAATACTATTATTGGCTTCTTTGCATGAGGAAAGGAGAACAACCACTACTGGATTGTGGATTCCAGAGTTAAGAATAAATGCTTATAGTTCATACTTTGGTGATGTTTTCGCACCCATTGATCCGACCAGTGAGATTAATGCGGCTTTGGTTTGGAAAGTACCATTAGGGCGATTGATTTCTAAAGGATCGCTCAAGCAATTCGATGCCCGCATTCATCTTCAACAAAATCAGATTGAGCAAACAAAGGCACTTGTCAATGAAGAAGTGTTATCATCCAAAGATCTGATCATCGTTTATAAGGAGCAAATGAATGTTGCTCAGGAAGGAAGTGATTATGCAGAACTTGCTTTGGATCAGTGTATACAACGGCAGCAGTTAGGCACCACCAGGCCTTTTGAAATATTGGTGGCTCAGGAAATGTTTATCAATTCCAGATTGGATTATTTAAAAGCAGTTGCTTCTTATAATAAAGCGCAGTATGCGTATTATGTAGCGATAGGAAATAATTTGTAGGAAGGGCAAAGGGCATAGAGCAAAGGGCATAGCGTTAGGAAAATTTCGTACAGTCACTTTCAGTTCCGGATGAGCGAGGGTAGTGTGGCACATCTGCCGAGCCGCTTGAGTAGAGTGGGTGTGCGACACTTGCAGCGCAGTGCATTGAAAGTGAACGGAAAAGGGGCTTGCCGTTGCACGGAGTTTCCTACTGACTGCCCAATTTATTTTGCGCGCAGAGGCGTAGATGAGCGAGGATAGTGTGGCACACCTGCCGGGCCGCTTGTGTTGGGAGGGTGTGCGACACTTGCAGCGCAGTGCATTGATAGTGAACGGAAAAGGGGCTCTCCATGCATCGGCTATCTGGTGCATAACCACGATTAGTTAGA
>JBBKWA010000107.1:0-4309 GCA_037968695.1 Saprospiraceae bacterium
ACCGTATATTTTCCACAACATAATGTGGTAGGTGATATTCGCTCTTCAATCGAACATATTGGATCTCATATTACGAACAAAAGCAATTGGGATTTTTCTTATTACAAAAAAATTAAGGCTGACGTGGAAAGCCATCTTTCCAAATATTCAACCGATAGTCGTTTTCCGGTATTGCCGCAAAGATTGGTTCATATCGTTCGTGAAGAACTGCCCGATGATGGAATTGTTACGCTGGATAATGGCGTTTATAAAATTTGGTTTGCCAGAAATTACAAAAGCTATCAACGCAATTCTTTGTTGCTGGATAATGCTTTGGCAACTATGGGGGCTGGATTGCCTTCGGCCATGTTGGCGAAATTCATCAACCCTGATAAAAAAGTGATCGCTGTATGTGGTGACGGTGGTTTTATGATGAACTCCCAGGAGCTTGAAACAGCAGTCCGATTGGGCTTAAACCTTGTGGTGATTATCCTGAATGACAGTGCTTATGGCATGATAAAATGGAAGCAGGAAGGGATGGGCTTTGAAAATTTCGGACTCGATTACAAAAATCCTGATTTCGTAAAATATGCAGAAAGCTACGGAGCATTAGGCCATCGCCCTACAAGTGATCAAGATCTCAAAGAAGTATTATCCAAATGCCTGAATAGTGATGGCGTTCATGTGATTGATTTAGCTGTGGACTATTCATTGAATCATTCTATCCTTAATGTTTTGTTAAAAGAAAAAACGTGCATCCTGTAAGAATAAACTTATGCTGAAAATACTCTCCCCTTTCGACCAAAGCCTTATTAAGGAAATTCCATTACATGGTAAAAAGGAAGTTGATAAAGCATTAAGTACGGCTTACCGTCTATTTCAAAACCGATCAGAATGGATTCCTGCCCATGAAAGAATTGCCATCCTGGAGAGAGTAATTGAAATCATGAAATCTCGTGTAGAGGAGTTAACAAAAATAGCTACTCAGGAGGGTGGGAAGCCCTATGTGGATTCAAAAGTAGAAGTCTTAAGAGCCATCAACGGGGTGAAGTTAGCTGCGGAACATATCAGCCAATTAAAGGGGGAGCAAATCCCGATGGGAATAACCAGATCTTCTGTGAACAGATTGGCTTTCACAACGAGAGAACCGATTGGAGTTGTTTCCTCAATTAGCGCATTCAATCATCCGTTAAACCTGATCATTCATCAAACGGTAACAGCCATTGCAGCAGGGTGTCCGGTGATTATAAAACCCGCATTAACTACCCCTCTATCTTGCCTGGCTTTTATGGAAATATTAAAAGAGGCAGGTTTGCCTGAAGGGTGGTGCCAGGCGATTATTTGCGAAAACGAAGCCGCGGAAAAGCTGGTAATAGATGAACGAGTGAATTATTTCTCCTTTATTGGTTCAGCAAAAGTGGGCTGGTATTTACGGTCGAAATTGTCACCAGGAACAAGGTGCGCCCTTGAGCATGGTGGAGCGGCTCCTGTTATTGTAGAAAAAGATGCTGACTTAGAAGAGCTGCTTCCTTCATTATTAAAGGGAGGATTTTATCATGCCGGACAAGTATGTGTCTCCGTTCAAAGAGTCTTTGTTCACGAAAGTATTGCTAAAGATGTCGCAAATAAACTGGCTGCATCTGCTACGAAACTTGTTGTTGGCAATCCCTTAGATGAAAAGACAGAAGTTGGTCCACTCATTTTACCAAGGGAGGTTGACCGGGTTGAGCAATGGGTTAATGAAGCAGTTGAAGCAGGTGCAGAATTATTCTGTGGCGGAAAAAGAATTTCCGATACCTGTTATGAACCGACTGTTTTATTTAATCCTCCTGCTGATGCAAAAGTATCCGCGCTGGAAATATTTGGTCCGGTGGTTTGTGTTTACTCCTATTCAGATAGAGAAAAAGCGATAGACCTTGCTAATAGTTTGGATGTTCACTTTCAAGCTTCCGTTTTCACCAAAAACTTAGACGTGGCTTTAGATTGTGTCCAAAAGCTAAATGCTACCGCAGTGATGGTAAATGACCACACCGCCTTCCGTGTAGATTGGATGCCATTCGGAGGTAGGGATTCTTCCGGTATCGGAATGGGTGGTATTCCCTATACAATGCACGAAATGACACGGGAAAAGTTAATGGTAATTAAAAGCAAACTCATTTAAACACCAATCATGAAAGTAAGAAAACAATTTATAGCAATATCTATTACCGTATTGATCGCAATTGCAGTAATCGCAATATTTTGGAAACCGATTTTATGGAGCTTACTTTTTTTCGGTCCTATCATTCTTGTAGGCGTTGCTGACATACTTCAGAAAAAGCAAACCATCAAAAATAACTTTCCGGTAATAGGTCATTTTCGCTATCTCCTGGAAACATTTCGCCCCGAAATCATGCAGTATTTCGTGGAAACAGATACGGAAGGAACTCCAATCAACCGGGAGTTTCGCTCTTTAATATATCGAAGGGCAAAGGATGTAAATGATACTACACCATTTGGCACCAAAGCAAATGTTTACCGCATTGGATATGAATGTATGGCACATTCCATTTATCCCAAAAAAATAGAAGAACTTGATAGTCATCCTCATATATTAATCGGAGGGCCTGATTGCAAACAACCATATAACGCCAGCATCTTAAACATCTCTGCCATGAGTTATGGCTCGTTAAGTAAAAATGCAGTATTGGCATTCAATGAAGGCGCGAAAATGGGAGGCTTTGCCCACAATACAGGGGAAGGTGGTATCAGCCAATATCATTTGGATCCGGGAGGCGATTTAATCTGGCAAATAGGAACGGGTTATTTCGGATGTCGGAAAGAAGATGGCAGTTTTTGCCCCGATACGTTCAAAAAAAAGGCAACGCTTGACAATGTGAAAATGATAGAAATAAAATTGTCTCAGGGAGCCAAGCCCGGACATGGAGGCATATTGCCCGCCATTAAAAACACAGAAGAGATTGCTGCAATAAGGCACGTAAAACCTTTTACCACAGTTCTTTCTCCACCCTACCATACTGCCTTTGGTGATGCAAACGGGCTGTTAGATTTTATCAAAGAGTTAAGGATTCTTTCGGAAGGAAAACCTGTAGGATTTAAATTATGCGTTGGGGATAAAACCGAATTCACTGATATCTGTGAAGCCATAAAAAATACAGGTATAACCCCAGACTTTATCACCGTTGACGGAGGCGAAGGAGGTACAGGTGCTGCCCCGGTTGAGTTTTCTAATTCGTTGGGTTTGCCATTGAGAGAAGGATTATCCTTTGTCAGCGACACTTTGGGGGAATTCGGTTTGAAGGATAATATAAAAATTATTGCTTCAGGCAAAATTCTTACTGCATTTCATATGGTGCGAAGCATGGCACTTGGAGCAGACCTCTGCAACAGCGCAAGAGGAATGATGATCGCAATAGGCTGTATCCAGGCATTGCAATGTAACAAGAACACATGCCCAACGGGTATCACCACGCAAAACAAAAGCCTGATGAAAGGATTGGATGTTGAAAATAAGTCGGTTCGTGCTGCAACCTTTCATAAAAATATGATTCACAGTTTTGTTGAAATTCTTGCCGCGGCGGGATTATCCGATGCCACACAAATAAAAAGAAAGCACATTCTGCATCGAACTGGTCCCAACCAAATGTTAAGCTATGAGGAATTGTACAAATCTTCTGAATCATACATTTCCGTAAATTGATCGAGTTGATGGCTTAAGAGAATACTCATGAATTGAAGTGCCTAATGTTACATTTAGCCATTTCATGCTTGTATAACAAATTCATAATAGAAATGAACAAAGCAAGATTACCAATTACATATTCCCTTGATTCAAAAATATTGAATGAGGCCATTGAGTATGTTCAAACATTATTTAGCGAAAAGGAGCAATTCCCGATGTTCCATAGTTTACAATATATCAAGGAATCGGCAGAGGTAGCTATTAATTTGGCAAATAAGTATAAGCAAAGTGAAACAGAAACTGAAATTTTACTGCTAGCGATTTGGTTTTATATGGCCGGATTCAAAATCAACCCGAAGAAATTTGAGCCAGAAAGCGTAAATATTTGTAAAACTTTTTTGACACAAAAAAAATATCCAAAAGAAAATATTTCAGAAGTCCTTGACTTGCTTGAAAAGCCCTTTTCAAGTACGAACTCTCTAAACTCTCAAATACTTCATGATGCACTGATCTCTTATAAAGGGAGGAGACGGTTTTTCAGGAAACAGGAGTTGTTACGAATAGAACGTGAAAATTTATTCAATAAAATATATACAGATCATACTTGGTCAAAAATTGTTTATGCTCAGCTCACTAATTGCACATTTT
>JBBKWA010000108.1:0-3145 GCA_037968695.1 Saprospiraceae bacterium
CACCTACAGCGCTTGAAGAGATTTCGGGTGCTCTTGTTTTACCTCCCGATCCATCGGGAGTCGCACCTACGGCGCGTGGTTGCAGAGTTGTTTTCCCCTAGACCGATGGATAGCAGGTAAGAAACTTTTTGCTTTCTGCCATTCCGCCCTTCTGCCCTTCTGCCTTTTTCTAACCTTTCAAAACCATCACCTTCTCTGTAGAAGATCTTCCACCATCTGTAATCCACTGAATCAAATACATCCCATTGTCCAACTGATGGTTGATTCGGATGATTTCTCCTGATGACTCAATGTCATGAGTAGACATGATTCTTCCTTGAATATCATAAAGGCGAATTGTGGTAATATTTAAATCGCCATTACCTTTTGACTTCATATAGATAGTCGCTCCAGAAACCGGATTTGGATAAACGATAAAATGCTCACCGGAAGAATAAGGATCATTGCTTGCTAGGCCACTTTGAGATAGTTTGAAATTGTCGATATGTGCTTTTAATATATACTCGTCAGGACCAGAGGTTGTATCTCTTGCACTGACCAGAAACTTAACCTGATCCAATGGTTCAGAAAGGAAAGAAAGATCAGGGTAAGATTTAGACTGCCATGAACCGGCAATCGTGTCATTGACCAGATCATCAAGAAGGAATGTGTCTACACCATTGGTTACCCAAACAGATAATCCCACATACTGGTTTGGAGGAAACTCACAAAGCCAGTAATCAAAACTAATTTTCGGTTCAATGGCTTCAGTCAAGTCCATTGCTGGGGAGACAAGCCAGGTAGTACCACCAGTGACTTCATTGTCCATGACATCATCAGATGTCGAAATACCGGTGGTATAAGCAAAGATGCCATTGTCATTAGGTGAATCGCCATCAGAACTACATAGCCACGTATCCCATAAGTAAGCTTCAATTGGTACACTTCTTCCCCAAACGCCGCTAACCAATCCGTCAGTTGCAGTCCATCCTTGATCGGTGTCAAAATCATCTCTGTATCCTGGCACCAATTGGAAAGTTAGTGTCCTGGGTTGATCCATTGTGATCACAGTTTCATAAGTATGTCCCCATACTGCGGCTTCAACATCATAGTCGCCTATAAATACAGCCGGGATCATAAAGTCTCCGTTTTCATCACAAGTGATGGAGTACAGCCCATCTATGCCCATAAAGGTCACCTTTGCAAATGGTACATCGCCACCTTCAGCATAAAGGACTTTGCCACCAACAGAAAAAGTGGGTAGTGGCACAAGCGCTATTGTAGTATCGATAACAAATCCATTGATGAAATCTCCAATGATCGTTTTATCATAATATCCCTTTTTTGTAATTGTGATATTGAATTGCCCGGGTATGGCTAATCCGGTTTTGAAAACACCATTAAGACTTGTCATCTCGGGAAGTATAATCTCATTCGTTTCGATAATTACATCTGCACGATTGATAGGTTCTTTAGTCACTGAATCAATTACAATACCCTCCAGAAAGCAAGCGCGAACGTAGTTAGGTTCAAATACGTATAAACCACTTTGTCTATCAGAACTCAATATTTTTCCGGACGGTAAAAACGGATATGTCCCCCATACACCAGCGTATCCTCCTTCCTGGCCTAAGAAAGAATCAAAATTCCCAACTTGTACTAAATTGTCAGGACGTGAGCCATCGAGTACGATTGTTCCATTGGCATAATATGAAGTAACTACCCAGTCATTCCATACAAGCACATTATGCGGGATATTGCCCATACCAATTTTAGAAATTTCAGAATATCTATCTAGTTCTGTAATGTTACTGGGATCTGAAATGTCGTATGAAGTGACAAAAGCATTGGCTCTTTCGTCTGTAGTAAAGATGGTATTACCATCATCCGAAAGCCATGCGTTGTGTGTAAATTCATTCGGCGTTTTGGTTCTGCCAAGTAGCTTAATATCCTGAGGATCATGCATGTCATAAATGGATAGATTACCAGCATTTATTTCAGCACTATAAATGATGCTGTCTCTAACATAACAATCATGGGAATAAATGGCTGGGGCCAAGGCAATAAATGGGGGATCTATAGGGTCAGCTGCAACATCAAGCATGACGATGCCGCCATTATTCACATTAGAGCCAATGACATATAGAATACCATATTCATCAATCCATAGGTTATGCGCTTTTCTCAATTCTCTTGGACCATTATCAGTAGGTATGGAATCCATCCAGACATAAGTTTGAACCGAATCCGGGAGATATTGAAGATCAATAATGAGTATCCCAACCTGAGCTTCACTAGACACATAAGCATAATGGTCATAGGTTTTGATGTCTCTCCAGGTATTACTTACTTGAGGAATTCGGGCAACCTCCTCTATGGTGTCTTTGGTTACATCAACAATAGCGACCCCTGCTTGTAATGCGATGATCGCATACTCCGTCCCATCATCGGCGGCCCAACCCCATATATCGCTGACGCCTCCAGAATACGTAAGGCTATCCTGAAGATGCATATTGAGTTGTCCAAAAGAAATATTAGGGGAAATAAACAGAAGAAGGGCAGTGATACCACCCAATAGATAAGTTCTCATACGTGTAAAATGCTGGTCGTTAACTGAATAATGAGCGCAAATTAACGAATTCTCGCCTTGAATTAGGGCGCTTGTACGACATTAAACACTTCATTAAGATTTCCAGGGAGCGTATTCCTTTCCTAAAGACCCTTTTTCTTCACTAGCATCTGGCTTTTCAGTCAAAGGGAGCGCTGGCCTTAACCCTTCAAAGCATCTGGCAGGCAGTTCCTGGTATATTTTTGTTCCTTCCGTTTTCCATCCGATCATTTCATCGGACACTTCGCGGATGATTTTGGCCGGGTTGCCAACAATCAGACTTCTTGCAGGCATCTTTTCTCCTGCTTTGATAAAGGTCAGTGCGCCAACAATACACTCATCCCCTAATTCAACATTGTCCATTATCACTGCATTCATGCCGACAAGGCAGTTTCGCCCGATAATTGCCCCATGAATGACAGCCCCGTGCCCTATATGAGCACCTTGCTTCAAAAGGACAGTGACCCCTGGAAACATGTGTATCGTACAATTTTCCTGGACATTACATCCATCTTCTATAATTATACCGCCAAAATCGCCTCTGATCGCTGCCCCGGG
>JBBKWA010000109.1:0-3795 GCA_037968695.1 Saprospiraceae bacterium
GCATTCTGCTGTTCTGCCCATATTTCTTTCATGCAGAGGCTCAAAGCCGCAAAGTTTTTTTCTTGCTTTAAGCTTTAAGCTTTAAGCTTTATGCTTTAAGCTTTAAGCTCTAAGCACCTTCTGCCCAAAAACAAATTGCATGAGCAAACTTCAACAACGGCATTTTGTTTTCCATTAAACATTAAACATTAAACATTAAACATTTTTCTTGCCCTAAGCCCTAAGCCCTAAGCCCTAAGCCCTAAGCACCTTCTGCCCACAAACAAATTGCATGAGCAAACTCCAGACTACGGCATTTTGTTTTCCATTAAACATTAAACATTAAGCATTAAACATTAAACATTTTTCTTGCCCTAAGCCCTCCCGATAGATCGGGAGCCCTAAGCCCTTCCGCCATAACCCTCAAGGTTATAAATAGCGCATCCTTTGCCTTCGCTTTTTTGTTCCGTACCTTTGTGGACTTTTTAAACCATTTATGGCCAGTCCAAAGAAAAATAAATCCCCTAACCACGCTCCGGAGGAGGAAGCCGTAATCGAGATTATCGGTGCCAGAGAGCACAATCTTCAGGGCATCAACCTGAAGATTCCACGCGAAAAACTCGTGGTGATCACCGGAATCAGTGGTAGTGGAAAGTCTTCTTTAGCCTTTGATACCATATATGCCGAAGGCCAACGCCGTTATTTGGAAACATTTTCTGCTTATGCCCGCCAGTTTCTGGGCGGGATCGAAAGACCCGATGTAGAAAAGATAGATGGCCTCAGTCCCGTGATCAGCATAGAACAGAAAACCTCCGGGTGGAATCCCAGATCTACTGTAGGCACTATTACCGAGATATATGACTTTTTGAGACTGCTCTATGCACGTGCTGGTGAGGCTTATTCCTATGTGACAGGAGATAAAATGGTCAAGTATACCGAAGAGCAGATCCATGAGAACGTCTTAACCGATTTCGATAATGAGAAGATAATGATCCTGGCACCAGTAGTCAGAGGCCGAAAAGGACATTACCGCGAGTTGTTTGATCAGTTGCGCAAACAAGGATACACCAAGGTGAGAGTGGATGGGGAGATCCTTGACCTCAGCCCTAAAATGCAGGTGGACAGGTATAAAACACACGATATCGAGCTTGTCGTGGACCGACTTTCCGTTAAGCAACCCGAGAAAACAGCACGGATAACCAGTAGTCTTTCCTCAGCCTTGCGGATGGGAGAAGGGATGTTGATGGTGTTGCAGGTTGGTGATGAAACACCAAGAATGTATTCAAGACACTTAATGTGTGCTGTTTCGGGTATTTCTTATGAAGAGCCTTCGCCGAATTCATTCTCCTTTAACTCACCTTATGGAGCATGTCCTAATTGTAATGGTTTAGGAGAAGTCACCATGGTTGACATGGATAAGGTGATTCCTGATGATACCCGCTCTATAAATGATGTGGGTATAGCGCCATTTGGCGATGTGCGGGATAATCACACCTTCAAGCAGTTACGCCAGATTTCGAAAAAATATAAGTTTACGTTTGCCACGCCTGTTAATGAAATTGATCCCGAAGCGATGGAGATCATCCTTCATGGGGGTAAGCCTGGGGTCACGACAGCACCTAATTACCTTCCTCATGATCTTTTATTTGATCTTGGTTCAGAAGGTATCGTCAATATGCTCACCCGATGGTATGAAACTACGACCAGCGAGAAAATCAGACAATGGGCGGAGCGATTTATGACGATATCGGAATGCCCTGATTGTGAAGGTTTTCGTATCCGGAAAGAGTCGAGGTATTTTAAAATTGATGATCGCCACATTGGCGAGTTGGCTAATATTGATCTTGGCGACTTGTTGGAATGGTTTACCGATCTGGAAGTCAGGCTTACGGAAAAACAGCAGATGATCGGTCGGGATGTGATTAAAGAGATCAGAGATCGACTGGGCTTTTTGGTGACGGTGGGGTTGCACTATCTGCAACTCAACAGACCCTCCAGGACAATGTCCGGTGGTGAAACACAGCGAACAAGGCTGGCCACACAGATCGGATCTCAGCTTACCGGTATCACGTATATTCTTGATGAGCCTTCGATTGGGCTGCATCAAAGAGATAATCAGTTGCTGATCAAATCGTTAAAAGATTTGAGTGCGATAGGGAACTCTGTTTTGGTAGTAGAGCATGACAAGGATATCATGTTAGCGGCAGATTATCTTATTGATTTGGGGCCTGGAGCGGGAATACATGGGGGTGAATTGGTGGCCAGCGGTACACCAAAGCAAGTCTTAAAGACCGATGGACTGACAGCGCAATACCTTAATGGGATACGTAAAATTGAAATCCCGAAAGAACGACGTCAGGGGAATGGAAAGAAGATTGTCTTAAGTGGTGCGACGGGGCATAATTTAAAGAATGTCACGGTGGAGATTCCTTTGGGAAAATTTATCTGTGTTACCGGCGTATCCGGCAGCGGGAAGTCATCGCTGATCAATGAAACGCTGTATCCTATATTGCGTCAGGTGATGCACAATAGCCTTGACCGCCCCCTTCCCTATGACAAAATCACCGGTATCATGCATATTGATAAGGTGATTGAGGTGGATCAATCGCCTATTGGACGCACGCCAAGATCTAATCCGGCAACCTATACAGGTGTATTTACGGATATCAGAAGTCTCTTTTCCAATGTTCCGGAAGCTAAAATTCGGGGATATAAGCCCGGCAGGTTTTCTTTTAATGTCAAAGGGGGACGTTGTGAGACATGCCAGGGTTCCGGACGGCGGGTGATAGAAATGAATTTCCTGCCGGATGTGTTGGTGGATTGTGAGACTTGTATGGGTAAGCGGTACAACCGGGAGACATTGGAAGTCCACTATAAGGCTAAGTCAATCAATGATGTATTGGAGATGACTGTGGAGCAGGCGGTGGCGTTCTTTGAAAATATCCCGGCGATATTTCGAAAGCTGAGGACGCTGGAGGAAGTGGGTCTGGGGTATATCACGCTTGGACAGCAGGCGACGACTTTGTCTGGTGGGGAGGCACAACGTGTGAAACTGTCGGAAGAATTAGCTAAGAAAGATACGGGGCAGACCTTATATATCCTGGACGAACCTACGACTGGACTTCATTTTGAGGATATCCGGCATTTGCTGCATGTGATACAGAGTCTGGTAGACAGGGGCAATACAGCAATAGTCATAGAGCATCACATGGATGTCATCAAGGTTGCTGATCATATAATCGATGTAGGGTTGAATGGGGGAAAGGAGGGTGGTTCCATAGTGTGTTCGGGCACTCCTGAGTCTGTCGCTGGCCACCCCACCAGTCACACAGGTGCTTTTCTTAAGCAGGAGTTATAAATAGAATTGGCTCAAAGTCAAAAAAAAAACCACCTACTGTTTACCAGGAGATTGTCCCAATAAAGAGAAGCAGGTGGTCATTGCATAACACCCAAAAAAGAACTAATGATTCTTTATATTCTCATAAATAGTCTCAATCGAGACTATCTATGCTTTTTTTCTAATTGTCAAAGTCGTCACCACCGATGATTCCTAACAATGCTATTAAATCTAATAAGGCGTTCATATCGTTTGAATTTTGTGATACAAATTTAGCCTATCTCTACATTAGTCTATTAACAGAAAGCAGTGTACTTTTACACCGTAAAAAGAAAGAAAGATTGGTAAAACCCCATGTAAAAGGTTAAAAACCAACAACTTAATTATGCTTGATGCTAAAAAATGTTGTATGTCTTTCTGACAGTGTAAAGGTTGGGCTTATTTTTTGATAACTCAAATAAAAATTACATTGATTTTTA
>JBBKWA010000110.1:0-9907 GCA_037968695.1 Saprospiraceae bacterium
GTAATAGAAGCAGAGTCTGCACAACCTGAGACCGAATTCGAAATAATCAATTGATAAACTCCCGGTTCATTGATCGTAGGTCGTAATGTATTTTCATTTCCATTCACTACGATTCCGGGACCGCTCCATAATATACTATCATCAGGTCCTGATGAAGAAGCACTGGCATCCAAAGTCTGGACATCATTCGTGCAATCAAAATCAATAGCATTGGCAATGACAACGACCGGTATTGGGCTAATGATCACAGATACCTCTGATGCATCTGATGGGCATGCCCCATTGGCCATAATCGTATATGCAAAAGTATATGTACCTGGCTGTTGATTGATAGTTCTAAACCTTGCGTTCGAAGCATCGAAGGCACCTCCTTGCGAAAGCGTGCCTGAAGTTTCAGTCCAAATACCAGTTGGATCAGCTCCTGTCAACATACCTCCCAAATCAACCATTTCATCTGCATTCGAACAAAATGTCATTGGTGGTTCGGCAAGACCAGCAAATACTTCCTGGTCGACATCAATACTAATATTGTAATTGAGTGGGCATCCGGGTGGCGGCTGATTGACCAGATCAAACTGCAAATCATACTGCCCGGGATCACCGGAAGTGGCATCAAAAACACCGCCGATTAAAGAAGCAGGATTTGAACCGGCAGGAGCGGTAACAATTGACCACGTACCAGATTCATTTGTATTTTCTATGCTTGTCAGATCCAGCATATCTCCTGTATTACACAATGGTGATGCGTTGAAGAAAAATACATCCGGACATACACAATCAATCACTGTAATAATCACTTGATATTGTGCTTCAGGACAAGGTGGGGTTGCCGAGTTTGTTCTATACATAAATCTATAATCACCAGCTACGACACCGTTAAAATTCAGATTCGTAAATTGTCCGCTCGCTCCAGAGTTGTCGACATCCATCCACATACCATTGACATCTCCAGAGAGGACCAAATCATACAGGTTGATAACTGATCCACCAGCAGTAGTATTACATAATGAAGCTGTTGCCTGCACTACTGCGGAGGGTGGCAAGACTTCTGTTACGGTAATCGTAGTATCCCCTGCACACCCTTGATTATCTGCTACGGAGACTGAATAGACTCCTGGCATATCCACAAACAAAAACTGCGAAGTAGAATTGTCTGACCACAGATACGTAGCAAATCCGGCGCCGGCATTAAGTGTTACGCTTCCGCCTTCACAAAAAGCATTTCCACCGGTTATGACCGGGCTTAAAGATGTACTTTCAGAAACATTAACCTGTCCACTTCCCATACATCCATTGACATCCACAACTGATACTGAGTAGGTGCCGGGAACATCAATCGTTATCTCTTGAGTAGTGGAGTCATTACTCCATAAATAACTAACATAACCTAATCCGCCATCAAGGATAGTATAGCCTCCAATGCAATAAGTTGTTGAGCCGCCAATTGTAACAATCGGGTTAAGGTTAATTGAGG
The DNA here is from genome assembly GCA_037968695.1 of Saprospiraceae bacterium. Taxonomy (GTDB): domain Bacteria; phylum Bacteroidota; class Bacteroidia; order Chitinophagales; family Saprospiraceae; genus Opimibacter. The sequence continues at coordinate 1,475 of JBBKWA010000110.1, forward strand.
TATTAATACTTGTTGTGCCTGTACATCCATCCTGATCAGTAACCGTCACAAAAAATGTTTCGGCCGTATTTACATTTATGGTTTGCGTCGTCTCCGTAGTTGACCAATTGTATCCAATATATCCAGCTCCGGCATCAAGTGTGGTACTTCCTCCTTCGCAAAAACCTAGTGTTCCTGTAATCTGCGGAGACAGGGAAGCTAGCTCCGTAACCTGTATAGAATCTATACCACTGCAACCAGCAGCATCGGTGACTGTAACATAATGCCAACCGGAAGAAAATACTTCAAGCGTTTGATTACTGCTGGCATCATCCCATTGATAAACAGAATAGCCAATCCCAGCATTAATAATTGCTGAAAATCCAGTACAAAAAGAATCCTGACCGGTGATCATAGGTTGCGGTGAAGCATTCACCTGAATCGTAGTTGTCACTGGTGCTGAATTACACCCATCAACATTTATAACGAGTATATATAATCCAGCTTCAAATGCGTCAACTGGGTTCTGTGCACTGGAGGTGTACCCATTTGGCCCTGCCCAGAAATAATTTATGGTCGTGCCGGGTGTTGACGTAGAACCCATAAGCTCAAGCCCCTCTCCTGCGCAATAAGGCCCACTATTTGTGGCCATGGCATCTGGAGGTGAATTAAATATTACTTCTGTGGTTACGACTGCAGAGGGGCATCCATCAATCATTACGATCAATTGGTAAATCCCTGCTTCAACAGCATCTGAAGGATTTTGTGCAGAAGATATATACCCAATAGGGCCAGTCCAGTTATAGATTATTTCTGTCCCTGAAGAATTTGTGCTGCCCAACAATTGGATCGCTTGTCCATTGCAATAGGGTCCCCCATTGTCTGCTTCTGCATTAGGGGTATTCCCCACCATCACATCCGTAAGCGCTATATCTGATGAACAACCATCAACCACCACTTCAAGAAAATAGGCTCCTCCAAGCGTAGCATCTGTTGGGTTCTGCATGTTGGAAGTATAGCCGTTAGGGCCAGTCCAGAGATAAGAAATCGTTGTCCCTGTTCCACTGGTCTCACCGAAGAGCAACAAAGACTCACCCGCGCATAAAGGACCATTATTGCTGGCTATGGCATTAGGTGTCTCCACTAGAACAATATCCAACATATCCATTCCAGGACAACCGTTCATATCTTCATACTCATACACTATAGAATATACCCCGGGAGGATTCATATTGGGGTTCATATCTCCGCTTGGGCCAATAATTGTCCCTGAAAATATTCCATCGGGAGGTGTCGCCGTTATTGTAAAAAAATCCAGACTAACACAAATTGGTCCCGGATCATTAATCTCAACATCAGGATTAGCATGACTCATCACGGTAGTAGTTGCGCTACCGGTGCACCCATTTTCATCAGTCACTGTCACAGTATACATTCCTGACAGATTCGCATCATATGTATTTCCATCGCTCATTCCTGCAGGTGTATTCCATTGATAAGTATAACCTGGTGCTCCCCCATTACCGGTTGCAGTAAGCAAAACGAAATCTTCACTGTCACAAAAATCGGCCGGATCAGGGTCAATAGTCACTGCAGGGCTCATATAGACTTCGATATCCATATAGGCTGTTGCTGAACAATTATTGGAACTTGTAAAAGTGTAGGAAACAGTATGGATTCCAGGACCGTTCGTGCCCGGATTAAATGAATTCCCTGTAGCATCGCCACCCCATACGCCACCGGTAGGTGTCCCTGTAAGTGTTGCGGGAGGACCATTTTCACATAATGGGTCTACCGGGTTGATCGATACAATGGGCAAAGGATTAACAGTTACCACCATTTCATCTTCATCCATACAGTCCCCTTCTGTGACGACCAAAGTATATGTAATTGTCCCGATAAAATCCGGAGGCAAATTTATAATAGGATCTTCCACATTTGGATCACTTAGATAAGAGGTTCCGTTATTCGTTCCGGTCCACTCATATATTTCATCTCCTTGACCACCAAGGTTACCACCATCAAGCAGGACGCCCTGATCTCCTTCACAAACATTAATATTAGGTCCGGCTAAGGCTTCCAGAAAACAAGGAGGTTCAGCAGCGCAATTAAGATATGCAGCAGCAGGATCCGTCCAGGTTAACATAAATCCATCTTGTGTCCCAAGCCAGTTATCAATCATCAAATAAAATCCCTGCCCGGGTTGTACGGTTAGTAACATGACAAAGCCATCCCCCGTACCAGGTCCTTCTGAAGTATCAGTAGTATTCATCCCCATCCCAGTTTCAGGACAAAAATCACAGTTAGCGCTGGAAGAAGAACACCTTATAGGAAAACCCAGGTTACCACAATCAACATTTGGACCGTATAATGCCCAATCATAATCTTCACCCGGACCACCATTTGGAGAAATAATAAAACCTAATTGCAAATTAGGTGGTGCTAAAGGATCTATTTCAAAATAAAACCAAGCTGAGTTTTGTTCAAGCGCGACTATACAGCCTTCAAAATTATCCGGATCTGCATAATCATCGAATCCCGGGCCAATAGGATTGAATTCCAAATCAGCATCACTACACACCACTTGTGCAAAAAAACAATCATTTATTTGGGCCAAACTTGATAATGGCAAGGCAAACAACAGGGCAATAAAAAGTGTAAAGGGAAATGATTTCATTATTTTAGTTGGGTAAAGGTCATATAGACCAGTTGTTATGTTGATAAAACTTCATTTGGTTTTAACAACTAAAAATAGTTAAATTATATCGAAATATTATTTGGCTAGCCATACATTTCCTTACACTATAGTTCATTTGATCTGCAGCCTGTAGTAGTATGGATACGATAGTCTACCGATTCGCTGCACAATTATAGCATTCTAAGCTATACCAGGACTTATAATTTAACATTTAGCAGGCTGATTAAATAGTATTATTAGTATGATTTTCATCATTATTTGGACTAAAAACGCGAAATACAATGGAAAAAATAGCTATAAAAGATTCGACGATAACGATCAATGTATTGGATCTCGATCTATCTATTAAATTTTATGAAAGCATTGGCTTGACATTGGAGCAGCGATGGGACAATCATTATGCACAAATGATTGCACCTGGAATCACGGTGGGCTTACATCCTGCCACCGTTTATAAAGGGGCAAAAGGATCGGGCAATACATCGATTGGATTTACTTGCGAAGACTTTGCTGTTGCAAAATCAGCTTTGCTAGCACTAGGGATTACCATTGTAGAACGCAATGAAAAAGGGGGAGAATTTATACAGTTTAATGATCCTGATGGGACAGCGCTTTATTTCATTCTCCCAAAATGGTAACCTTCGCTTTACTTAAATTCAAGCATATTTTATTTATACATGTCCTATTTCCCTTATGGAAAAACTGAAATAAATCATCTTTCCTCCAAAGACAAAAAGATGGCGGCCTTTATTGAGCAAACAGGCATGCTCAAACGCAAGGTAACGCCTGATGTATTTCAATCACTTGTTTCGAGTATTATCGCTCAGCAAGTTTCCAATAAAGCAGCTAAAACAGTCCACCAACGCCTTAATGATTTGGCAGGCAAAATTTCTCCTAAAACCATTCGTCTTTGTGATCAAGCGGAAATTCAGCAATGCGGAATGACTGTAAAAAAAGCAGGCTATATTCTTTCTGCGGCAGAAGCTATTATGACTAAAAAATTAAATCTCAAAGAGCTACCAACACTGGATGATCAAGAAGTAATCACTAAGCTCACTGCACTGCCCGGTATCGGTGTCTGGACCGCTGAAATGATCCTATTGCATTCGCTTCTACGTCCGAACATCTTCAGCTATAATGATCTTGTCATTAGGCGTAATCTCGCTTCCCTACATAAGCTAAGCGACATGAATAAAGCGACATTCGAAAAATATCGAAAGCGATATTCACCCTATTGTTCGGTGGCAATGATTTACTTATGGCATTTCAACAACTTGATAAATGATGCAGTATCTTCGAAATAATACCCACATAAGTTTGCATTATCTTAAAGCAATAGCACAATATTCTAAAGCGCTATATTGCCAGAGAAAATATAAAACAGCTCTATGCGAATTCTTATCTTTTACTTTATTAGCATCTGTCCATCGCTTATCTTCTCTCAGACATGGCAGGTTACCACGCTAGCCCCTATCCCTGAACCAGTCTCCAACAATGCGGTTTGCGAAGGATTTATTAATGATACGGCATTCGTATTCACATTCGGTGGAATTGACACTACCAAAATTTATTCTGGCATCCACAATCGAAGTTATCGACTGAATACAGTTACAAATAGTTGGTTACAAATCCCTGACTTACCCGATCCGATTGGAAAAATAGCTGCTGCTGCATCGCGCATTGGAGACATTATCTATATCGCTGGCGGGTATCATGTCATGTCTAATGGTAATGAAATCTCTTCTTCAAAAATGCATCGCTATCGAATTAGCACAAATACATTTATGGCTGATGCAACTGATATTCCTGTTGCGATCGATGATCAGGTGCAATGCGTATGGCGAGATAGCTTGATTTACCTTATTACAGGTTGGAGCAATAACACCAATGTACCTAATGTACAAATTTATAATCCCCAAAATGACTCCTGGGCCGAGGGATCGCCGGTTACGGATAATAATATCTATAAAGCCTTCGGTGCTTCAGGGAATATCATTGGAGATACGATCTATTATTTTGGCGGCGCATCTGCAGCAGGAAATTTCCCCGCTCAAAAGATTTTACGCAAAGGCGTAATTAATAAGGACATCCCCACAGCGATCACCTGGGAACATTCTATTCCGAATTCTGATGAAAGAGGATATCGCAGTGCATGTGCCGTAGTTGATCATCAAATATGTTGGATTGGTGGAAGTTCGTCATCATACAACTATGATGGCATAGCATATAATGGAAGTGGCGGAGTCCCTCCTTTGAAAAGATGCCTTTGGTATGATGCCACCACAGGCATTTCCACTGTGGACACCTTAAATCAGTTTCCTATGGATCTGAGAGGATTAGCTAGTGTCAGCGATTCACTAAAATATATTGTTGGCGGAATGGCTGAAGGCCAACAGGTTTCAGCTAATAGTTATGCCTTGCGCTATATGGGTAATTTAACAGGAATCAAGAATATAGATCTTGCGATTGATCCTCTTGCGTTGTACCCAAATCCGGCCAGTGATTTTGTTATAATTAAGCTAAGCGATAATGAAGGTGAATTTGATGTCAAAGTAATAGATGTCCAGGGCAAAACCGTGATTCAGCAAAGAAATCAATACAAAATTGATATTGCTATTTTACCGCAAGGCGCCTATACGATTCGCGTCCATCAGGGAAATACTATTCAAGTAGCAACATTGATTCATCATTAAATCAACAGAAAATTAAAACTCGTGCGGAATATCAAGCCATGCTTACTTTTATCTCTTTTTATGTGTACGGTAATACCCGTTTCACTTTTGGCACAAAATTCAAAATTTCGGGTCATTGGCTATTATGCCGGACCGACACATCTTGTCGATAGCTTCGAAACTGACCAACTCACACACATTATTTTCTGCTTTGGTCATTTGAAAGGTAATCGTTTGTCTATTGGCAGTGCGCAGGATAGTGCTACGATTCAGAATATGGTTCAAAGAAAAGCCACAAACCCTGAATTAAAGGTGCTGTTATCGCTTGGTGGATGGAGCGGATGTAAAACGTGTTCGGACGTTTTTAATACAAAACTTGGTCGTCAGGAATTTGCTGAATCTGTTAGAGAATTAACCACCTACTTTAAAACAGATGGTATTGACCTGGACTGGGAATATCCGGCTATAAAAGGTTTTCCCGGACACAACTACCGTGAAGCAGATCGGGTGAATTTTACGGACTTAGTAAAGGTGTTAAGAAAAATCAATGGCAAATCATTTCAGATTAGTTTTGCTGCTGGAGGGTTTACTGATTATATCGCAAAATCTATTGAATGGAAAAAGGTAGTGAAGTACACTGATTTCATCAATGTCATGACCTATGACCTGGTCCATGGATACAGTGTTACGAGTGGGCACCATACCCCGCTCTATTCCACTGACCAGCAAACGGAATCAACAGATCATGCTGTTCAACTACTTTTAGCCGCCGGCGTACCTTCAGAACAAATCGTTATTGGTGCTGCCATTTACGGTCGATTTTTTAAGATTGAAGATGGTAGCAAGGTAGATCTTTATATGCCATGTAAATTCTCCCATAGCTTTTCCTACAAACATGCAGCAGACTCTCTGTCTATCGAAAATGGATTCGAAAAATTTTGGGATAGTAAGGCGGAAGCACCATATGCCGTAAATCTAGAAAGGCAGCTTCTCGCTAGCTATGATGACATACGCTCCATTTCGCTTAAAACAAGATATGCTAAAGACCATCAGCTTGGCGGGATTATGTTTTGGCAGCTCATAGATGACAAATTTCGGAATGGTTTACTGCAAACCATCATCGATAGTAAATAAAGGTCTAAATGGATAGACTTTTAATGCGCTCTTTGTTTTAAATCCCTCCAATAGCATATGACCAGACATCAAATCGAAACTGATCCTTATACATGATGTATTTTTCCAATTGCTCGATATAAATTTGTCTGATTTCGTCCTTGTCAAGAAAGTGACTCTCATGCATGGAGACATTGTTATCAGTTAAATCCTGCCCAGTAATTCGTTTGTAAGCAATTGACTCATTAATAGCAATTGCCAATCTATAGATCTCTTCTATCGCCAGTGCTCTTGACTCAAGCTCAAACTTTGCTTGCGCACCGATGACAGTTCCACGATTATCCGGATGCTCAATGATGGCTAGTAATTCACTTTCACCGAGTGCTTTGAAATTAATTTCCAAGGATATACTATTTTAGTTTCCAAGCGATTTGACTACACGGCTTATGGTTAGGCCTTGTACGACTATTGAAAAGAGAACAACAATATAAGTCATTAAAATAAGTCCGTCTCCAAATGGATATTCTCCAAGACTTAAGGCTAGTGCAATTGATATTCCACCACGCAGCCCACCCCACGTTAATATCTTTACAGTGTTGAGCGGATTGGCTTCAGTATGGTGCAAGAAAGAGTAAGTGGAATAAATGGTCATAAATCGCGCAGCGATTACGATAAAAATAGCCCCAACGGCAAGCATCAAAAAATGGGATTCAAAATTGATCAGGTGCAAAGCCAGGCCTATCATGACAAACAAAACGCCGTTCAATACCTGATCAATAACTTCCCAAACTTCATTAAGCAGATTTTTAGACTTAGAACCCATTTCATGATTCACATCGAGGTTTGTTCCGATGATTAAACCGCATACGACCATGGCCAATGGAACTGAGACATGAAGCATATGTGCAATAGCAGAACCTGTAATCACAACGGCAAGGCTTAACAGCACTACCAATTGTGCATTTTCAAAAACGGATCGAATCAAATAATAACCAACAAAACCAAGTGCAATGCCAAACGCTATTCCGCCTATCGCTTCGCCAAAAAACAACAATCGGATCTGCGCTGAAATATCACCGGATTCTATCTGACCGGCCATCGGCATAAATAATAATATGCCAGAAAAAACAACAACGCCAACACCATCATTAAAAAGCGATTCCCCTTCAATCTTGAGTTGAAGTCTTTTATCGATTTTTGACTCTTTTAGAATGGAGATGACCGCAATAGGATCTGTTGGGGAGATTAAAGCCCCAAACAAAAAGCAATAAATCAATGGCAAATCCAATCCAATCAAAATAGCTAAAAGCTTTATACCACCACCTACTAAAATAGTAGAAAGCAATACGCCTATGGAAGCAAAAATGAGCACGGACCAACGTTCTTTGGAGAGTTCCTTAATATTAATATGAAGTGCTCCGGCAAAAAGTAAAAAGCTCAATAACCCATCAAAAAGCAAGTGCTCAAAATCTGCTTCATAAACAACATCACAAAACTGTTGAAACAAATCAGGAATTATAGGCTCCACCAAATAAAGTCCACCGACCGTGATCACACTGAGGATCATGACACCAATGGTTGATGGAAGTTTTAGCCATTTATAATTGACAATACTCAGCAGGGCAGCCAATCCAAAAATCAGAGCGTATGATTGAAGCATATAGCTATATTAGAATTTATACTGTTTAACTTAAAAATCAAGAGGGCAATTCCAGTTAGTGTTTATTCCCCTAAAATACCAAAATCACGCTGGCCCAGGCACTATCCGCATATTTATGCAACGTCAGGAAGTTGCCAGATCGAGAAAATTAAGAATTACAATTTGAGGGAATTACGGTTTTGAGATGCCAGAAGGCAGACGCCAGACTTCAGACTTTTAGAATTACGAATTAAATAATTACGAAGACAGGTGTTCAGGAGATAATTTGATTTTCACTCATCACCTGGACGCAAGTTGCAGGAGCAAACTCC
>JBBKWA010000111.1:0-6725 GCA_037968695.1 Saprospiraceae bacterium
GGAAATGGCGTAATCCACTTCTTCTTCTACGTTGTAGACAGCAATGCCCATGCGGGTGACGCCTCCTACTTCCATTAGGTCCAAAACTTCAACTGCGCGCTTGGCATAGAAGTGTCCATCCCAGGCGCAAATAGAATGCTCTGCGAGAAATTTGCAGACGTCTTCAGGGCGTTTGTTTTCTATTGTAAAGGAGATAGTAGGAGCGCGTTGTGTTTCTTTCAGTGGAGGACCATAGATATCTACACCTTCAAGATCTCTCAGTCCTAAGTAAAGTTGTTGTGCAAGACCTCGTTCATGCGTTTGAATTGCCGACATGCTGTCAATAATTCTTTCTCGGAGAGAGTTGCCATTACCGATGGAGGCCATAAAATCAACTGCGGCAGATACACCAGCTAAGGCAGCATGGTTTTGTGTGCCTCTTTCAATCCGATAAGGTGCATGTTGTTTCTGAACGCGAAGTCTGTCCGGATTGATGCTATCCAGTGCGCCTGGTCGGGAATAAAGCAGACCGATGTGGGGTCCATAAAATTTATATGCTGAGCAAAGAAGGAAATCGCAATCTAAAGCTTGAACATCAGATAGCAAATGGGGAACATAATGCACACTATCCACGACCAACAAAGCACCAACCTCGTAAGCTAATTGTCGCACACGATCGATCTCATTAACGGTACCAAAGATATTTGATGCCAGCCCTATGGCGACTACTCTGGTGCGCTCGTTGATTTTTTTCTCCATATCCGCATAATCCAGGCTACCATCTTCTTCCAAGCCAACTTCGCGAACGATGATGCCGTGTCTTCTTTGGCTGAGCCATGGTCCACGGTTTGCTTCGTGGTCCAGCTGGGTGATGAGTATTTCATCTCCAGGTTGCAGTGAACGGGTCAGTGCATTGGCCAGCGCAAAATTGAGGCTGGTCATATTGGCGCCAAAAGAAATCGTCTCCGGACCTTCTGCGCCGAGTAATGCGGCTACTTGTGATCGGCAATGGTGGATTAACTGGTCTGTTTCCTGAGCAGTGACGAAAAGGCCATGTGAATTGGCATTGCTATTGGAATAGACCTGTACCATGGCATCGATGACAGATTGTGGGACTTGTGTTCCTGCCGGGCCATCGAAATGGACAATCGGCCGCCCGTTGACCATCCGTTTTAAAGAAGGAAACTGGTTGCGGATAGCATCGTTCATATTTACTGTAAAGTTGATTCTGGCGCAAGATACGAAAAGGCTATGGGCATAGGACGAAGAGCATAGAGCAGAAAGGAAAAGAGTGAAAAGCGAAAAACGAAGAGAGAAAATCGGAGCGAAGCGGAGATCCCGCCATCCGCCTGAGGCGGATGCTCAGCGGGAGAGAAAAAAGCAGAAAGGCACAAAGAAAATAAACTATTTTCCCGCTCACCGCTCACCGCTCACCGCTCACCGCTCACCAAAAGGGAAGAAAGGCTCCCGTCCCGATCCCGATCAATCGGGACGGGATCGGGACGGGAATCGGGAGGCAGAAAGCGAGGGTAGTGTGGCACACCTGCCGGCCCGCTTGTGTTTTTGAGGGTGTGCGACACATGCAGCGCGGCTCATACATCTAATGATATCATAATTCAGCTTTAAGGGTGTGGGGTTCCGCCTAAGCGGAAGGCAGTCCCACGGTTCAGCGGGAAGGAATAGGCAGAAGAGCGAAAAATGAGGATAAAAGGTGTAGTGGAAATCACACCATCACCTATCACTCATCACTAAATCACTAAATGATTTGGGCGAAGGGTAGTGTGGCACACCTGCCGGGCCGCTTGTGTTTTGAGGGTGTGCGACACTTGCAGTGCAGCTCATATTCACTCAATGTCTGAATCACTCCCGCTAAGTGAGATTAAAGGGTTACACAGATTTTGTAGATTTCATCAACAACCGGATTGGTTCTTTTTCCTGGATCCTGCAGCATTAGCAGCTACAGGACAAGAAAAAAGAACGGATCAACGGACATTACATAATCATGAAACAGATAGAAAAAACCAAAAAGACAGAAGAAACAAATCAAAAATCCAGGGGTAGCAGGTGCTTTGTCACCTGCTACTCCAAATCCCCCGGAAACTTTACCTTTGCATCCCTTGTTATAGAGGATAGTTATTTGAAATAAATGGGGCTGACAGGAATCGACAGTAATGTTCATATGTTAGTAAGCATGCCGGGGAATGGTGGTTCACCTCGTACCAAATGATCATCAACCAATAATTAGCGATCGTAATTTCGCTTTGGCAGCCTAATTCTAGGTAATTAGAGTGCCTTTGTGCCGCTGGATTGATATCTGCTACAAATTCTTCCGCACATAACTAAATGCAGATTACGCCAAGGGACCGTCCTGACCTAAGGCCGACAATTAAAAGGAATCGGAGCGTATCGCGTCGTTGGAGTACTTGATGCGTTTTTAAACCAGAACTTCAAATAAGCATGTAGAAAGCTAATGTAGTCGTTAGCTGGACGGGGGTTCAATTCCCCCCAGCTCCACTCTCGGAGGTCATAATTTGTCCTCCACAAAATCAGGCCATCTGTGCATATACTTAATAAAATCCTCCCCCAGACCTTCTTTTCTTAGATACGCTTTTGAAACAGGCGTGGGCATGGGCTCAAAATCAGGATCGTCCATCACACGTTTGGGAAAGTCATGATGCAGAACACCAGAACGCCCAACCGAAACAAAGTCAACTCCTTCATCCAAAATTTTTCTGACATCTTTTCCGCTCTGAATTTTTCCTGCAACCGTTAATTTCACATTCTTGAAATCAAGGGCAGTGAAATGTTGCAATAGGGATTGCGATTTGAAAGCTTCGTCTCCAGGGTCTTTAAAACTATCCCACAAAGAGATGTCAAGGAAATCGATTTTGCCGCCATCAATTAATTGCTGGCTCAATTCCTTTATTTCAGGAAGATGCATGCCAAATCGTTCAGGAGATAGCCTCACCCCTAATATAAAATCAGGTCCACAAGCTATTCGCACACCATCAACAATCTCGTTTAGTAAACGAGCTCTATTGTCCAGGCTTCCACCATATTCATCTGTTCTGACATTCACCTCCGCGCTGAGAAACTGCGCTATAATATAACCATGTGCTCCGTGTATCTCTACTCCATTATATCCACAAGTCTGCGCACGAACAGCTGCACTAATAAAATCATCTCTTAGCTGATATACCTCTTCAATCGATAAAGCACGGGCTTCATGTTTTTCATTTGATGAAGGGCAGACAGGCGCTTGTCCGATCAGCTCAGCAGGAGATCGCATGCCGGCATGATGTAGTTGAATCAAGGCAAGGCTGCCATAAGATTGTATTTCAGCACTTAACTTTTGATGCCCCTGGATATGTTGATCACCAAAGATGCCTAACTGTCCGGGAAACCCTTTGCCAATCTCCTGAACATGTGAAGCGCAAGTCATCACCAAACCAAATTGTCCTTCTGCTCTCATTGACAACCATCGGAATTCATCCTCAGATAAGCTACCGTCTTCATGACTCTGCGTATTCGTCATAGGCGCCAGCATGAATCTGTTTTTCATGATCGCTCCACAAGGAAAGGTTAATGGAGATGCTGGGGATGTTTTCACTGATTGGGTGTTCATAGAATGAATACAATTCGATTCGCTAAATGTTGTAAGAGCGAACGATGTACAATGATACCCAAATTATTATCTAAGGGGGAGCTCCTTTCCTTATTAGAATGTAACAAAGGCCACGATATTCAATTGGTCGCGGCTGCCGTTTTCAAAAAACTGATTCATATACCCTAATTCAAATCTTGTGTTTTTGTTTAAGGTGTAGCCTAAGCCCCCATAAAGTCTGTTTCTGTCAAAAACGGATGATGTTGTATTTAGGAAGATCTCATTGTAGGCAGAAAGGTAAATCATGTTTTTCTCCTGCTCTGCATTTATGATAGGAAAATTAATCGCCAGAAAATATCTAAGGCGCAATTTGAAATCACTTTCTACGAATCGTTGTTCGAAGCGATAACGATGGAGTAGTTTTACAGTTCCTATATTTTCTTTTATAGTAAATTGCTGGAAAATTCTATTTTCATTAACGGTAACTTTCTCCTCGCTATTTTGAGTGTAATTTTCTGAAAGGATGTACCCATATCCTAATAATGCATTGTTTTTTCCATCATTAAATGTATATCCCAAACCTGTTCGCAGGAGCAACTGTTCGAGATCGCTGAAAGCATTATAGCTTCTGTATTGTACTTCGTTGTGGATATTCCACTTCTCATTGATTTTCTTGTTGCCAATATAGATCAACCAGTTGCCAAAGTCACTGTCCTGGCTTTGTGCTAAAGACGGTAGCACTACTGCGAATAGTAGTGCTACCAGGCGTACATTCTTTTTTAAGTTATTCGTAATCATCAAGCAATATTATTATTTTAATCATAAAAGGTAACGGAACCCGTTGAAATGTCATACATAGCACCAACGATGTTAATTTCTCCTTTTTTATGCATTTCAGCCAACACATCACTTTCGTTTAGGATCCTATCAATCGTCAACAAAACATTTTTTTCTGCCACGTTATTGACGAATTCAGTATTGGATGAGTTTCTCTGGCTTGCCTCTTTTGGTAAAGTTACTGCATTTACCGCTGGCTTTATTTTTGCCAACATGCTGGTTAAGTTTCCTAGTTCTGCATTGTCACAAGCTCCTTTTACAGCTCCACAGGCGGTATGCCCAAGAACGACCACTAATTTTGTTCCAGCTAATTTGCAAGCAAATTCCATGCTTCCCAAAATATCTGTGTTAGCAAAATTGCCTGCTATACGGATGCTAAAGATATCACCAAGGCCTTGATCAAAAATTAATTCTGCAGAAGCTCTGGAGTCAATACAGCTAAGTACTGTTGCGAACGGAAATTGACCATCCACTGTGTCGTTTACTTGTTGCAATAGATTTCTATTGGCTCTAAGGTTGTTTTGAAACCGCAGGTTCCCTTCTTTCAAATAGGTCAATGACTTTTGAGGTGTCATAGTCGACTGCGTTTCTCTTGTATGTGCTTTCATAATTGATAAGTTTTTATACGTGAATAATGGTTTTTATGTAGTTGGAGCGAGTAGTTTAAAAAACTCAATATAGCTTGGCGGGTTTTCAACAGTTCCGCGTGAGTAAATAAGTTTTATGGAGATGTTTCTTTCTTTCGCTTTAAGGGCAAAATCTTCAAGGATTTCAACGATATCATAATCCAGATATCGGGTATTCCTAATGTCAAGTTCTAAAAATGAATCTTCAGGAATATTGTCAAGCTCTTTTAGAATGGCTCCTTTGTTAAAGAACGTTACTTCTTCAGCGAGGGTCATTTTTATTGTATTGTCATCGATATCTTCGCCCTCCTTGTGTAAGAAGTGGGAATTTTGAAAACTATTTATGAGGATGACCACGATACCTACAGCCAGGCCTAATCCAATGCCATAAAGCAAGTCTATGAAAATGATGCCTAGTACGGTCACGACGAACGGAACAAATTGTTTCCATCCCAGGGCATACATTTTTTTGAAAAGTTCTGGTTTGGCTAGTTTGTATCCTACAATCAACAGAACTGCAGCAAGCACAGATAATGGGAGCAGGGTGAGCAATTTTGGAATTAGTAGGATTGAAATGAGAAGGAGAATTCCGTGTATGATTGAAGAAAGTTTACTTCGTGCACCGGATTGAATGTTCGCTGAACTTCTTACGATTACTTGGGTAATAGGTAGGCCACCAATTAATCCGGAAACAATGTTGCCTGTTCCCTGAGCGAAAAGCTCTCTATTGGTGGGGGTTACATTTTTATGCGGGTCGAGCTTGTCTGTTGCTTCTACACAGAGCAGGGTCTCAAGACTTGCTACTAAGGCGATGGTGAATGCGACGATCCATACCTCATGATTCCCAAGAATGCTAAAGTTTGGGAAAATGAATTGGCCAAAAAAAGAAGAAGCATCTTCCGGAACGGGGACTCTAACAAGGTGCGATGGGCTTATTGCCAGGGTTTCGCTGTTACCTGCAATAATATAAAATATGATTCCGGCAGCTACAGCAACTAATGGTCCCTGAATGATTTGGAATATCCTGGCTTTTTTGGACAGTACTTTGTCCCAGAGAAGTAGGATGAGTAAGCCAACGATGCCTATTATAGCAGAGCCCGGGTGGATGAAATCTAATGCCTTAAAGATTTCAGAGAATGTATTTTCTCCATCGATTTGTAAAAAAGCAAAGTCACCTTCCGGGTCGGCATCATAGCCAAAGAAGTGAGGGATTTGCTTGAGAATAATGATAATACCTATACCGGTCAACATGCCTTTGATCACTGAGGAAGGGAAGTAGTATCCGATTACACCGGCTCTTAATACACCGAAAATCACCTGAATAACGCCACCCAATACCACAGCAACAAGGAAGTTTTCATAACTGCCAAGGGTGGCAATAGATGTTAATACAATTGCGGCTAATCCTGCAGCCGGCCCACTCACCCCAATCTTTGAACCACTAAGGGCGCCAACAACAATTCCACCGACAATCCCGGCAATCAGTCCTGAGAAAAGGGGCGCTCCACTGGCCAGGGCAATGCCCAAACAAAGTGGTAGGGCAACAAAGAAGACAACAATACTAGCGGGTATATCGCTTTTTAGAGTAGAAAACAAACTAGTTTTCATAGGTTTAGTTTTTTAGTTTAATAGTAATTCGAACGCAAACATAAGAATACTATTCTAAATAATAGTAAAAC
>JBBKWA010000112.1:0-16452 GCA_037968695.1 Saprospiraceae bacterium
ACATCGGTTTGAATATCTGTTACCGTGGTGGTTGGAGAGGATGCATCTGTAATCGTTGCTACGCCATCTATAATGGTCCATAGTCCTGTCCCTACCATTGGACTATTTCCTTCAAGCGTGGTCATTGTCGTTGAGGCGCATAACATTTGATCAGGACCAGCATTTGATATAGTTGGTGCTTCATCAAAGAATATGATTACTTCATCAACTGATTCGGGGCAAGTCCCGTTGCTGATGGCCCATTCGAGAATGAGCAATACTTCAGGATCAATATCTGTTACCGTAGTAGTCGGAGATGACGGATCGGTGATCGTTGCTACACCATCTATAATGGTCCAAACCCCAGTACCAACTACAGGACTATTTCCTTCAAGGGTGGTCATTGGGGATGAGGCACATAGCGTTTGATCACTTCCGGCATCTGCTGTTGTCGGCAGTTCATAAACAGTAATAATCACTGTATCAGCATTTGTACAAAATCCAGTATTAGACGTAACCGTCCAGACTAACTCAACAACACCTGGCACCAGGTCAGTTATTTCAGTTGTATTTAGCGTTGGATCAGCAAACGTACATGAACCACTATTAATAGTCCACAAACCTTCTTCGAAATTTCCTTCGCCATCATCATCTAATTCACTTCCCATTAGAAAAGTAGAAGTTTCATTACACAATTCCTGATCAGGCCCTGCATCTACAACAGGGATGTAATGATTATAGATAGCCACCGCATCAGCATCTAAGCAAGCACCGTTTGTCACTGCCCAAAACAAATTTGTAAATGAAAAAGGAATTGTTAGGTCGGTTAGTACAGATGTAGGAGATGTGGGATCGTTGATTGTTGCAGATCCCGATCCTACTGACCACATACCTGTACCAATTGGTGGGTCTGTTGCCTCTAGTGTTGTGGAAGGCGGATCACATATATACTGGTCATCACCGGCCATTGCAACGGGCATTTCGTATACCGTAACGGACATTGTATCTCGCTGAATGCATACGCCATTTGTAAAGGAATATTCAAAAATAACCGTTGAACCAATCAAAAGTCCAGTAATATCAGGGTGTGGTGCCCCTGGATCTGACAATGTGGCTGTTCCACTCAGTATGGTCCATAAGGGTGTTCCAATATCCGGAGGATTTCCAAATAATGTTGTCGTGGTGACATCACAAAGTTCCTGATCTACCCCTGCATTTGGGACATCTGTACCAAGGTAATTCGTAATAGTCATGGTATCTGTCCAAAAATCAGATTCAATACATCCAAACCCTCTTCTAATGGTTACAGAAGACCCTGGGATCAGATCGGTCACATTTGTTGTCCCTGCGTTCGACTCAATTGTCGCTGTGCCTGAAATAACATCCCAAAATTGAATAAAATAAATTTCGTCACTTCCAGCAAGTGTTGTAGACGTTTGATTACACAGTTCCTGATCAGGTCCTGCATATGGGTCTTCTTCAATTATCTCAATACAAAAATTTGATTCGTGTGGGTCAGGCCACCCATAGATTTGAACGTAATACGTGGCCGCAGGGTCTAGGAAACACACTGGCAAGGTATCTGACCATCCATTATCGTAATTACATTCAATGTCCAAAATGGTAGTTAAATCACTGCAATCAAAAGAACCATCTTCCTCATACACCATTCGGGTTAATGATATTGAGCCTGGAAATTCCCGCGTGGTAGTGATATATACAGCTCCACTAGGGGGAGCAACAAAGGAGAACCAAACGGATTTATCAGGCGTATCAGAACAATAGTATTCATCCGGTTCTTCTGTGGCATCGATTGTCGTGTAAGCATACCCTACGCATGGAGCACCTACAGTGAGTGATATCGCATCACATAGATCATCATTAGTGGGAGGTGCCATTATGTTAACCAGTGCTTGCGAATCATTTTTCTTTACGCTGAAGGAAGCATTTACTCTTGACTCTTCAAATATGTCATTGGGCAATAATAAATTTTCTGCCCTATTAAGCACATCTCCATTTGCATAAGAAAAATCAAATGCTGCTAAAACCAACAAAATAATATTCAGGCTAAACTTCATTTATTTAAATTATTAATGTTCAATCCTTAGCTTTTAACTAATGATGAATATTTCAATGTCTTGAATAAGGTCTGAAAGATAAATTAAGTATTACAAATATCGTTCTAAACTCTTCAAATACAATCATTTAATCAAGAAGGCAAGATACTTTTTAAAAAACCGCATAACCCACTTAAATGCCTAATATTGCTTATAATAAACACTATTTCTACAACTTTAATACTTTGAAAATCAATATTTCATCTTCTACCCGCAATCTGAAAAAATAAAATCCGGGTCCATCAACTGAAAAAGCAGTCAATATCTCTTGCTCTTCATTCATTTCTTTTCTTTCTTTTAGTTGCCCAATAGCATTGTATAAACTTATATCAACGTCATCTTCGTGTTCCAAACGCACTAACACCTGAAAATCACTCAATGATGGATTAGGGAAAACATTTGCATAAAGAATCTTTCTACTACTTGTAATTGTAGGTTCATTTACAATGCAGTCTGATATTCTTATTTTCTTAGATACAGGGAGACTTGAACAATCGCCAAGAGAAGTAATCATAGTCACTGTATATTCTCCACTAGATGTATATTGATGAATTGGATCGCGCTCAGTACTTGTAGTATTATCCCCGAAATCATAAAAATATTCACTTGGCATATTTCCATTATCGGAGATATCAAATATGTAGATATCTTTATTTGTGCAGCCCTCCTGACTAATTAGAAAATTCGCTTGCACACCTTGCTCCCCAGTGTTAAATAACGATATGGTATCTCTTTGCGGAGGGCAGAGTCCATTAGAGACTGTCCATATAAATATATTATTTCCAACCCCTAGATTTGATACTTTCGTAAAAGGGTCATTTAAATTTTCTATTTCTCCCTCCCCCGAAAACAATGTCCATTCCCCTTCAGCTCTTCCCGGGCCAGGAAATGTACCATCAAGAAAAATATAAGGAAGATCACAAAGGACCTTATCTGATCCTGCATTAGGGGTTTCCAATTGAACTACCGTATGAATTAACACAGTATCAGAATCCGATGGACACGCTCCATTACTTACTGTCCATAAAAGCGCAATTTCAGTTCCGTAAGGAGCATTTAATAAATGCGAATTAGGGTCAAGTGAATTAGCGATTACACCACCACCCTTCAACAATGACCATTCTCCAATGCCGACCAAAGGGGTTTCAGCAAAAAGTGAAAAACTAGTATCACATACCGTTTGATCTGGACCAGCATTAGCAATTGAGACTGAATCCACGTTAGTGATAACAATTTCATCTACACGAACCGGGCAATGACCATTCGAAACGGTCCATGCGAGGGTCACACTAGCATTTGGTAACAAGCCTGTAACTTGTGAAGTTGGGGAATTAGGCTCGGCAATATTTGCCGTTCCCTCTACTATGGACCACAAACCACTTCCAACTAATGGTAAATCCCCGTCTAATGTAGTCATTGACTTAGTACAAAGCGATTGATCCGGTCCCGCATTCGCCCCATCCGGCACAGGGCATAACGTTATTAACTGCTGGCAGGAAGCCGAATTCCCGCATGCATCACTAAATGTCCATAATCGCGAGACAACAGTAGGGCACCAACCAACTTCGACATCTATATATACTACTTCTGTTATCTCACATGAAGCATTTACAACCCCTTGATTATTTGCGTTCCCAAAGACTGTTGTACTGGAGCGAGCCACAACTGGAGAAAATACAGGATCTGTTATTGATTCTAATTCACAGTCATTATAGTTTCGCTCAATTGCACACACCGATATGGATGGGGGATCTTTACTGTTAACCGTAATTATTTGAACACAAGTGGCCGATTGATTACAAGCATCAGTCAAAGTCCAGGTCCGGGTCACAATTATGGGACAAGTTCCTGATACATCATCAATATATGAGACTGATACTATTCCACATGGATCTGAGGCTTCACCTAAGTTTATTCCATTTTCAAAAATTGCCTCGCTTGCTAATGAGGATACAGCAGAAAATGGTGGGTCCGTTATTGATTCCGTATCACATCCTATAATTTTTCTCGGGAGAGGCCATACATGTATGATCGGCGCTATCGCATCATTGACCTTTATCCTATAAGTGCTTGTAGTTGTATTTCCACATTCATCAGCTGTCTGATATGTCCGTGTAATAGTATAACGATTAGCGCAAATAGAATCGCTCACTAGGTCTTCAAGAAAAAAAGTACTTGTTACACCACCACAGCCATCAATAGATTCTACTTCATTGGGATTTGGCAATGGCACCAAATCTGCACATTCCACTGTAATATCAGGTAGATTCCCAACACTTGGTGCTAAGCTATCAATTATCATGATTAACTGTTGGCAGGTAGTTGCATTTCCACACGGGTCGGAAGCCTCAAATGTGCGCGTCAACGTAAATTGGTTAGCACACGATTGATTACTAATTGTTTCGCTGATAAAAGTGATAACCGTTTGCCCTCCACAATTATCCGATGCCACGATTAGATCTAAATCAATATCAGGTAAATCACTCACGCAATCAATAACAATGTCAGCAGGACATGATAGTATAGTTGGCGGCGTACTGTCTTCAATAACAATTACCTGCATACAGCTTGTTGTATTCCCACATGCATCGGTGGCTGTCCAAATCCTTGTTATTGCATATTCCTGTGAACAGGACCCTGGCACTACTGCATCATTAAAATCGATTTCCGGTGAATTATCACAGTTATCCGTAACTGATGGGAATCCGGTATTTGCAGGGTCAGTGCTTTCATCACATTGAATCATTATATCTGTTGGACAAAAAACAAATGAAGGTGGCGTTGTGTCATCAACGACAATCAATTGTTCACAAGTAGTACTATTCCCTGATGCATCTGTCGCCATCCATGTTCTGACTAAAGTAAATCCATTCAGACAACTGCCTGTAATACCGATATCACTATAGGATATTATTGGTGCATTATCGCAATTATCAATGGCTTCTGCCAAACCAGTAAATAATGGATCAGTGCTTTCATTACACGAAATCTGTAGATCAGGAGGACAAAGGCTAATCATTGGTGGTGTACCATCATATACCGTTATTACTTGTATACAATTACTTGTATTACCACAGACATCAGTAGCGGTCCATGTCCGGGTAATTGCATATTCTTGTTGATTGGCCTCACCAATCGTAACATCACTATAACTAACTATTGGCGCGCCCAAACAATTATCAGAAGCAGTTGCAAATCCTGTATTCGATGGATCCGTGCTTTCATCACAAGAAACCGCTACATCTACAGGACAGAATAAAATCGAAGGAGGTGTACTATCAAAAACAACAATAGTTTGATTACAAGTGGACATGTTTCCACAGAGGTCAGTAGCCTTAAATGTCCGAATCAAGGTAAATTGGTTAGCACAAGTTTGGTCACTAATAACTTCACCGACAAATGTAATTACTGTTTGTCCTCCACAATTATCGGTCGCCAGAGCTAAATTTAAATCAACAATAGGTAGTTCACTTGCACATTCTACGGTCACATTGGCAGGACAGGATACGAATATTGGTGGGGTACCATCTTCAATCGTAATCAACTGAATACAACTCGATGTATTCCCACATGCATCTGTTGTTGTCCAGGTCCTTGTTATTGTGTATTCCGAAGGGCATGATCCTGCGAGTGAAATATCGCTAGAACTTACCACAGGCATACCATCGCAATTATCTGATGCAATAGCAAAGCCTGTGTTGGAGGGGTCTGTGCTTTCTTCGCAAGCAATGATTACATCAGAAGGGCAAAAAGTGAAGGTTGGCCCAATTGTATCGTCAACAGTAATAATTTGTTCACAGGTACTGCTATTTCCACTTGCGTCAGTTGCCCGCCATGTTCTTGTGATTGTATATCCTTGCGAACATAAGCCTGCTAATGTGACATCACTAAATGTCATAACCGGCGAAGCATCACAATTATCAGAAGCTACTGCCAGACCGGTATTCGAAGGATCACTGCTTTCATTACATTCAATAAAGACATCTGGAGGGCAAAAAGTAATTATTGGCGATGCTGAATCAAATACAGTAATTATTTGGACACAATTAATTTCATTCCCACATTCATCTGTGGCAAACCATGTTCTCGTAATGGTATACTCCTGATCATTGCTCCCGGCCACGATGATATCACTGTAACTAATAACTGGCGTTCCAACACAATTATCAGAACCGGTTGCCAAACCGGTATTCATTGGGTCTGTACTTTCATCACACGCAATCGCTACATCTAATGGACAGAATATTATCGTCGGAGGTATACTATCAAATACTTCGATAGTTTGATTACAAGTCGTTGAATTCCCACACAGGTCTGTAGCCATAAATGTACGGGTCATTGTAAATTGGTTAGCACAAGATTGATTGTTAATAGTTTCGCCGATAAAAGTGACAACTGTTTGCCCACCACAATTATCGGTCGCAAGGACAAAAGTCAAATCAACATCAGGGAGTTCACCAACACATTCTATTGTCACGTTTGCAGGGCAAGATGTTATGGTCGGTGGCGTACTGTCTTCAATAGTAATCACCTGAATACAATTTGCTATATTCCCACATGCATCTGTAGCCGTCCACGTTCTTGTGATTGCATATTCTTGAGGACAGGATCCGGCAATTGTACTATCGCTAAAATTTACCACAGGGACATTATCGCAATTATCTGATGCTGATCCCATGCCAGTATTTGAAGGATCCGTGTTTTCGCCACAGTCCAATATCATATCCGAAGGACAAAATATAAATGTTGGCGAAGTAGTATCCTCCACGTTTATAACTTGTTCGCATGTGCTGGTACTTCCACTTTCGTCAGTAGCATGCCATGTTCTTATGATGGTATGCCCATGTGGACATAAGCCTGCTATCGTGACATCATTAAATGTTATAATCGGTGAATTATCGCAATTATCTGATGCTTCAGCCAAACCGGTATTCGAAATATCGGTGCTTTCATGACACTCAATGTCAATATTCGATGGACAAAATGTAATCGTAGGCGGACTACTATCATAAACAGAAATGACTTGAATACAGTTTGCTACATTCCCACATATATCTGTAGCGGTCCACGATCTGGTTATTACATACGTTTGTTGATTGGGGCCAGCAACGGTCATATCGTTAAAACTAACTATTGGCGCACCCTCACAATTATCTATTGCTGTAGCAAAGCCAGTATTAGATGGATCAGTACTTGCATCGCACGCAATAGTTACATCCGCAGGGCAAAATATAATCGTTGGTGTTATACCATCAAACACAGTGACAACCTGGTCACAAGTAGTTGAATTCCCACACATATCAGTAGCCCTAAATGTACGGGTCAAAACAAATTGGTTAGCACAAGATTGATTACTTATGGCTTCACCGACCAAAGTGATAACCGTTTGTCCTCCACAATTATCCGTAGCCAGAACCATATTCAAATCAACATCGGGAAGTTCACTGGCACATTCAATTATAATATTTACAGGACACGATGTAATTGTTGGAGGGGTATGGTCTTCTATGCTGATGGTCTGCATACAAAATGCAATATTCCCACATGCATCTGTAGCCGTCCACGTTCTTGTGATAGTATATTCCTGAGGGCAGGATCCAGCAATTGAAACATCACTAAAACTGAGTACAGGCGTACCGTCGCAATTATCTGAAGCCACTGCCATACCTGTATTTGAAGGTTCTGTGCTTTCGCCACATTCAAGCGTTAGGTCCGATGGACAAAACATGAATGTTGGCGCGCTACTATCTTCAATTGAAATCACTTGAATACAAACTGCTGTATTACCACAGGCATCTGTTGCAGTCCAGGTTCTCGATATTAAATATTCCTGAGGACATGCCCCCGCCAGTAGATCATCGCTAAAACTTACAATGGGAGAAGTATCACAATTATCTGATGCCTCGGCTATGCCCGTATTAATGGGATCCGTACTGTCAGCACATTCAATTACCATGTTACCTGGACACAAAACGAATATTGGAGAGGTGTTGTCTTCAACACTTATTGATTGCTCGCATGTACTACTATTCCCTAGCATATCTGTAGCAGTCCAGGATCGAATAATGGTGTATTCATTTACACATGAGCCTGAAAAGGTCACATCGTAAAAAGTGACTATCGGCGAATTATCACAATTATCAGTTGCTGTAACCATCCCAGTGTTCGCTGGGTCAACGCTTTCATTACATTCAACTATTATGTCTGGAGGGCAAAATGTAATTGTTGGTGATGTATAATCATAAATGGTTATTACCTGAATACAACTCGCTTCATTTCCGCACGCATCTGTCCCTGTCCATATTCTCGTAATAGTATACTCATGAGGATTGGGCCCATCAACTGTTACGTCATCAAAAATTAACTCAGGTACTCCATTACAATTATCTGTTACGATGGCCATTCCAGTAAACGATGGATCAGTGCTTACAATACACTCAATTGTCACATCAATTGGACAGTATAAAAACACTGGAGGAATAGTGTCAAAAATGGAAATAACCTGATGACACGTCGTGCTATTACCACATAAGTCAGTAGCCTTAAACGTCCGTGTCAAAGTAAACTGGTTAGCACAAATTTCATTGCTAATTATTTCACTAACAAAAGTGATCACAGTTTCCCCACCACAATTATCCGTAGCTATAACCATCCCCAGGTCAACATCCGGAAGTTCTTCGACGCATTCTATTGTAATATCATCTGGACATGATGTAATTGTAGGTGGTGTACTGTCGTCTACGGCTATCATCTGAATACAAAATGCCGTATTTCCACAAACATCTGTAGCTATCCAGGTTCTTGAAATGCTGTATTCCTGTGGACATGCCCCGGCCAGTGTAACATCACTAAAAGTTATATCAGGGGCACCATCGCAGTTGTCTGTCGCTGAAGCCATTCCAGCATTTGCAGGTTCCGTGCTTTGCTCACACTCCAGGATTATATCAGAAGGACAAAATGTTATAGTTGGCGATGTCGTGTCTTCAACGATAATTATTTGCTCACATGTACTGCTGTTGCCGAAAACATCTGCTGCACTCCAGGTTCTTGTTATTGTATAGCCATGTGGACATATACCTGCCACGGTCACATCGCTAAACGTGACTAATAGTGAAATAGCACAATTGTCAGTTGCCACTGCCATCCCAGTGTTCGATGGATCAGTGCTTTCATCACACTCACCAATTGTATCTGCAGGGCAAAACGTAATCATTGGTGGAATGTCATCAAAAATTGTGATTATTTGTAGGCAATTCGTTTCATTACCACATGCATCCGAAGCTGTCCAGGATCTTGTAATGGTCACCTCATGTGGATTAGGTCCTGCAACTGTTATATCGCTATAGCTAACCCCTGTAGATCCAAAACAATTATCGGTCGCTGTAGCAAAGCCTGTATTTGATGGATCTGAACTTTCTTCACATTCAATACTTACATCGATAGGGCAAAACAAAATTACTGGCGGTGTAGTATCAAATACAGTTATGATTTGGTTACAAGTAGACGTATTACCACATACATCTGTAGCCATAAATGTACGCGCCAAGGTAAATCGGTTGATACATATTTCATTACTAACGACCTCACCAACAAAAGTGACAACCGTTTCCCCATCACAATTATCGGATGCTGTAATCAAATCCAAATCAACATTTGGTAAATCACTTACACATTCAATGGTAACATCTTCAGGACATGATATGATTGTTGGGGGTGTAATGTCAACTACTGTGATCAATTGAACACATGAATCTATTTCCATGCAGGTATTCGTTACCTCCCATTGACGAATGATATAGTACGCATTTGGACAATTCCCAATACTATCAGTATCGAAGTAGGTAATTGTAGAATCTCCTTCACACCGATCACGAGATGTTGGGTAACCCGTAAATTCAGGTTCTATAGGCGAATCACATGAAATTGTAATATCTGATGAACAATTTATTGAAAGGGGGCAAGTAATATCTATACAATTATCTTCCATTGGCATCCCAAATGGTGGGTTCTCCCCATCGCCGGTGTATTCCCAGTTATACTGTAATACATTCTCGATTACCACCTCTGAACTCCCATCATCCGCTAAGCTGGTTATCACTAACCCATCATCGCCTTCCAGAAAACCGCCTTCCATTGGATCTTCTCTTAAATCCCAAATCACGGGAGGGCAGAAAAAAGCACTATCGAAGCTAGCTTCTTCAATAATAAAACAAACCTCAAATACTTTTTTCCATATTATCGGATCAAGAAATAATGTGTCAGGGATTCCTTCACTTAAACCTATTACTCCATTCACAAAACCAGCAATACCTGGGTCAGGCAAGCCAAAATAAGAGGACCCAAAATTTTCTTCACTGAAAGTATCTTGAACAAATTGTAAATAGTAGCTTTCTTGTAAATCCCTAAAGCCATCAAACACCATCGCGCTATAATCATAAAAGAAGCGAATATTCATTCCGAATAATATCAGGCTATCCTGATCAGCGATAAACTCTACATCCAAACAATATTGATTACTATCACAATCTATAGCAGGATTAGCAAAACGAGCTGTCACTGTTGATTGCGTAAATGCTTGTGAGCCAAAACAGGACAATACAAAATATACACTTAAGAGTGAACCGTAGCCTAAACCACGTAAGCCATTATATATTTTGCCAATTATCATGTTAAAAATATATGAAGACTATAGAAAGAAGAAAAATCCATTCCCGCAAGACTATGTTTGCAATCGAAAAAATCTGCTCGCAAATGCTTGGGAATGTTGACATCTTATTTCTTATTGTGTCTACTTAATAGCTGAGGGGTATATAGGCCTAATCAGGAAAAAAGGATCATGCCCTTTTGAATCTCTTCCTGGATTGTCGTGATAAATAATGCGGATTTCTTTAATTCCGTTATCTGGGACCGTATGCCACTTTGTAAACCCTGTAGCATCCAGCAAGAAGGAGGATCCCCCGAACCTATACTTTAATAATGATGGTTTGAATACATCAGCAGGCAATTCAATTACTGCAGAGGTATTGGCATTAGTAAAAGATCTGTATTCATAAACCGGTGCTTTGTTTACAAAGACTTGCCTTCCATCCAATCCCAATTTCGCGCGCTTCCTCAGCGCCACTAAACTTCCCGCTTGAGCGGTTATATTGACCATACTATTCCCAGAAAAGACAAAACTGGTTGGCGATAAATCAACACCATAAAATCCATTAGGTGTTTCTTCTGTGACTGGCTCTACAAACAATCTACCCTGGTATGCTATTTTTCCTTCAAAAGAAGAACCTTGGATTAAACCTTGCATTTTAGCTTCTACAAATCTATTTCTAAGAAATTCTAATTCCATTTCTCTTATCGAGATAGCCCATTGATCTTTGCGTTTCGCCGGCAATGAAACTACATCATAGCTAACCACAGAACCTGAAACGCCATAATGATCTATGAGTAGGTTTTCCGTCTCAAAAGTCAAATTCTCCTTCCGCCCAAACTTTAAATCATCAGGCATAGTAATGCTCACCCGATTGAGGAAAAAGCCTTGCCACCCGGGGTTTGTTAACCCATAACTTCCAGGGAAAACCATGGTCATCAAATTACTGGTGGCAGAAAAATCGGCCGTAGCTTCAACTACTTCAAATCGCCATCCTTCCAAACCAGGGATGGCAAATGGTGGCATATGCACCACAGCATAAAAATCATCCCAATATTTAGAGACAATATCCAAATGAGCTTCAACTGGATTTGCCACATTCGCTGCAGCGTAAATAGTTTTCTTATCGAAAGTGTAAATACCTTTTAGATTAAAAGTATTGAAACCATCACAATCAAAACTTAAATAACTTCCACTCCCTGGATCTCCCGGTTGGCTTTTCAGAAGTTTTATTTGTTTACCATCATAACCAGAAATCATAGCTTCTTCCGCAAGGAATATATTCAACCCATCGAGGTCAAATCCATCCGGCCGAAGCGTCAGTCCGGCAAGTCCAAATTTCAATGTTTCGCCGTGTGGTGTTTTGAAGATAACCATGCAATTCACCTTTGCTTCCTTTGCACTAAAATTGATCCCCATTAGGATAAACTCAAAGCTGCCATCAAGATCGATCGGTACTAATTCATGCACTTTGCTACTGATGGAAACAGGACATTGAAATTGATCCCCAAGCTTTTTCATATGTAATTTCAGATCACTAAGGAATGCATTGTCATTACTTATACTTTTCATCTCAAATAGACCTGGCGCATTGGTCAAGGCTTCCTCTTTTAACCCTTCAAATGAAGAAGCGAAGGAGGATTGGACAATTCCATTCACTACCATTCCATTGCCATCCAGGCTCACATTGGAAAAATCAACATCGAGTTGACCACCCAAAAACGGCATTGCTATTTTACCTGATCCATTGTTGCCATTTAGGGATGTGATCTCCATCTCAAAATGACCCACCTGAACAACCTGATCAACTTGTAACACGGCCCCTTGTCTAACAGGTATTGGTGGCTGGCAGTAATCCGGGGTATGACTTCCAATCAGCGCAGGAACACAAGCACATTGGAATGCCTTCTTAGGCACCTTTGGTACATCAATTTCTATTTTAGCGAGCTTGTATGGTCCCGCCCCTTTTTCACTTTCGTTCAATGCCCAAAACTTAGGACGAACGCCGAAGGAATCAAGTGCCACATGGAATCCTAGACCAAGTCCACTTTGATCTCCATCCAATTCGAACGTTCCTTCTAAAAGATCTACACCCTCAACCGACAATTTCACATTCGCAAGAGAAACACCTCCGGATGAAAGTGATACCCGATCAATTCCAAAAAATCGATTTTCCGGGAGTTTTGGATGATTGATTTTAAATCCTTTAATGGCTACGCCTTGCAAATCAAATACAAATTCATTATCTGCATTTAAGGAATCTTTTATTTGCTCGATTTTCTGGTTTATACCAACGCCACCAAATTGAGCAAAAGATTCTTCTGACATAGTTACATGCAACGCGCCATTGATATTGGCATAGGGTTTCCATTCCGCAACACAAAACGGAGGTTCCTTTCGAATGGACACCAGACTTTCCATATCAGGTTCGATCCGGGCATGTAGAAATGGGATATCAATATCTTCAAGCGGTATAAGATCCAGTGCATAATCCCCTGCACTTTCCTCTCTAAATATTTTTCCAGAAAAATCGAGTGTATCCTGAATGGGAACTGAAATAATCTGTCCTTTGATTTCGGCATCCTTGAATGCATTCTTAGCGATATTCAATTGCAATTCTTCAAAGGAAATACCCCACCCTCCTGCATTACCAACGCCAAGTGGCATCAAGTTATATCCTTTGCCAGAAAATGAGACACCTTCATGATCAATCACAAGATTGCTC
This sequence comes from Saprospiraceae bacterium, assembly GCA_037968695.1. Lineage (GTDB taxonomy): Bacteria > Bacteroidota > Bacteroidia > Chitinophagales > Saprospiraceae > Opimibacter. The sequence continues at coordinate 13,466 of JBBKWA010000112.1, forward strand.
GTCATCATTTCCAATGCATTATTATTTCCGAACCTCAATTCCTGAGGGAGCTGCACTTTGAGCTCTTTGATGTAAAATCCTCTCCATAGATTGTCCGTGATTGTATATCCGGAAGGCAGTTGAAGATTCGTCAAATTTTCGATAGCAGAGAAATCGACAAATCCATTTACAACTTCAAAACGCCAATCATCAAGTCCCGGAATGGCAAAGTCCTGCATTGACACTTCGCCAATTGAATTTCCCCAGGTCGTGGATTGAATGTGTAAACTGGCACTGGCTGGTACGGATACATTACTTGCCCTAACCAACATCGATTTGTCAAACCTGTACTTTCCCTGCAGATTAAATTCTTTAAAACCACTACAATCAAATGCAATAAAACTTCCTTTTTTCGGATCTGTTTCCCCGGGAATGGCAACAATATGAACACTATCACCTTCAAAAGCGGGCATACTGGCATGTTCTGCGAGATAAAGATTCAGGTTAGCGATATCAAATCCGGAGTCATCAATCCCAACTTCGGCCACACCAAATTTTGCAAACCCACCATGTCCATTTGGCACCATCATCATCGCATTAAAACGTGCCCCTTGAGGCGTAAACCACATTTCATTGATGATCAAATCATAAGGCATCTCCACGTTAAACAAATCAAGCAATGGCTCTCTTAAGGAAAGGGGTAATTGGTTAGGCGAGTCTGTATTTATCTTTCTTGATAGTGCAGTAACGGATTGCACATCAACATCGGAAATCGGTCCTATATCGGAAAAACTCAGTGAACCATCTTGTTTGGCTTTAATATTTAATAACCAATTATCCTGACGGATAGCATTAATCTGTCCACCGAAAACATCCCGCTTCTCATTAACTTTTAGATTGTCGAAGTTTACTTCCACCTCAATATCTAAAAAGGGTATCAAAATACTCCCTGATCCTTTTACAGCATCACCTGAGGCATTTTGTACATCCGAGATAATCAAATCAAAATGACCAACATGAATGACATCATCCACAAATACCTGCGAAATGGGTGTTTGATTCTTTGCCAATTTAGGCGGCGTGGCATGGCAAAAATCCTGATCCCTGCCTAAATCTTTGGGAAGCGTAAAATCCCAAATTTCACTGATTCCATTATTATGAAAATAGCCTACTAATTCTTGTCCGTTATCACCACGCGCCAGCGCTCGAACCCGCCAGATATACTTTTTATCCTTTACTAAAACAGGTAAGCCAACGCCATATATCAATGAGTTGTTTTGTATTTCAGTTTGATAGATCAACGTATTATTTTCGAAATACTCTTGTACATTCTCCAAACCTTCCGCCAATTCCCGCAACTCAAATATGTAACTGATATTGGAATTATAAAGCAGCGAGAGCCCTGTTAACTGCCAGTTGAACATCAGATTTACTGATTGTCCCATACTCAATGGAACACTCTTTTGCGGAAAATATAATAAGGGCGGGGACAGCTGTTTGAGGAATCCACTGGCACATATTCTCTCTGATATCACCTCCTGCCGTACCAAATCAATCACTTCAATGCATATAGAATAATAATCTTCAGGCAATACATTCCCAATCGAATAACCAGACACACCAACAAGATGATTAAGATCAAAATAAATTGCCAGGTCCGCACCATTGATCATGATCGGAAATCCCTTTTGCAAAGTGAGTGGCATGGGCACAAAAGATGGGTCAGTCATCATGACCGTGGTCCCATTTCGGATGACATGCAGGCGAAAATGTACTTGCCTGGTTTGCTCCACGGGATCGCGCAGCTCCACCATAAAATTAATTCTGCCGCCGGTTGCCTCAATGTGCGCAAAATCACCAAGATAGACTGTTCCGGAACTAATGGTTGGGGGCATCGCGCTGACCCATACGGGGTATATCTGACCATACAGCTCACCGATCAATCCTACGGTCAATAAGATTAATATCAGCTTAAGTTTTTGCACTAAGCCCTTCCAATTATATTGTACAGTTTTCAAATGCTCACTTACTCGTTATATCAATTACATATTATTCACTAATGCACGTAGGCTATCTAATTAGAGCCCTGTTTTAATCGCCTGGTTTCTTTTTGCAGCAGAATACCCAAACCTCAAATTGTATCCGATGGTCCCCATCAATTCAGAAAAATCAGTACCCCCTCCACTTGATCTATTATTTCTTATCCAGTTTACCTGAAGATTTAATGTTTGGTGTTTTGTGACTTGCCATGTACCTCGAAAGAAATTACTTCGCAAGTGATTTTCCAGATCTTCTGTACTCGTCTGCAAGTAATAATTCATTCCGACACCCAGTTGATATCTATTATTATTGAACCCTTTGGCGATCTGCACCCCAGCACCGTATCGGTTGAGCTTAATACCATAAAGAGAGTTTGTATTGAGATCACCTGTCAGTGAGTATTGCCAGGAAGTCCTCGTTGTAATGGCATAGGACGCATTGATAAAAAACAGATCTGATGCAATGCTTTGCGCAGGGTTATCCACATTGTCATTAACGGTTTGAAGTCCGGTAATTAAATTGATGCTCTGAAATGAGGCACCATTTCCCGGTATCACTTTACTCACGATCACACTGGCCTCTCTTGAGACGATGACCGCATTGAGTGAATCTAGCGCCGGATTCAATTGATATTCCACCTTAGAGCTAAAATTGGAAAGGTTAGCATTAAAGTTCCAGTCTTTTAACCTGTATGTCAGGTTGGCTGAGCCAATGACCCTCCTGAAAGAAGCATCCTTATCTTCATCTAAATTATTTCGTTGAACACCTCCTTCAATACGCAGACTCAATTTCTTTTTTAATAAATCGAATCTGGTATATGCCGTAATATTCTCCAGATCATCATTAAAGAAATAAGCTCCCAGCGACTTATACCCTGGGTCTATTCTTCGGTAGGCAATGCCGGCTCGAACATCATTTTTGCTGTACTCCAATTTTAGATCTGCGGCATTATTAAAAGAGGTAGAAGA
>JBBKWA010000113.1:0-6009 GCA_037968695.1 Saprospiraceae bacterium
CGTATATCTCCGCTGATCATCATTGAATCCAGGTTTATATTCAAATTGCGCAAAGCAGCTTCGTCTTCAAATCGATCGAAATAGGGTTGTATAGAGCCATCCACAAAAAACTGTGGTCCATCATCTTTGGCACATGACCCTGCCAGTAGAATGATGACGGCAAAAAACATTGTCTTTTTAATCCAGGTATTCATATTTCTTTTTTGAGTTAACATCTGTGTTGCCAGGTCTTTTCGTCCTTTTTTTGATAATCCCTTACAGAATGGATGCTTCCATAATATAAGAGCCTTATTGTTTCCTTTTGTACTCAAATGAATAAAAATAAAGTCAATAATAACATTGCTTTTCGCATGGCTGTCAACGCTCTGTTGACCAGATTTCTTGCCGATTGATAGTTCAAATCCATGACCTCAGCTATCTGTTCGTAGTCCATTTCCTGAAAATACTTCATGTGTAGGATTTCTCTTTGCCGATCACTAATCTTCGCCATCGCAGCAGCCAATTTTTCTTGTTGATACACGTGTTCTTCCTCTACAAGCCATTGTTTTTCAGGATCCTCGATCAATCCTTCACTGAGATTAGTGTCTTCAATGGGGGTGGTCGCCAGATTGCTCTTGGGTCCTTTGTCGAAGAGTCTGCGCCGCAATGACACCATCAGGTATGCTTTTCCTGAGGTAGGAACCGTCAGTCGGGCTCTATTGTTCCAAAACGCCAAAAACAAGTCTTGTATGCAATCTTTAACCTTGCCCTCGTCCTGACACAGCATCATACCATAAGCATATAACCGATCTACATGGTAGTTATACAAGGCCTCCAGGGCTTCGCGATTTCCGGCTTTAAGGTTTTCCCAGTGTTTTGTTTCTTCCATTCAGGGCTTCTTATCCAAAAGGGTTAGGAGGCTAACGATTTCTGATCGACGTCTCGTATAACTAGAATGTCACCTTGTAGACGAACTATATTGTTCGCAAAGATAGTGTGATTCCCTTCTTTGGCTCCACAAACGACCTGTCGTTTACTTTAGTTGTGTGTGATTTTAACTAGTTAAGCCTTGCACTTTACTCATTGATTATGGCCATCTACTTGCTATGGCTGTGTTAAGCGCCTTGTGATCAATATCTTCAGTAATACTCGCCCAAATTCTCCATTCACTTTAAAATTTACTCGGGATGAAATTCTTTTATGCATTGTTCCTCACCTTCCTTTTTTCCGCATCTATCGTAGCGCAACCTTTCAGAACATCCTGGCCGATGATCAATGGAGATCCTGCTCGGACATCCAATGCGCAAATTGATATTTCTTTTCCTTTGGAAATAGCAGATGTCTTTCCTTTCGGATTCTCCAGGGCACATGGCACTATATTGTCTGACGACAAAATCTTTTTCAGTACTCGAGATGATATAAATTCGATTCATGCCGTAGATCTCTTTTCTGGTGATTCTCTGTGGACGTTTGATGTTCCCGGAACTGGGGGAGGAATCCAGTTTACGCCTGCTGAAGCCCACGGAGTAGTGCTTGCCGGAGGGCAGGTTGGATTAGGGCTTTATGGATTGGACGCTAACACAGGAGATGTGCTTTGGCTAGCTGAAATTGGAAGTTTGTATGGCAGATCACCGGCCATATTTGACAGTCTTGTTTACATTTCGTCCGTTTCAGGCTTGCGATGTTTCGATATTCTAACCGGTGAAGAGCGTTGGTCACATAAGGGCTCCACGCGCACTTTTACACCAGTCATTGATAGCCTCAATGTTTACTTTATTTCAGACGAAATCGTATATGCAAAAGACCGGATGACTGGCGCAGAACGATGGTCAACTCCTGGACTGTCTACTGGATTCTACAACGCGTTAGCTCTGGATACGTCAAATGTCTTCATCAGTTATAACGACACTCTTTCTGCTTTGAATGTACAGACAGGTGAGGTGTTTTGGCAAACCAGCTTAGATACGATTGAAGATTCTCCGGCAAAAATTGCTTTAACAGACTCACTGCTTATCCTTCAAAGTAATGTTGAACGTTCCGGAGCAAACCATTATTATATTGTCGAAAAGGCCACTGGTACTATTCTAAACGCCTATTCGAATGGCATTTTCAACTATAGTGCACCAACGGTTATCAATAACTATCTGGTGGATTGTAGTTATGATCAAATTTCATTTATGGATATAATGACCGGCGATAGCATTTACAGTTTGCAGGGATTAAATTTTGGTCCTTTTCCTGGCCAGGTCGTTGCCGCCGATGATAAAATAGTCATTATTGCAGAGGAACAAAAGATTGTAGTTCTAAAAAGCAGTGCTACTGGAATTAAAAATATTGCTGCAGACTTTCGCGCTGAGATTGTTCCTAATCCTGCGCATTCGAATGCTGAGCTAATCCTCGATCTACAAAATGCTACAGCTGTCAATTTAAACATTGTTTCGATTAATGGACAACTTGTAGGCCAGTACAACATTGGTTTTCTGTATGCAGGGGAGCATCAAATTCCCATTTCATTGGAATCACTTTCGTCAGGACTTTATTTTGTGCAGATTCTAACAGCGCAGGGCGTGGTATCAAAAAAAATATACGTCAATAAAGAATAATATCGGGTTCCGTTTTTCGTGAATCAGGTCAACGCCACAAAATACATGTGCATTTCTCCTTTGCCTTTGGCATCCACTTTGCCACGGGGGATAAACGCAAACCTGATATCTTCCTTTATTATATCATAGGTCGCTTGTGAAATATTTACTTGCCCAACCTCCCCACTCGTTTCCATTCGACTCGCTATGTTTACGGCATCACCCCATATGTCATATTGAAATTTTTTCACCCCTACGATTCCGGCAACCACTGGCCCAGTGTTAATACCAAGGCGCATTTCAAAAGCAGGTAGTTTTTCGGCATCTCTTTCGGCTTTGCGATTTATAATAACCTTTTGCATTTCTAATCCGGCCATCACGACGTCCGCAGCTTTAGCAGTATTGTCCTTGGGAAGAGAGCCTGCTGCCATATAAGCATCTCCAATGGTCTTGATTTTTTCAAGATTATATTCCATCATAATTTGATCAAAGGCCTTAAAGCAGTAGTTTAATTCTTCTACAAGTTCTGCCGGAGAAAGATGTTCAGAAATTGCTGTGAAGCTTTTAAAATCTGAAAAAAGGATGGTCGCTGACTCAAAATGTTGTGCTTCTGATTTGCCATTAAGTTTGAGCTCATCGGCTACTTCGGCAGGAAGAATATTTAAAAGGAGTGCTTCCGAAATATCCTTTTCTGTTTGTATGGCGCTTCGAGATTTTCGAACATATTGTAGTCGGGTCCAAACGCCAATGCCGCCTAGCAAAAGGACAATACCAATATAGAGATAGCGATTGCGGGCATTCGCGATTCGCGCTGTTTTTAAAGAGGCGTCAAGCTGATCCAGTTCGAGTGATTGTATTTTTCGCGCCTTTTTCTCGGATTCAAATTTCTCCTTCATTTCTGCAACAGCCTTCACCCTTTCCTCATTCAATAACTCACCGTTTAATTCAACGTAATCCTTTAGATAGAACATTGCTTTTTCATAGTCGGACAACCCTTCAAAAAGCGCCGATCTGGAGCGTTGCGCATAAGACAAATACTGCAAATTTTTCAACGTGTCTGCAAGCGTATACACAGAGTCCAACCACATCAAAGCTTCATCATATTTTCCTCGCTCCATGTCTACATTAGCAAGATTAATGAGCAGGCTCATGTAAGTGTCTTGATCCCCAGTTCCTCTGGCATTATTCATTGCTTTATTTAAAAAATAATACGCGCTGTCAAGATCACCGGTCATTCCTTTGATGCTTCCAAGGTTAATGAGTGATTTTTCAATATACTTACCGTTATTATGAAACAGCGCTTCCTGATACACCAAGTGAAACATCTCTGTTGATTCCTCAATAAAACCTCTATACGCATGCGCTATCGCGAGGTTGCTCATGAGCGAAAACTTACTGCTTTTGTCTTTCCATTTCGGGTTCCATAACTTAAAGAAAACCTGGCTAACGGAATCAAGTCGTTCGTACTCCTCTAATGACAAGTAGATATTTGTAAGGTTCGATAAGACATCCATGAGCAATAGGCTATCACACGCTTTATTAAAAGCCTGATTAGCCCAAGAGAGCCTCTTTAATGCGGCTTCTGGTCGACCCAGATTATCGAGATAGGTAGACTGATGCATTCGGGTCTCAATTTGTTTGCACAGCTCATCAGCCCGACCATAGATTTGAAAGGCCGAATCAGCAAGTTCAACTTTTGTCTCGTAATCAACCGTCTGATCCGTTCGAATGAGGTTGATCATGCTGTCCGCCAATGCCACTTCTTTTGATAGAGGGGTTTGTCCATACCCGATTAAAGGGCATAGCAGTATTAAGCAAATTAAAAGCCTCCTTGCCCCAATTGTGACAAATACATAATTGTACATAAAGCATCGTCTGATCATCATAGAGGCTTCCAACAAGCGCCTTTCACCTGATTACTTCGTCGGTTTAGGATCGATTGTTTTCCCTTTGGTAAACACCCACTTTCCCTTTGGTTTTCCCGTAGAATCTATATCATAAGTGATGGTCCAATCAGATGTTCGGTTGTCTGATCCTGTTTTGACGCTATAATACAATGTTACTGCACCTCGACTCACGCCTTTAACACTAACATCAATAGTTTCCGCAACTACTGTATTAAGGCTAACTGTCGTTCCTGGATTATCTGAGTTTGACACAGTAAATAGTAGTACGTCGTCGCCCACCCATCCACTAAGTACTATGCTTACATTAGGGTCAGGACTTCCCGTTTTGCTTGGGTCTCCATTAGGTAAAACAATCGGGTGATAATTTTCAGCACCTTGTAGCGCTTGATACGCAGTCTGTGACAGTGGGTTTAAATCGGAAAAGGCCATTTTGGGTTGGTTTTTTTATTAGAAATTATTGGGTATCCTCCTAAAGATAAGCTTTACAAATCGAAAATCACAACGTAGTTACAATAGTATGTTGTCTGAATTTTCTTAATTCCTGCTAATGTTTTCTGCCTTTTTATTGACTGTGTAAATGTTTTTTCTGGGAAAGTGAGTACAAAAGCCATTTGTGTTTGTCTTGTAGTTGAAATCGAATTTTAATCTTTAAAACACAAACACTATGTACAGATCATTCATTAAAACCTTTGGCGTATTTGCCATTATCGCTATCGCGGCCTTTTTCACTTCGTGTGATAAAGAAGATACTGGTTTCACTAGCGTAGAAAATTTTGTTCTCGATTCAGTCACAGATATAGAAGACCAGTGTGGTGCCGGTAGGGCAAGATGTTTTGAGTTAGTGTTTCCTATAACCATTGAGTTTTCAGACGGCAGCACTGCAGAAGTTGGAAGCTATAAGGAATTAAGGCAAGCAATACGCTCCTGGTTTCATAATAACGGAGGTCATCCAACACATGCTGATCGTCCAAAGCTCGTACTCCCTATTCAGGTCATTAATGAGGCGGGTGAGGTCATTACTGTTGAGACACCGGAACAACTAAAAGCGTTGCGTGAAGAATGTGGGCCACGACCTGATGGGCATCATGGCGAACCATGTTTTACGCTTAATTTTCCCCTGACTATTTCTTTTGTTGATGGAACAACCGTTGAGGTTAATTCAAGAGAAGAATTTAAAGCGGCCATTCTTGCATGGAAAGAAGAAAACCCTGATCAGCATGCACGTCCGAAGTTGGTATTTCCAATTAGTGTAACATTGACTGATGGAACTGTTGTTGATGTTGAAAGCCCCTTAGCGTTACGGCAGCTTAAAAAAGATTGTAGGGGATAATTTATCTTTTTCGTTTTATAAAAGAGACCTTCTTTTCAGAAGGTCTCTTTTTTTTGTTTCCTCCTTCTTCTCAATTCTGTTTGTTTAAAAAAGATAGAATGTCCTTTCGCAAATTCGCAGATTTGTTACTTTTTTAACTTGTCCCGTATTTGATAATAATACGGGATCGCCATCCTGAAATATTTTGAATTACAGGACAAGAAAAAGTAAC
>JBBKWA010000114.1:0-15197 GCA_037968695.1 Saprospiraceae bacterium
TTACACTACAGGGTTTTTTTATTTACCATACCTCCATTCTCTGTCTTTTCCCATTCCCGACAAACGTTCCGGAAAATATCTATTTCTTTACACCCCTTATGGCATCCTTACTTAAACAAAAACTAATAGCCGAATTACTCTGGTGGATATTTACCGCCATCGTGATCATCATGGTCATGTACCCGGTATGGATCAATACCATTGAGTTTCCATTCTACATCGAGAATGCTCTCCTTATCGCTGTCTTTATCACCTTCACCCGCTATATTTTCTTCCTTCCGATTTCATTTATCGCCCGACTCAAATGGATCAAAGTGGCCATCGTCCTATCAGCAGTGATCTTTGTTTTTGTTCTAGCAACAGCACTAGGCGATTTTAGGAATTTTATGGACGAAGAAGGACTCCAAACCCTGGTCACACACCTGCATGTCATGAAACAAACCAGCGTGATTGATTACATCAAAAATGAAATGATCTTCTTCGGTGTAGGAAGCATCATTACAGCCATGCTATTACCCATGAGAATGATCGTCTCACTCTGGCGGATGAAGAATAGTGGCACCGTTTAATCGATCTGGATTATCCCACCTGGCGTTTAATCAAACTCCGTAGAAAATCAATTTCACTCCGCATTTCAGAGATAAGCTCCCCATACAGCACCTTAACCTCAGGTGTGATTACCCCTGAATTTTTTCCTTCCATTTCATCCATCGAACACTCCATCGGGAGATTGATAGATTCAAGATCCAACAACGAATGAATATCAAGGTGAAGGATTTTGCAAACACGAATCAACCGGTCAACACTGAGTGTAGATTTTCCGGATTCCATATTGGCGTATGATGATTGGCTCAAGTCGAGCATCTCGGCAAGGTACTCCTGCGAGTATCCTTTAGCCTCCCGAACAGACCGGATCTCTCTTCCGATCTTATCTGAATAGCGCATATTGTTATCAGTATTACTGGTGAAGTATTATGATATCGTATAGGAAATATACGGCATACCCACGACTTTTGAAACAGGAATTTGAATTTCCCGCAGACAAACCCACACTTCACCAGTGCGTGTAACTGCTTTTAAGACCTAAACAGTTGACCAATGAAAACAACTATGCTCCTCCTGTGCATATCCTTTTCGCTATCACAAATAGCCTATAGCCAAAGCCCCGAAACAGCTGATCATGTCATTGAAGGAAGCAAAGTCTTTGTAGAACTGGTCAAAGCATTAAGCGGTAAAAAAGACAATGGAAAGGATCCCGGATGCAAAAACAATTATGCTGACCTGTGTATTGAGAATACCGCGGATACTTCCTTGACAGTAATACTCAAAAACAGAGCATCAGGAGAAAAAAGAGAAGTCGTGATTCTCCCCAAAGGAAAAGAATGCTCGCTTCAATTAACTGAAGCAGTTTGGAATTATGATCTGCGATTGACAGGAACAGAACAAGCCCTGCGCAAAGGGGACATGCGCATCAAAGGGTGTGATAATATGAATATGAAAATCAAGTGACGAAGCAACTGGCAAATACATGAATATCAGTAAGACACTTTTTTGTTTAATCGCCAGGCGCCGGGTGTGATGACTTTACGATAGTGTAGCGGGCTACCGAAATCCGCTTGAAAAAGAAGTAGGAAATTCTCAATAAAGCACAATGGCTTCATTGAACATGTATTAAAACTTCATCATGAAAAAAATTCACTTAATAAAATTAACCTGTTTTCTTTTATCCTTTTATTTATATTCAAGTATGGCAATTGCTCAACAGGTTACAACAATAGGCCAGATAAATAATGGGAAAGGTGTAATAACCAATGCCTCAGGAGCAAATGAAGTATTAAAAGCTGGGCTTTCTCTTTCAGCTACTATTTCAGATATTCGAATTGTTTGGGTAGGCGGGGATGAAAATAGTTATTACTTGGTTGGAACCATTGCTGGGGACAATGTAAGCGCTAAAGCAATTCAACTGAAGGACGATGGAGACCAACTAAGAGCAGCCTCGGGACCTGGAGTTGAAATTACTTGCCATGGTACAAACTGCGGTCGATGTGATATAAAGCTAATAAAGTTTAAACTTTATTGTGTATGTGAGAAAAACAACACACCTGGTGTAGAGGGAACATGTGATATGACATCAAAATTTAATATTACAGCTTGGTAAGAATAATTATCAAATATGCGGGCAAGGTGATTTTTATAATCACCTTGCCTTTTGTAACTTAAAGATCAAACTCACAAAAAAATGAAAACTCTAAATTTTATTTTGACCATAGTGTTAATTGGCATGGGATTCCAAACTAATACAGTACTTGCCCAGCAGGACATTCAATCTTTTATTGATCGTTACTTTGAAAAACGGGAGGGATTTAGATCACTTTCTTTTGAAGTTGATTTTAAGAATAAAACTTATTCCCAAGACGATACATCTCGTACTTTCGCGAAAGTTGAGTTGGTACGAGACTCACTGGATAAAGTCTTCAGTGGTTATGTGTTTATTCAAACAACAAGTGAGATATATGCATATGATGGAGAGCGTGCATTCTTTGGAAGTATAGCTTCTTCATCACTTGTGATCAATGAGATTGACAATAATCCTGGAATTAATATTAAACGGGACTGGGCCAGTGATTTAATTGAAACCGCATTCTTAACTAAAAATCAATCACCAAGGCTAGCTATCCAAAATCCAGAAATAATCACCACAGTGACAGACACTATACTAGGGCAGCGGCCATGTAAAGGATTATTAATGCAAATCCCAAATCAGGAGGAGTTTACTGAAATAACTGTTTTTGTGGCCATAGACACCATTGAGTATATGCTTCGCCAGCGCGTCACCTCGATGATGTTTCAGGAAAACGAACAATATCAATCATGGACTTTTACTAACCCGGTTTACGGAAACCAGAAGGAACTCACAAAATTGAATGATGAATTCCTGTCCTCATTTAAACACCAGGAAATATATGAGTATATCGAGCCGGACACAACGGGTGAGACTGCTGCACAGATTGACTATTCGACCTTACAAGGAAGAATGATGGTTTCTGAAGAGTTGTTCGACATTAAAGCAATTGACGCCGAGGTCATCGTTCTTGATTTTTGGTATTCCGCTTGTTATCCATGCATAAAAAGCATTCCAGAGGTCAATAAAGTATGTGCGCTATTCGATGATCGTTCAGTCGCTGTTTTTGGGGTGAATATTATTGACGACGAACTAAAAAATAAAAGTCGAATAGAGAAGTATGTGCGTAATAATCCGATGGCCTATCAAACGATTATGGCTGATGGGAAGTCATATTTTGAATGGGTTCCTGAAGGATATCCTATGCTCCTGATTTTAGATAAAGACTATCAACTAATTCATATACATGGAGGCTACTCAGAAGGAATGGCGGAGGAAATCGCAGAGATCATTGAAGAGCATCTAAGCCATTAATGATGCATTTTGTGGTCCATGCCTTTCATGCCCGGATCGACAGCTTTGTATTCCAACTCGCTTGGCGACGATGCTCCCTGAACTAACTTATAAGCTTTATTGATTGCCATGCCATTAAATTCCTGATCAGGACAATCCTTACATGGCCATTGCACGAATACACGATTGATTTTATCAGCCTTCCGCAAGCCAACCTCCAGTGCCAGACTATTGGCCCCAAAGGACGAACCTGAGGTCACTGTTCTATAGATCATTCTTTCCTTGCCTTTCTCCTGAACAGAAATAGCGACTCGTGCGCCAATCGCTGCTTTATTGACATCAGTGCCTTCTAAATTCAATACAACCCAATTGTTATTGTCTTCATTGGGATTGTCAAAAAGACAATTGTAAAAGTGATCCCCATCATAAGCACCACCGATCACCACATACATATCTTCATCCCCGTCGTGGTTCCAATCCCCAAAACTCACACCATGCCCTTTTTGAATGTTTGCAAAATTGCCACTGTAACTCACATCTTCAAAACGCTCGCCATCGATGTTGAGATACATTTTATTCGGCACCAGACTTTGGTAAAGCGGATTACCTGTAGCGAGATAAAAATCTAAAAACCCATCTGTATTGATATCTCCGAAATTACAGCCCATCGAAAAGGCCACCTCGTTCAACCCCGATGTCCCCCCAACTTCTTCAAACTCCAGATTGCCTTTATTCCGATACAGTTTTGGCCTGTATTCTGAATTAGTATTCTCCATATGATCCTGTATCCAAATAATACCTGGAGAAGCATCATTAGAAAATCCGGAAACAAACAAGTCTTCATAACCATCATTGTTGTAATCAAAATTCCAGCAAGGAAAACTAAGCTTAGGTGCAGTTACATTAGCCTTACTTCCCACAGGCACAAAACTTTTCTTGCCTTCAGCACCCTGATTAATTAAAAGCTGATTGCCATTCGTTAAACTCGTCACATAGATATCAGGGTATCTGTCGTTATTTACATCCACTGCTACGATGCCTTTGAAAAATTCATTTTGAGTCAATCCATATGTTTCAGAAGCGTGTGTAAACGTTCCATCCTGATTATTGATATACAGATCAATGCCGCGTTTGTATTCCAGATAAGATTCGTTGGCCACCACGAGATCAAGCCAACCATCGAGGTTGAAATCTGCCCAGGCTGCTGCCTGCGTTGGGGCATGATGCGTAAGCCCGGCTTTTATAGTTACATCTTCGAAAGTACCCTCACCAGTGTTCATCAAAAGCGTATTCGGTATATCTCCCTGATTGATATACCAGGCACCGCGCATGATAAATAAATCTAAAAGGCCATCATTATTAAAATCTGTTTGATTTAGATTTAAGCTGCCCAGATGATTGATCAAACCGGATTCATTTGATTTATCAGTGAAACTACCGTCGCCGTTGTTCACATAAAAGAGGGTGGGATCGCTATGATTCCATGAAGTCATCACAAGATCAATCCATCCATCATTGTTGAAGTCATCCATGACGATGCCTCCTGCACGACCATTTCGATTGAGTCCCAACTGCGGAGCGAGATCGGTGAATGGTTTGACCTTAACCTTGTTTTGATACCAGGATGGATCAATGCGCCAGGCTTCAGGGACATCTTGAGGATATCCCCCGATCGTCATGTAGGCAATATTCAATAAATACTTCGCTTCCAAATCTTCCGGGAATTCCTTTAGTAATGCCTCAAACTGCCGAATGGCTTTTTCTGAGCCTGTTGGCAACTGGTGGACACCATCTCCACGAATAGGAATAAAGCAAGACTGATGGTTGTGATTTAGCACACAGTTTTCTATTTCGCCATGACGCATATAAGCCATCCCGACTATAAAGTATAAGTTCCGTTTTGCTGCGGCATCCAATGATAATTTGTTTTGGATGATCGTTTTATAAACCACTTCATACTGCTTTAGGGCCTCCAGTGATTCGCCTGACGCAAGGAGCTCAAAAGCATATTCGATTTGAAGATTAATCTTTAGGGCCTGATCTGTGGTAGTGTCCAGTTTCGCTTTGATCAAAGCAACCCGCTCCGTATTCATTGTGGCGGTAATCTTCATTGGATCCACACGGGCATAAGCTTCTTTCACCAGGACCCTGGTATCTTCTTCTGTTGGAGATGCTTTTGAGGCAGAATCCGCCTCCGGGGCATCACTTTGTTTGCACAATATTCCTGAGCAAACGATTATGCTTAGGATCAAAATTTTACATAAAAAGGACTGTCTCATATCAAATACAAATATAGTACATGTAGAAGGGGTGAGGAACTCAACAGAATTTTATCTTTTACCTATTTTGTTGCTTTAAAGCAATTAAGCTAAATAAGATAAACTGAATAAAATGATTGAGGAGTTCAATGTCTACCGGCAAAAAATGAATGATGTCATACTTTCCCATGACAATAAGGTCATCAAACGATTTTTTAGCCTTGATAATCAGACTTATGAGGATGGTGCATTACCAGAGGTCACTAAAGAGCTTCTTGGCCTGGTATCTTCAATGGTGTTGCGTTGTGATGATTGTATTAAATATCATCTAGGGCGTTGTCATGAGCTGGGCGTTACGAAAGCACAAATTTATGAAACATGCTCTGTCGCTTTGGTCGTGGGTGGATCAATATTTGTCCCTCATATGAGACGAGCTGCGGAGTATTGGGAAGAGCTTGAAGTAAAAAGTGAAGAGTGAAAATCGGAGCGAAGCGGAGACCCTGCTGTTAGCCGAAGGCGTATACAGCGGGGGTGAAAAGTGAAAATCGGAGCGAAGCGGAGATCCCTGCCTCCAGATCCCGTCCCGATCCCGATCAATCGGGACGGGATAGGGACGAGAGGGATCAGCGGGAGTGAAACATATCTATTTGCTGGCTTTCGACTTGCCTTTGCCTGGAGAGCCTGTCAGCCTAAGGCTGATGCTCCTGCAATTTGTTTCTGATATGATTATCATTGGTCGATGAGTTTAGACAGTTTAGTATAAGTACCTATTCGGTACTTAAGTTTAGAAAGTTTAGTTCAACTTCTCTTGTCAACAGTACAATCCAATAGAAACAGCGAGATTAAAAAACTAAACGTTCTAAACAGTGCCGCCGAATAGGCGGTAACACTAAACTCTCTAAACACTGTGACCACCAGCAATAGCTATCCCAAGTCTCCAAAACCTCAAGTCTCTCTAACATGCTTCCTCACCAGCACTTCCCATTCTTCTTCCAATGAAAGTGAAGGGCGTACTGTACCTGCTCTTCTGTACCAATAGTCTGCATTCCAAATATCACCTTCCTTTCTATGAAGATAAGCATGAACTTGGGCAGCATCTTCTGTTTCGATGTCTTGGGCAATGTTGTGACTCCTCTCCCAATCGTTCTTCCCATCATACCAAAGTGAAAGCAATAATGGGTTGAGTTCTTTAGGCGGTACTTCATTAGTAAGGGATGCCACAAACTCTTCCAGACTCATCTGTATTTTTTAAATTAACAATTTTCCCTTCTGCCTCTTCCGCCCTTCCGCCCTTCTGCCCCTTCTCCCTTTCCTTTGATCCAAATCTTAAAGAAATTCCTCGCCTCTTGAATCAGTATACTCCGATTCATTTGCGAAAAAAAAATTCCCGGGCGCAAGGTAATGGGATGATCAACTATATTGACGCTTTTATCTTTCGAGAGGATATAGATAAACTCCAGATCAAACAGATACCGGTCAATCGTGGTGGATAAAAAGACAGGTTTTACTTTTTTCCTAAAACCCTTTAATCCGGCTTGTGTGTCGGCAACCTTAAGGCGTAATAAAGAAGCATTGACATTTCGCAAAAGTTTTGAAATACGTCTTCTGCCTATCGGAAGGCGAGCATAATAAGCTTCATCTCTTTTTCCAATAACCGCATCAGCATCTTTAACCAATCGTAGTATCAATCCAATCATGCTTTCCTGCGTATATGGCCAGTCGATATCCGTGTATACAATGTGATCGGATTCGGATTGTTCGACTCCTTTTCTGAGCGCATACCCTTTCCCTCTGTTTTCGGTATAACTGACCCACTTTAAGTCGGGTATAGCAGCACGAATCAGCCCCTGAGATTCTTCTTCATTCAGGCTTTGGGAGCCGTCATTGACAATATATAGTGCAAATCTGACATCAGGCATCGCCTGTTCAAGGGATTGAAAGCGATTAATCACATTTTCCTCCCATCCGGGCAATGGATTGTAAGCAGGTAATATGATATCCAGACGGGTCATGAAGGCGCCAAATTACATAATTCAAATTCTATTTGATTTCTTACCCCATACCCCAAACTTATCCTCTATTTTTGTAGCCTAATTATGACGTACTTATCCTCCCTGAATGACGTGCAGCGCCATGCCGTCACCGCAATAGAAGGCCCTGTAATGGTAATTGCCGGTCCTGGTTCCGGAAAAACCCGTGTTTTGACCTACCGCATTGCTTATTTGATTGAGCAAGGTGTTGCCCCTCAGCAAATTTTAGCTTTAACTTTTACCAATAAAGCAGCCCGCGAGATGAAAGAGCGAATCCAGGCTGTCGTTGGTTCTAAAGGAGAAAGAGTCTGGGCAGGAACATTTCACTCGATTTTTGCCAGAATATTGCGGGTGGAAGCCGCAAAAATTGATTTTCCAGCTGCTTTTACTATTTACGATCGCGATGACTCCAAAAGCCTGGTCAGTGATATCGTCAAAGAAATGCGACTGGACCCTAAGCAGTACAATGCCAACGGTGTACTTGCAAGGATATCATCCGCCAAGTCCAATCTGATTACGCCGGAACTATATGCAAAAGATGATGATCTTGTGCAATACGACCGAATGAATAAGCGGCCGCAGATTTATGATATTTATGATCGGTATTATAATCGCTGTAAGCAGGCTGGAGCAATGGATTTTGATGATCTCCTATTGCAGATGTTCCGCTTGTTGCAGGAAAACAGGGAGAATGTAAGGGAGAAATACCAGCGCATTTTCCAATATGTCTTGGTAGATGAGTTTCAGGATACAAATCATCTCCAGTATGCCATTATCAAACTACTGACCGCCTATCCCGGAAGCCGACACAATATTTGCATTGTAGGCGATGATGCACAAAGTATTTATTCTTTCCGCGGAGCAACGATCGAAAACATTTTAAAATTCGAGAAGGATTTTCCAAATGTTTCAGTACATAAACTAGAGCAAAACTATAGATCCACAGAGCATATTGTCAAAGCGGCGAATATGGTGATCCAAAACAACAACAAGCAGATTCAAAAGGAAATCTGGACAGAGTTGGGTGATGGGCACAAGATCAAGATGATAAAGGCTGTCAGTGATGTAGAAGAAGGAAGACTCGTGGCAAGTACCATTATCGAATATAAAAACCGGATTCACCTCGAGAACAACGACATCGCCATTCTTTATCGAACGAATGCACAATCAAGAGTTTTTGAAGAACATCTGCGCAAACAGAATCTGGCGTATAAGATATTTGGTGGACTCTCCTTTTATCAACGAAAAGAAGTAAAAGACATCCTCGGCTACCTGCGCCTCATCGTCAACGAACGTGATGATGAAGCATTCAAGCGCATCATCAATACGCCTAAAAGAGGGATCGGAAAAACCACCATGAGTAAGATCGCTGAGATAGCAGTGGCACAAAGCGTCTCGATGTGGGCTGTGCTGACTTCTGGCTTGTATCCGGCAAATGGAAAACTTGCATCTTTCGTTCAGATGATTGAAAAATTTAAAGTCAAAGCTTCGGATGCAGATGCTTATGATGTGGCCATGATAGTAGCGCAAGAAAGCGGAATTTTTGAGCAACTGCGACAAGACCATAGTATAGAGGGGATCGGTCGCCTGGAGAATGCAAATGCGCTCCTTGACGGTATAAAGGAATTTGTCGAAAATGATAACGCCGACGAAGCAACAAACGATAGAAGCCTTGCTGCTTATCTTTCGGACATAGCCTTATTAACGGACATGGATGCCACCGAGGAAGATGAGCCAAATTACATCAGCCTGATGACAACGCATACGGCGAAAGGCCTTGAATGGAAGGCGGTTTTTGTGGTTGGTATGGAAGAAAATTTATTTCCTTCTTACATGTCAATGAGTTCGCCGGATCAAATCGATGAAGAACGGCGATTGTTTTATGTGTCGATCACCAGAGCTAAAATGTTTTTGGCTTTATCCTATGCGACCAGTCGATATCAATTCGGACAGTTTAGATACAATGATCCAAGCAGGTTTCTCGATGAAATTGATGAAGAACATTTTGAGTCAACTGTGGAGCGCAGAAGTAAGCTTCCTTTTAAAGAGCCAAGAATACTCGCTGACCGTCCGGGCCGAAAGCGCGATTATGAGCCGCGTGTCAATCCTGCGGACTTTAAGCCTAGTCCTTCTGAACAATTAGCAGAAGGGATGCAGGTCATTCACCTCCAGTTTGGAAGTGGGAAAATAATAAATATCGATGGTGCGCGCGATAACAAAGTAGCCACCATTCATTTTGACCAGGGGGATGATAGCGAGAGACGGATTATGCTGCGTTTCGCCAAATTGCAAATTGTTGAAGAAGAAGGGTAGCGATTATTTGGTGATTTGGTGATGATGAATTGTTTAAATGGGTAACTGTTTAAATGTGTAAATGTGTAAGTGTTTAATTGTTTAGTGTTTAGTGTTTAGTTTCCGTTCACCGTTCACCGCTCACCGTTCACCGTTCACCCAAAATAATCTCACGCATAGGCCGTGACTCAGTGATTATTTTCCGCCCAGATACAATGATGCAGGAGTAAACTCCGTGCATCGGCTTTCTGGTATTGATCAACGTTTAGAAAGATTAAAAAACTAAACCCTCTAAACAACAGGAGCCAAAGGCTCCGGGTGCTAAACTTTCTAAACTCTTTGATCTATGCTTTTCACCCTTCCGCCCTTTTTCACTTCTTCGCTGGTGCTGCTGCAAGATATTGGAGAATCAATGTCGCTTCCGTATCTGTGATTTCCGCTTCCTTCTTCATTTCCTCCATTTCATGTGCCCACTTTTCCTGAGTAAATTTATGCGGCTTGTAAAGGTTATGGCATGATGCACAATTCGCCACATAAAGTTTTCGGCCATCTTGAAGCTCTGATAGAAGCTCAGGATCGCTTACAGTTTCAGATGTTGGGAGGTATAGCGTCGTACTACAAGCTAGAATAAAAACACAGAGGCATAAACCCAATGCGGATTTAGAGCATAAATGAGAAAATAACACGAGCTTCAAATTTTGATGAGTGATTTAAATCCAGTCCATTGCTAGCTTCGTCCACACTATAGAGTGAACTGATTTGAGGAAGGAATGTGCCGTTGATCCAAAATTTATTTCTCGCGAAGGAGAAAAATGGGCCTGCAAATAAATTGCTGTATTCCCGTACCGGTGCCCACTCTGTTTTTATCATTGATTCGAAACCGAAATGCAGACCAGGTTTAAGTCTGTAGGCAAGGGCATACAATAGAATACCTTCTGTGAAAGCTTCTGACACAACTGTCCCGGCTTCTACTTCTTTTTCCCATCCGCGTTCGACTATGATATTGGCGGCATGAAGAAAATCGCCTGTTTGTTTGTCAAACAAAAGCTTTCCTTCTATTTCTATTTCATTTGGTTCGATAGTAAACTCCCCGTATAATCCGAAGCCAATGAAATTGGCTACAGGATCAGAGATCTTCCACTTCCATTCGTTAGAGAAACCAATTTTTGCAGATTCGTTGACAATGTCCTCAATATCTACATCGAAGTATGATTTTTGGCTCATATTCAGGTAAAAGGCGGTCTGGAGATTTCCGCCTAAACCTAGCTCATATTCCACGCGGTGTCTGAATCGCTGATAAAAGTCTTCGCGACCACTTTCGATGCTATTCCAGATCTCTATCTCCCTTTCGCCGAGATTGAGGACATTCGATTGATAGGTATATGTAAAAATACGATCTTGTCCTTTTGCGATATATAATGAGCTGATAAACAGTAGAATGAGGAATATTTTCGGCTTGTCCATATTTAGACTAATTATAAGTAAGCATCAAATGTAAGAAAGCTACCCAAAACGAAAAGCATTTTAACAGATGATTTTGGACATTTTTTATATGTCCTGTTTTCTTAGATAAAGAATGATTTCATCGCCCTACCTTTAAGCTGGACCATCTACCTTTTTTATAAAAATGCCCACTAATTACTCAAGTTATTCCGCGAGCGTTAAAGAAGCTGCTCAGCGTCACGGCTTTATGGGAGCCGGGATAGCCAAAGCCGGGCGAATGGATGAAGAGGCCTCTCGCCTTGAAGATTGGCTGAGCAAAGGATATCATGGTGAAATGGGGTATATGGCCAATCACTTCGAGATGCGCGTAGATCCTACAAAACTCGTCCCAGGTGCAAAGTCCGTCATTTCCTTACTGTATAATTATGCACCCCCTTCCAAGGGGGTCGGGGGGTTCTCCGTGACAGGCAACAACACTCCTCATACAGAGCCCTCCGTCGGAGATAGTAGCGAACAGGCGCCCCCTTCCAAGGGGGTTGGGGGGTTCTCCGTGAGCCCTGATAATCTGTCCCCTGATAGTGAGAACAGTGAAATCAAAATCTCCCGCTACGCCTACGGCGAAGACTACCATAAAGTTGTCCGAAGGAAACTCAAAGCACTGGTAAGCGATCTAAAGGAATCAATTGGAGATTTTAATGCACGAGTATTTGTTGACTCTGCTCCGGTGATGGAACGGGATTGGGCAAAGCGAAGCGGTCAGGGCTGGATAGGTAAAAACACTTTATTAATCAATCCTAAAAAAGGCAGTTACTTTTTCTTGGCTGAAATAATTCTTGATGTCGAACTGGACTACGATCATCCGATAAAAGACCATTGTGGCACCTGTACCAAATGCATCGATGCCTGTCCTACGGATGCGATAAGCCCGAAAGGATATATCCTCGATGGATCCAAATGTATTTCTTACCTGACTATAGAATTGAAATCGAATATTCCGGAGGCATTCAAAGGGCAAATGGAAAACTGGGTATTTGGTTGTGATATCTGCCAGGAAGTCTGTCCATGGAATCGTTTTTCAACCCCGCATAGCGAACCGGCTTTTGAACCATCAGCTCAGTTATCCGGTATGAAAAAAAAGGACTGGCTCGAACTAAAAGAAGAAGTTTTTGAAGAGCTCTTTGATAAGTCTGCGGTGAAGCGGGCAGGGTATGAAAAATTAAAAAGCTCCATTGGATTCAGCCAGCAATAACTGATTATTTCGAAGAGGCTAGAATATGGTTTATGCAAAGAATCAATTATCTGACACAAGAAAGTCATTCTTGAACTTCATTCTATTATCATTGTGGGATATTCTTACCTTTGTCAGCCGAGTGTTTTACAACCTGAAGATGCTTTTATGAAAAATATTTTTTTCGTTCCTGTCCTATTGGTGCTTTGCATGATTGTGACTAAAATTAATGCACAAGAAAGCACCCTACCACACTATATGACCGCTGAGGAGCGCGTCATCATGGCAGACTACCTCCGGGAGCATCACGAAGCAGCATTGAGAAGCATCCCCAATCCACCACCAGGCGCAGTGCGCACAATGGCCGAATGGGAAGAAATCCAGGCACTTGTCATCACCTGGCGAGGACAAACAGCTATCCTTACAGAGATCGTAAGAAACGTCGTGAAAGAATGTAAAATTCTGATCATCACCACAAGCCCGGGGACAGTCAGTACGACACTCGAAAACGCAGGAATAGCTTTGGACTCCGTCGAGTTTGTCAATACACCCTCCAATACAATATGGGTGCGCGACTATGGACCATGGACCGTGTATCAAAATGATGTTGATAGCCTGATGCTTATTGATTGGATTTACAACCGCCCCCGCCAAAACGATGATCAATCCCCAACAGGCGTAGCCAATCACATGAACTTACCAATTTATGAAGCGACAGTTGCTCCATATGACTGGGTTCATACCGGAGGCAATCACTTGCCGGATGGTATGGGAACGGTCTTCTCATCTAACCTTGTGCTAAATGAAAATCCTGGAAAAACGGAAGCACAAATAGATTCAATCGCCAATATTTTTCTTGGCGTAAATAAATATATCAAACTACCCACTTTACCTTATGACGGAATTCATCACCTGGATATGCACATGCGTATCATTGATGAAGAGACCATATTTTTTGGTGAGTATCCCGAGGGCGAATCGGATGGACCGCAAATAGAATCCAATATTGAATACATTCAGAACGAGCACGTAACGCCTTTCGGAAATAGCTATAATATTATACGCCTCCCAATGCCTCCTGATGGAAGTGGAAGGTATCCTCAACAAGGAGGAAATTATCGGACGTACACAAATTCTGTTTTTGTAAATAAAACGGTTTTAGTACCTACTTATGAAGAGCGATATGACACAACAGCCCTACGGCTTTATAGAGAGAATCTTCCAGGTTATAATGTAGTCGGTATTAATTGCAATGCCATTATACCTTCACTTGGTGCGATTCACTGCATTACAAAAGCCATTGGCACCCAGAATCCTTTGTTAATCAATCACCCTAGACTCCGCGATTCGAATGATGAGACTTTGGCGTATCCGGTAGTCGCGACAATCAAACACCGAGATGGAATTGCCGAAGCAGATATGTTTTACCGGTTGGCAGGAGATACCGGTTATCAACAGGTCCCAATGGTCCTTGTGGATACAGCGGCTTCAAACTGGGCAGCCATCATTCCTTCACAGGTTGCAGGATCAGAAATACAATACTATATCCATGCAATAGCAAATAGTGGCAAACAACAAGTCAGGCCAATCGTAGCACCGGAAGGATATTTCAATTTTAGAGTTTCAGGTGAAGTCGTAAATCAACCACCAACAGTTCAAATCACTCACCCAATAAATGAAAGTGTATTTACTGTTGATGCCCCAAGCATTACAATTGATTTCGAAGCTACAGATATCGATGGGGAGATAGATTCAGCTTTCATCTACATCAATACCGAACTCGTTTCAAGCCTTGATACATTGCCGTACACGATGCAGTGGAGTAATTTCTCAGAAGGTGAATACGCAATTGTTGTGGAAGTGAAAGACAATGATGGAGCCATTACTTCGAGTGAGACTGTCAACGTCTTTATCGAATCAACAACGGCCATTTATCCTATTAAAAAACTAGAAGGTATCACTGTGTATCCCAATCCGGTTAATGAGCAGCTCTGGATAGACTGGAGTGAATTGTCTTCTAATGATTATACTGTTTCCATTTTCAATACGGTTGGACAATCTCAAACAATTTCAAGAATCCAGGAAGGGGATAGATCATCATTTGATTTTTCTTCCTTACCAACCGGGATGTATTATTTGAAAATCAGTACGGGAAAAGATATCTATGGGTATAAGGTGGTGAAGCAGTAAGCGATTTGTTGAAGGTTGAAGGTTGAAGGTTGAATGTGTATTGTTTAGTGTGTAATGTTTAAATGGTTTGTGTTTGATGGGTTTTTCACCCCCGCTGTATACACCTTCGGCTAACAGCAGGGTCTCCGCTTTGCTCCGATTTTCACTCTTCGTTTTTCTCTTTTTTATTTATTTTTCACCGTTCACCGTTCACCGTTCACCCAAAAAAAGTGCACGCAAAGACGCGGAGGCGCAGAGAAAGTTTTAAATTTTTTGCTCACTGCTCACTGCTCACTGCTCACTGCTCACTGCTCACTGCTCACTGCTCACTGCTCACTGCTCACTGCTCACTGCTCACTGCT
>JBBKWA010000115.1:0-21483 GCA_037968695.1 Saprospiraceae bacterium
ATATAAAACAATATAAACATTCAAAAAAAACTAATATTATGGCAAACGGAATACTTAGATCTAAATCAGACGCCCAAGATGGTAAACCCACTAACGGAGTTGTAGAGGACACTGCAACCGGCACGGCCTACTCATACACAAACGAAATCATTGATGTTGCTGCTAGCACAACTGCTACCAGTGCTGATGTAACGTTCGATATCACAACACTAGCTGATAGAAGTGTTGTCGCAACTAATGTTAAGGCAATAGCATAATCGAAAGGAAACTTATTAATTAAAGTTTTTTTTAACTAATTATATGTCGAATCTCGTAAATGGGAAGGTGCCCTTATGCACGGTGACCAGCATTTATTTCAATTATTATCAAGCTGAGCGAGAACTTCAACACAACCCCCATCCGGAGTGTGGCATGAATGTAATGCCAGAAGATATAAGTCGTTTTCCAACGATTCCCTACAATGCTGTGGCATTTTCAATAGATGCAACTGACAAAACAGCGTATTCCGCGGATGCTCCAGATGGAGAATATAATTCGAAATTGAAACTTCATGCGGAATTCAAAGGACCGCCAAATAGTAGCTTATTGATTCGCACGATAGACCCCGTGGAAAATAAGGTGAGAGGCTTGGAATCATACTTGGAGAACGCTCGGGTGAGTTTGGATGATAATGGCAATCCGACTAACCCTGAACGACTACTTGGAGACATCGAACCAATATCTGTTACATTTGATGAAAACGGAAATGCATACGCAGGTTTGGCCGAAGGGGTTGTTGAGCTCACGATCGATAGTGCCGATATTTGGAGTAGGGGTATATTTGCTTCATGGCAGCTTTGGCAGTGGCAATACAGCGCGGATGAAGGCGAAACCTGGGAAGTAGCAGGAGGCCTTTTTTATGCGGGAATTTCTTTTCATCGCATATTTATTACAAAAAACCCGGCAACCTGGCCATGGACTGGATATGACGAAGAGGTAAAGGATGTCAGCGGTCAAAATTCTACCTCACGGCCACCCTATATTGGGGCATTAGAATGGGCTTGCAAATGGGCTGCAGGCGAGACTACAGTAAAGGGGATCGCAGCTAAAATAACTGCGGGATTGAACGACGGAAGTGGTAATCGGTTTAAATATGAAATGACTGGAGCGAATAACTATACCTCTCTTTTTCATAAGTACTTTGATTGCGGAAGATTTATCGATCGTCTCAATGGAAAATTTGGTAGAGGACCCAACGTCAATTGCGTGGATTGTGCCCATATGGTGATTGCTCTATCCAATGCACTGGGTTGTCAACTACAACCAGGCAGAATTCAAAATCCTGATACTTCTGGATTGCCTTTTCAATTAAACCCACTCACCCTGATCGGTTACACTGAATTATCTCCACCCGGCAAAACTTTCAATTTCCACCAAGTCGCCTTCAGCCCTGGTTCAGGTGATGATGCACTGGATTGTGTTTACGACGCTTGTATAAAATTTGATATGGAAATCTTTGAGGGTATTGAAAAAATGAAATTGGCTCCAGATCCCTTAGATCCGTTAACGCCTGAACAGGAGCACAGGCATCCGGTCGATATACCTATTGGATCCGATGTATTTACATATGGATACATGCCAATCCTAGCCAAAACCCTTGATATACCAAGTCAGAAGGATCTAACGATGTACAAGGGTGACGAGCAGACTTTTGGTATAAGTGCCTTAAAGTTTCAATAATGCAAACAATTCGTAAGTTACTAGGATTAGACGCTGGAGATGAAAACGTATTGATGATTGATCGATACCAAATGGGACGAATGAAACTCAAGGACTATTTTATTCGAGATCAGTTTTCAGAAGAGCGACACAATTTGGGGCATTCCAAAGTTTATTTTTGGCAGCACAGAGGCAAGGACAGCTGTACTGTCAAAGTACATGCGACTACTACTGACTCCAATGAAAGCGCGCATAAAGTAATGGATCATTTTATGTCCAATGTCGCGGATCCATCTGCATTTTTAATCGTAACTAAAGACAACCCCGATCCACATTGGCTAGAGAAGACAGAAGCGGAAAAAGTACATTTCGTTAATGCAGGCACGCCGAAAATCTCGGCAGTGCTCATCTGGGGGAATATATTCCTGCATATCCAAAGCAGTGGTGAACAAGAGCATTCAATCAAATCATTTCTCGATAATCTTAAGGGGCATTGGGCTGGCCTGCAAGCAGATAATGACCAACTACATGATTTTGAATTAGGTGCTAGTAAAACAGCACTAAAAGTGGGAGAAGTCGCTATGCTCTCCAAAAAAGGATTGGACGATGTGGAACAGTACAACTCATTGATATATGCCGCGGGCCCCAAAAGACTGGTGGATCTGTTTGAAGAAGAGGGTGTTATTAAATTAAAAATCAAACCTTCTGCGACAAAAGTATTGAGTTCTCCGGTGGTGATACTGATGGGCCTTCGGCCGGACGGTAAATACGTTCGAAGTAAGCCGCTTAAATTTACGATTGTACCGGAATAACATTTACTACACGATTTGAAGAATTTATTTCTGAATTCTTGCCAATATATTGGTTGCCACCATATCTCATGACAATTTATCCAAACCTATCTCCCCCCACCAGGACAATTCTCTTTTAGAAAATTGGTGTACATCGTGGATAAATGAGTAAAGGTTCCTTCCCCCTCATATATGCTATGAGATCGATTGGGATAAGGCATATACTGAAACTGCTTGTTGTATTTAATGAGTTCGTTAACTAACATTTCTGCATTCGCAAAGTGGACATTGTCATCGCCGGTACCATGGATATAAAGGAGGTTACCTTCAAGATTTTTAGCATAAGTGATTGGTGAACCTTGAACGAAGTCTTCCATATTCTCTTGTGGCAGGCCCATGTATCGCTCCTGATAGATATTATCATAGGTTAGTTGATTAGCTACTGCAGCAACGGCAATACCTGTTTTATAGATTTCCGGATATTGAAACATTAAATTTAACGTAGCGGTACCTCCACCGCTCCATCCCCAGACAGCGATTCTTTCCGAATCAACAAAATCCCATTTTAGAATTTCTTTTGCAGCTGATGCCTGATCAGCAATATTCAAACGGCCAATTTTTCGATAAATTGATTTTCTCCAGGCACTTCCTTTCGGTGCAGGAGTCCCCCGGTTGTCGATCGCCATATAGATATAACCGTCTTTGGCCATATCGCCTTGATACAAACCATTGCCGCCATTACCGTACAAATCCTTCACTTCCGCTCCCCATGGTTCGGTATACACGTAAAAGAGAACTGGATATTTTAATGTCGAATCAAAATTTTCCGGCTTGACCATAAAGCCATCCATTTCAATGCCATCCGCTGTATTAACTTTAAAAAACTCAACAGTTTTTGCTACTTGTGCTTTTGCTAGTTTGCTGGCAATACTCAATGAATCAAACAGTGGCTGGTGGTCCGGGAGAGAAATAAGTTCAGATACCGGTTTTGTATATGTATTCTGAAATTGATGATACGCATACTTACCCGATGGAGAAATATCATACGAATGTGTTCCTTCCAGTTCTTTAGGGGAAACTAACTCGGGATTACCCTTACCATTCATTTTAGTTTTATACAGGTATTGTTGTGTTGCATTATTTGGTGAGGCATGAAAGTAAACCAGTTTGTTTTTCTCGTCGACACAAAGCAAATTCATAACATCGTAATCACCCTTTGTCATCACTGTTGATTTTCCTGAAGTGGATATTTGATATATATGTTTCCAACCGTCGATTTCGCTTGTCCAAACAAAATCCTTCTTGTCATCAATCCACTTGAACTCATGGCGAAAAGTCAATGCATACACATCATCCCAAACACTCATGACATCGATCCAGGCATCATCACGCTCTTCGTATATCGATCTAACGGTGCTTTTTATGACATCACAGGAAAAAATAATGCTGTGATTCTGTTTCCTGTTCAATTGCTGAACAAACAATTCTTGTGACGAATTCCATCCTATTCGTGGGATATAATGCTGTTGTGGGTCTCCCGGAATAGCTAACCATGTTGTCGTATTGTTAGCAAAATCCACTACACCAATTTTTACAGCTGATGGGCTCTGCCCTACCTTTGGATATTCTACGGGAATGATCTGAGAGTAAATAGAATCTGTGTTATTGATCATGTAAAAATCTCTGATACCCGTGGCATCGACATTCCAATAGGCTATTCGCTTACTATCAGGACTCCATTGAAATCCATCCCGACAGGCAAATTCTTCTTCATATGCCCAATCAAAAGTGCCGTAGATCATTCGACGATTTCCATCCGACGTGATTGGCATTTCAATTCCGGTACGCAGATCCTGAACATAAAGATTGTACTCACTCACATAAGCAACCTTCATCCCATCAGGAGAAAATTTGGCAAAGCGCAACGACGAAGATGGGCGATGCTTAGCAATTTGTATAAGGTTTTTATTACTTAAATCCAAAACCCAATAATCCCCTTCCGTATCTAATCGCCATACTTTCTGCGTATTGGTATAGATCAAAACTTTAGCCTTATCCTCTGATAAGTAAAACTCTCTAATGGGAAGTGGATCAGCACCTTTTGGCGTTATATCCTTCTGCCCTACAAATATGCTTTTTTCGTTCGAAGGAAGTGCGTAATGTATGATTTCATTTCCTTGCAATCGATAATAGCCGTTACCATCTTCAGTCCAGTTTATCCCCTGACCTGATAATCTAAAAAACGTACTACACAATAGCAGCAATAACCAAACGGATAGTAATAAATGATTTTTCATATTTTCTGAATGAGCTAAGAATCGAGGATTCGTTTGATAAAAAAAATGATTGTTTGAAAGACTAAATATTGACTTGGTTTATGAACGAATCTGTTCTGCATAAGGATCAAGCTCGCTAGGGTGCTTCATCAGGCCTTCACCATGGGCTACGATCACTGCAGCAGTGGTATCCGAGCTCACATTAATCACGGTACGCAACATATCCAATGGTCTGTCAATGGCAAAAATCAGCGCCAATCCTGCCTCTGGAATACCCGCTTGTGCCAGGACAATCACCAACATCACCATGCCCGCTCCAGGGACTGCAGCAGATCCTATGCTTGCCAGCGTAGCGGTGACGATAATCATTAGCTGTTCTGAGATCGTTAAATCTATATTCATCACCTGCGCTATAAAAATTGCTGCCACGGCTTGATACAAAGCGGTACCATCCATATTGATCGTAGCACCAAGCGGTAAGACAAAACTTGCCACATCATCATCAACACCGAGATGCTCTGTAGCCCGTTCCATGGTCACAGGCAGTGTAGCGGCAGAAGAGCTCGTTGAAAAAGCAAGTAACTGTGCTGGCATCATGGCTTTAAAAAACCGCATAGGGCCAATTTTAGCAAACAGCATTAATAAAGCCGGATAAAACAAAAACAACATCAAAAACAATCCGACAGCAACTGTGATGGCATAAACCATCAGGCCACTTAGCAATGACGCATCAGGTATCTCAACTATTAACGCCGCCAGAAGCGCAAAAACCCCCAAAGGTGCGGTATACATGATGATGTCTATAATCTTGAGGACAACATCATTGAGCCCTGAGAAAAAAGACGTAACGCCTCTGGATTTCTCTTCAGGTATAAGGATCAACGCGATTCCAAAAAGAATAGCAAAAAATATGACCTGTAACATACTGCCATTATTGATCATGGCATTAAAAAGATTGTCGGGCACCATATCAATCAACGGTTGTAATGGCGTGGTTTCTTTGGCTGCTTTTGCTGCCTCAATTTTTATAGTAGCATCTCCAGAAAACGTTTCTAATAATGTAGCTCTGGCTTCGTCATTAATATATGATCCAGGGTTAACGACATTTGCCAATATCAAACCAAGTGAAACAGCAAAGGCGGTAGTGCACAGATAATACGTTATCGTCTTCCCGCCCATTTTTGAGATTTTAGAAAAATCCTTCAGATCGGCCAGACCGGTAATAATCGAAGCCAGGATCAAAGGCATCGCGATCATCTTGAGCACATTGATAAAGATGGTACCGAAAGGCTTCACCCAATCGCTGACGAGTTCTTTTTGGCCTAATTGATTCATCAGAAAACCAAACAGCACGCCTAAAACCATTCCTATCAATATTTTCCAATGTAGCTTCATGCTCTTGTAATATTTATATCGTTTAAGTCTATGAAAGTACAATTGACCATTTTAGGCCAATTGATCAGAAATGCCATTCAGCGCACAATGCAAGACAAGCATATCGATCACAAGTAAAGATAACTTTTACTTATGCTTTTAATATAGCCGGCTATAAATATGGAATATTCCTACTTTTGGTCAATAAATCCAATTTACTATGTCCACAATTAACTATTTATCCGGCATTCTTATATTAATCGCTTATTCGCTATCTGGTTGCCAACAGGAAACTAAACCAGTAGAGGAATCTCATCTCGGCAGCATAGCTTTTGAGGTGACCGGAAAAGAGGAAGCCAAAGAAAAATTTAATGAGGGGATATTACTCCTCCATAGTTTCGAATATGGTGATGCACAGGAAGCATTTCAAAATACAATCGGAATAGATTCAGGCTTTGCAATGGCGTATTGGGGTGAAGCGATGACCCATAATCACTCCCTTTGGCAGGAGCAGGATCTGGAACAGGGAATCGCGGCGTTGAACTTACTTGATTCGACTGGCGCGGGCCGAATCGACAAAGCTGTTACGCCGTTGGAAAAAGATTTCATAGCTGCCGTTAATATTCTATTTGGTGAAGGCAACAAAGCGACCCGGGATAGCAGCTATGCGATGTATATGGAAACCCTTTACAATAAGTATCCCGGCAATGATGAAGTCGCTACTTTTTACAGTCTTGCTTTGATTGGCTGGGGCGCAACGGATCGCGATAAAAAGCATATTGAAAAAGCTGCAAAAATTGCCAATGAAGTTTTGGAAAGAAACCCTCATCATCCGGGCGCACTACATTACACCATACATGCTTACGATGATCCGGCCTATGCCGATCTGGCATTGCAGATTGCGGACAAATATGCTACAGTGGCCCCTGATGCCGGACATGCGCTACACATGCCATCACACACCTACCTGGCGCTTGGAAAATGGGACAAAGTAGTCAACAGCAATATCGAATCCTGGGAAGCAGAGAAAACAAGAAAAGCAAAAAAGAATCTTGATAATGATGCATTAGGATACCATGCATACCATTGGCTGCAATACGGATATCTTCAATTAGGGGACAAAGCCATTGCCCAGGCGATGGTGGACACCATGAAACAGCTTTGCGATTCCTTACCAAGTCCACGCGCACGAGCGCATATGGTTTTACTTAAAACAACCTATCTGGCTTCTACTAATGATTATGAAAGCGGTGTCAGTGATATTGAAGTTGATTTAAAAGGGTTAAATATTGTGTCTCAGGCGAAGAATGCTTTTGCTTCCGGTATGGGCGCTTATTATCAAGGAGACGCTGCATCACTTGATGCTACGATTGCTCAATTAGCTAAAGAGCGCGTCATTGAGGAATTGAAAACATCAGGAAGCGGTGTACGCATGTGTGGAAACATAAACAGAGCTGCGACTACTAAAACCGATTTACTGGAAGTAGAGACAATGGAACTCGAACTTCGTGCCATGCGTGCCTGGCTTGATAAAGATGCAGCCACTACAGAAAAGTATTTTATTCGGGCCACTGAGCTACACAAGGAAGCCGGTTATTCTTATGGTCCTCCTGCAATCGTCAAACCATCTTTCGAAATGTATGGCGAATGGCTACTGGAAAATAATCGGCCTAAAGAAGCTTTAGAACAATTTGAATTATCGCTCAACATGGCGCCTAACAAAACTTTGTCAGTGCAAGGAAAAGAGGCAGCGTTGAGACTTTTATAAGCTATTTATTTATACATTATAAACCGACAGCATCATAAAGTTGAATTCCACCATCACAAGAATTAGTACATGAGTATAAAAATTCTCCTACTTGTTGGGACCGGCAGTTTTATTGGTGGCATCCTGAGGTATATTTGTTCCTTGCCAGGATATGAAAAAGATCCAGGAGGTTTTCCATGGTGGACCTTAGGCGTAAATATTCTTGGATGTTTGTTAATGGGATTGCTGTTTGGATTTGCTGAACGATGGAATCTCCCTAAAGAATGGAAATTGTTTTTTGCGGCGGGATTATTGGGCGGATTCACCACCTTTTCCGCATTTTCATACGAGACTGTGACCTTGCTGAATAATGGGCACTATGCTTATGCTGTCTCCTATGTCTTGTCGAGCGTTTTGCTGGGCTTATTAGCAACCGTTCTTGGTCTCTACGCTATTCGGATGATATAAAAATCTACTCCGGCTTTTTTAGGATCATTTATCAAAAGCCATACTATTCATTTTCGCGATACTTACTCTTTAATTCGATCACTCATTTTACTTCTACCATTCAGCGCTTGATCCCATTGCGCTTCCACAACCTGTTCATCTAGCTTAATATACTGAAGGAAATCATTGGCCGTTCCTTTATTTTTATTCCAGGTCACGACGTAGTATGACAGATTGGGTGCAACCTTTTTTACAAGGGTAATCCCAAAATTATCAAATTTCGTCATCCATTTTTCAATATGAACATCTTCTTTCAATTGCACTATCACGTCAATTGGCTCCGGGACATTTAGATCAACAGGACGGTGCTCCGTCGGGATCCATTCTGCTGAATTGACCAGCTGATCTAAAATACTATAAATATATTCTGACTGTTCTGAAAGGCGTCCACCAACAGCATACCATCGCAAACCATCTTTGTGTTTATAAACGATACTGCGTCCCGGTAAATCCGCTATTTCCGGTTGATGCCTAAGGTCTTCATTCCACCAGGCTTCCGGTTCTAAATCACCAATCAAAGCATGCACTGATTCCTCATCAAGATCTGCAGCATACCAGCCGATTTCCAGAAAATTGTATTTCGACTCCAAAAATCCATTATTATCTACAGTGAGGTAAAAAGTATACACAGGGCAATCCCCAAAACAGGGTGTGCGCTCATATTTAACGAGCCAGACAGAATCCGGGGAGACAAATTCCAAAGGATCTGCAGCCTTGGAAGTCTTGGTTGGCTTGCAAGCTCCAACCATGAGGGCAAAAAAAAGGATTACATAGAGTAAATTATTCATCATCACAATGTTTTACCGGCATATAAAAATACCTAAATGCTTAAATTAATATACTTCTAATAAAGAACAATCGTTCGCACAAAATATTCTTTACCCCGCGCTATCCTGACAAAATAAATACCTGATGCCAGATTTCGAAGATTAAGCAAATGCGTTTGTTCTAGATCCCATAGTTGATTATACGCTAATCGCCCATCAGCACTATACACTTGCACTGCCCTTGCCTTATCTAATATATCGTCGCTATAAAGGACATAGGTATTTGAGGAAGCATCGTGCGACCAGACTAATTGCGAATACCAATCATCATAAGAATCTGTGTATGTGGCGCATTCCCCTTCTTCCCCCAGATTTGGATAATATACTTCAATTGCCGAATGCATAAATGTAACTTGCCCTTTTGTAAATGCAGCAAGGCACCGATCATCCGTCAAGTCCATAAAGTTTTGGTACATATCACTCGTTCCGCAAGAAAATTGGTCACCTGATGGGCAACCAAAATAAGGCCCTTCTGCATTTGGCGTATCCTGGATATCATCACTGTCCTCACAATCCGACGCAAAACCATTACCCCAAATATGACGCAATCCAAAAAAATGACCCATCTCATGGGTAAGGGTATGCCCACCACCAAAAAAACCGGAATTACCCGCGCCACCAATAGATCCAAAATGCTTCCTATTGATGACCACACCAATCTCCTCGTTAAAAGGAGCAGCGCCAGGAAATGAAGCTGAGCCAAGAATGTCTCCATATTCACCAACCCAAATATTAATATACTGTGTGGGATCCCATCCGGTTTTTCCGCCAAGCTGGTCATAATGGATTACTATCCTGCCTTCCGGACCACTCTGGTAAGCAATATTGTCAATATCCGTAGTGGTATATGTTATGCCACTGGTAGGATTCCCTTCAGGATCAACTGTTGCCAAACAAAATCGAATTTCTCCATCTACAATCAGCGGAACAAACTCAGGCAATAATTTATCAATATTAGCCCCATGAGCAGCAAAATCAGCATTCAATACATCAAGCTGGTGGAGCACCTGAGCTTCAGAGACCGGTGAATCATCTTCTTTTGCTACTATATGAATGACGACAGGAAAATACTTCAGTGTACGATTTTCTATCCCGGCGTGCGCCATATTAAACTTCAAAACAGATTGAAACCGATTGTACTTAAGGCTGTCCCCTGCGAAATTAATTTGACTATCCATCAGGCACCTGTTTACCTGCCCAAGAATCATCATTGGAATAGACAAGAGCATATAAATCAGGATCAGGCGCATGGTAAAAGCAAACTACAAAAATAAGGCGAAATGACTTCCCTTTCTAAAACCCACCGGAGGAATCATAGTTACCCCGTTTATAGGGCACTTTTAAAAAGTCGAAAGTACCCGGCTTAACATTGATACTGAACGCATAAGTTCCCCGGGTTGGTTGCCAGCTAAATGACATTTCCCAACAATGCAAGTCCCGCGTCAATCCAATGTCCGGATAGGTAATGCGCTTGGAAATAAAGTCATAACCAATATTACCGAAATAAATTGACCAGTTTGGCGTCAATCGCATGCCCCCAGTCATGTTGATGCTATTGGTTGTCACCATAGTCAGGTCAGGCCCGTTCATAGCCATTCGAATAGCACCAAACTCATGGTTTATATTAAAACCGGACAAAAGTTCTTCGAACTTATCTATCTGATTCTGAGAATTTCTCTCCCCCGATGGTGGGGGTGTTACTTCGCCACTTTCGAATATACTTTTGATGTCCTTGAATGTAATTCTGGTAGATAGCCGGAGTCGCACAAAATCAAACCGCAGTAGTTTGTTATTGGTATTAATATAAAATTCTTTACTAAGGCGACCATCATCGTCCAAGCCATAAAATGAATATGCTGCCGAAATCGACAGTGTACTAATGCCTTTGAAAAATCGAGTGTTACCACTTATCCCAAGTGGCGTAAATTTATTATGCTCAGCCGCCATGTTGTAACTCCCCCCAACACTAATATTATCAAACAATTTTAGCTTTTTCTCTGTACTATCTTTTGCACTAAAATACTTTGCTTCAAATAGATTGGTAAATGAATAATTCAGGTTTGCATTTTTAATTGTCGTTGGTCGCACACCATAAAGCAAATTGTCAAAACGACTAAGTGCGATCGTTGAGTCCGGATAAAGTACACTGAACTGCACATCCTGATAATAAGAATTTGGTGATGCTGGAGAATAAGAAAATCCTATACTGGGTTTTAGCACATGCCGGAATCCTCTAAGCCATCCTTTCTTAAATTGCACCATTCCGAATACCTGTGTATTCATGTTGACGCTTCCTGAAACTCTTCTAAATACATCAAACCCCGGTTTTAAGGTGCTATTTACCTTGCCATAACTAACGGTATCCTTGACAATAATATACTCGCCTGAGCCATCGGGATAGAAGACCGTATCATTTTCAATAAAATCCATATCATTTGGATCAAACTTAAACATGCGATCCTGTGTCTTAAAAAACCATGTTTCAGAATAATCAACAGACGGTGTCACATTGAAATATTTTAACACATTGATGTTCATTGATGTGCTGGCTCGATGCTGCGCGCCATATTGCATATTTTGTAATGTCATGGCATCCAATATGGTGGTATCGGTCGTTGTAATTTGGGCGTTCGTATTTCCAGCATATTGAAATGTAATTTTTTCATACCACTGGTCTGGGCCGGGCCGTCTGTTATTTTTAAATGGATAAATCCTGTTCAACCTAAAATTTAACTCAGGGGCATTGATTGTCACCAAATGCGATTGTGTATTCTGGCTATGGCTAAAGGCAGCGGTAAGCGAATATGGTTTGCCGGGAAAGGTGCGACTGTAATTGAAATTGGAAGAATACGAATTCGTCAAGGCACTCTGAGCATCATTATAATTCAGTGATTCGAAGTTATTGCTTTGAATATTAATACTTCCACCCAAGGTTTGGTAAGGATTGGCTTTTGTATCCTGGGTATGTGAAACTCGAATAGAAAAACTTTTGTCAATGCTGTTTCTGTAATCATTAGGAATTTCAGAAACTCTGTAGGAGTATCGAAGCGCTAAATTTCCTCTGAATTTATATTTCCGCGCATAATTCGTGACAATTCCTGCTCCCCAGGTGCCATTAAAATAAATATCGGTCAATAGGCTGACGTCAGCCCAATTCCCTACTGGAAAATAATAGCCTATATCACGAATTCCAAAACCCCACTGATCCGAACGCTCATAATCTCTGGGCATAATCAATCCGGCCGCTCTTGTTTCTGAAACAGGATAGAATCCGAAAGGCAGCCATAAGGGCGTAGGCACGCCAAATAACTCGAGGTTCGATGATCCGATAACGGCTAGTTTGTCAGGAATCGTCTTAACCTTCCTTGCTCTTATGCCAAAGTGAGGCGTAGGGTGATCACAGGTAGTAATCAGTGATCTGTAAGCATATAGAATATCGTCTTCGTCTTTCGAGCCAGGGCTGGCAGCAACAAATTTGGTCCGTTCCCCATGAATATGAAGATCGCCTTCAGTCGTCACCGCATCATATATGATGCCTTTGCGTGTGACAAAATTGTACATCATTTTCTTGGCGACAAATGACTCCTCCCCCATTTTAAACTGTGGCAACCCCGCCATCTGGCCCATACTGTCAGGGAGTCCCTGTGCCGTCGCGATACTTTTGTCCAGGTCGACCACGATGTAAGCGGCTTTCAACGACATATCTATATAATTGACATAGGCATCCCCAAAAAGGTGGATTTTGTTATCCAAATTGTCTAAATAATTGGAATCGACAGAGCCATATTGCACCTCAGCATCAAGGCTATCGGGAGACATCTTGATCCCTGCAGTACCCTTAAAACCTGCTGTTTCAGGCGGAATTGAGTCCAAAAACATCGAATTAACAGGCAATATAGGTGACCCTCCGCCAGGGAGCGTATCGGCTATCTGGGCTGATGCTGTTACAGCCCAGCCATTGCACAGAAGAAATATGTAAGTAAAATACTTCAAAGAATCACTGCACCTTAGTAACTATAGAATAAGCCATCCAAATCAATCGTTTTGAGTCTTTGTGCTTTAAATGGGCAAAACACTCCATATGTAGCCTTGAAAAAATATACAAATTACATTTGTCCATTTACTTACATATTATTATTTTTGCTAATGTTATCCCTATAATCAAAGGTATGAAAGTTTGGAACTGTAGTAAAACGTCATCATTAAAGAACCTGTCCCTTATGGGGTTGATTTTAACGTTATGTTTAGGTATATCAATACCTGCCGGAGCACAGGAAGCCTATAAGATTCGAAAAATCGTCCTGGATCCTGGTCATGGCGGCAAAGATCCGGGCTGCAGTGGTAAGCACTCAAGAGAAAAAGAAGTCGCATTGGCCATTGCTTTAGACCTAGGAAAAAAAATAAATGAGGCCTTTCCTGAGATCAAAGTCATCTATACCCGCCAAACAGATATTTTTATTCCACTCAACGAACGAGCGGCCATCGCAAATAGAAACAAAGCAGATTTGTTTATTTCTATTCATTGTAATTATATCAGTGTGCGCAACCGCGCCACAGGATCAGAAACCTATGTATTGGGATTACACCGGGCAGAAGACAACCTGGATGTTGCCAAAAGAGAGAATGCGTCTATCCTCCTGGAGGAAAACTATGAAAAGACTTATGACGGTTTTGACCCTTATTCTCCAGAGGGCCATATCATACTTTCCATGTTCCAAAACGCTCATCTCGAGCAAAGCATACTATTTGCAACCTATGTTGAAAGTACCTTTGAAAAATTGGCAAGGCTCCCAAGCAGAGGGGTAAAACAAGCGGGATTCCTTGTGCTGCGCGAAACCACCATGCCGAGCGTCTTAATAGAAACCGGTTTTTTAAGCACGGATACAGACGAAAACTACCTGATGAAGAAGGAAAATCAGGGGGAAATGGCCGCCACGATTTTAAAGGCTTTCAGTCATTACAAAAATGATGTAGAAGAACCAATGTTAGCAGGTAAGGATACTTTAAAAAAAGATTTAACTGCAGCAAAACCTACTAAAACGACCCAAATAACCCCTCCAAAATACAAGGATGATGAGCATGGGGTAGCCTACCGAATTCAAATTGCCGCTTCTTCTTCCTCTGCGGTTGGCTCCAAATATAGGGGTCTTGACGACCTTGAAGTGGTCAAAGAAGGGGAGGTGTATAAATTTCTTGTTGGCTATTTTAGTAGTGCTGAGGCTGCCAGGCCGCGGCTAAGTGCCCTGAAAGTCAATGGGTTCGATGGTGCTTTTATCGTCGCTTACAAGAATGGTACGCGAATCAAAGTGTAAATTTGATTTTCAAAAAATAGACAATCCTTCGCCTTCGAAGGTTAACTTTACCTTTTGAAGTGCCTTTGGCTGGTATGCCTCGTATCTATAGCATTAACTGGCTTATTCTATTTAATAAAGTGAAAACTATACTGAGTGAAGATTTCAAATGAGTTTAAGATTGGTTTAATGGCGATTATCGTAGTAGTCGCCTCCGTTTGGGGTTATAAATTTCTAAGGGGGCAAAACCTGCTAAAACCTACTAATAACTACTACGTCCGCTATTCCAATATTGATCAGTTAGCGGCTACCTCACCGGTATTGATCCGTGGTATGAATGTCGGTACAGTATCGGAGCTCGAACTGGACAAGGATATGGTGACCATTATAGCCACCTTAAATATCAAGAGAGGCATTAAAATCCCTAAAGACGCGGAGGCGGTTGTGGTGAGTGCAGGGATTATGGGCGGTAAAGCAGTTGAACTGCAGATTAAAGGAGCTTGTAGTGGTAATGATTGTGCTGAACCGGGTAGTTATCTGCACGGTAGTGTCAAAGGCTTTTTCGATACTTTTCTTGATCCGGGAGAAGACGGCACGTTAGCTAAGGTGAAAGCAAATATTAGTGAAATACTGACCACCCTTGGTGATTCGCTTACATCCCCAAATGCAGACAATGAAATAGCCAAGACCTATACTCAACTCTCACATTTAATTACTCACCTTGCCTCTATTACAGGTACCCTGGATAAATCTATGGTCAAGTATGACCGGCAAATTCAGACGACCCTAACGAATTTTGCGTCTTTAACAGGCGCGCTTGCAGATAATCAAGATAAAATCGCCGGCGCTATAGGCCATCTTGAAAGTATTACCCGACAATTTGATGAAGCAGAGGTTGGGACCAATGCAGGTTTGTTGTTGACGGATGCCCAGTCCATGATAAAAAATCTTGACGCCACGATGGCTGAAGCCAATCAGGCAATGGAACAACTCGCAGCCATTATGCATGATTTAGATAAAGGGAATGGAACGATGGGCAAACTTCTCAAGGATGAAGCGTTCTATAACAATACTGCTGCCACCATGAAGAATATGGAGTTGTTACTCCAGGATTTCCGACTCAATCCGAAGCGCTATGTCAATGTTAGTGTCTTTGGTAAAAAGCAGAAGAGTTATGATTTTCCGGAGGATGATCCTGCTTTTAAGAAATAGCAAAGGGTTGGCTCGTCCAGGAGATTTAACATTAACAGAATAAGTTTAGAAAGTTTAGAACGCATGCCGATGGCATGCTTGTTTAGAAGGTTTAGTTTTTCGAAATACTAAACCCTAATGCAATTCAACGCGAAACAGAAGGATAAAAACTAATTCCTCAAACATTTACCGTCTCATAGATTTATCCGGGTCCATATGAGTTGAGAAAGTTTAGAACACATGCCGATGGCATGCGTGTTTAGAAGGTTTAGTTTTTTGAAATTCTAAATCAAAATGACATTCAGCTCGAAACAGAAGGATAAAAGCTAAACGTTCTAAACCTATATCGACGTAGGCGATATAACTAAACAGCCAGCCACAGGCGACGCGCTAAACACTCATTCCTCGCAACTCACTCATCACCACTCACTTCTCACTTCTCACAGCTTCTAATCTTTAGACTTCAAATATCTCATCACTTCCTCCTTTCTCCTACGGGACACCGGTACACAATCTCCATTCTGAAGCCACAAGGATCCTTCGCGATCGATTTTGGAAACATACTTCATATTCACAAGATGCGATTTGTGAACGCGAAGAAAACCATAATCTGTCAGGATAGATTCATAATCTTTTAACGTATGTGATACCATCAGTGGCTTTAATCCATCTGGAAAAAAACGTGTGTAATTACTCTCTCCCTCGCAACGAATTATTTCTGAAGGGAGATAAAAGAAAACGCCTTCAGCAGTAGAAATCGCTAACTTATATTCATCATGTTCTTGCTTCTGCACATTTTCTATTAGGTTGTGCACCAAATCATGCCGCGATTGCTGAGAAAGATTGCGACGTATGATATGCCTGTTGAGTGCATTTTGCAGTTCAAGAATATCAAGCGGTTTGAGCAAGTAATCCAACGCACTGAATCGAATAGCCTTTATAGCATACTTATCATAAGCAGTGGTAAAAATTACATCAAAATCCCATGTGCCTGCCTGATTAAGAAAATCAAAACCGTTCATCTTAGGCATTTCTATATCCAGCATAACAAGTGTAGGCTGATAGGATTCTAAGATCGTCAATGCATGAGCCGGATCCTGATCGATACGAATCTCATGTGGTAATGGCATGTTTTTCTGCACCAGAATAGACAACATATTGCATGCTGCAATTTCATCATCAATTATTAAAATCCGAATCATAAACGTTCGCTTCAAAAAGCCAAAATTATTTTTCCAATATCGGAATCTTTAAACACACTTGCGTGCCTGTAGGGATACCTTGATCATCATACATATCATTGATCCGCATATTGGTCAAGGGATACTTCGCTTTCAACAAATCAATCCGATTGCCGGAAAGAAGTTTGCCTTTTGAATTATGCTTAGAGCCTCCCAGTCTATGCTGTCTTATTGCTTCTGCTTTTACCCGACCGATGCCATTATCCTCAATCACAATCTCCAGGTATTGTTCTTCTATCTCTGAAATAGATAGCTTCAATATTTTATCACCTTCTTTAGTTCGCAACCCATGCCAAATCGCATTTTCAAGATGCGGCTGAAGGAGCATAGGAGAAATTCTAATTTCTTCAGGATCCAGGTCATTGTCGATCTTAAATTGAAATGCCATCTCGTCCTTAAATCTGAGTTTTTCCAGTGAAACATATAGTGACAAAACTTCCATCTCCTCATGCAGCGTAATGGAGGCCATGTCAGAATGCTCAAGTACGAGTCGGAGTAATCTGGAAAATTTTGACAAATAAGTATAGGCTTCATCAATCCTCCCGGTCACTATACACTCCTGAATTGCATTCAGGCTGTTGAATACAAAATGCGGATTCATCTGCGCCTTTAAGGCTTTTGATTCCAAATCATTGATTTGTTGACTTAAAGCAAGCTTGCGTTTTATACCTGCAAATCTTCGTTGAATGAAGAAGGCGATTAAGCCAATCATGATCAACCCGCATGAAACAAGAAACCAAATCTGCTTCCACCATGGTGCCTGGATTCGGAACTGGATCGGTCCCTGTAGTGCAAACCAACTATGACCATCATAAGCTTCCACTTCCAATTCATAATATCCAGGTGATAGATTAAAAGCAATCGCTTCATTTATGGATGGAACAGACCAGATGCCGCGATTATCGGATGACATTTTGTATCGATAAGTGACCTGATCAGCAATCATCATATCATCAATGGCAAATGTGAATCGAATATTTTGCTTTTTGGAGGGAAACTCAATTTTTTGACCCGGCAAACATTCTATCTCCCGTCCAAATTCATCCTGATAAAATGCAAATACTTTAAGCGAATCTTTTCCAAAACTTATCACAGAAGGGTCAATAATCACAAATCCTTTATTGACGCCAAAAGCGGTTTTACCCGATGACAATCTGGTAGAAGCCATGACCACAAAATTCATATTTAGAACACCCTGCCGCCCACTAACCCTGAATATCTCGCCGATTCCTGGATCGTACTTCAGTAAATTGTAATTGTTAGCGATCCATACTGATCCATCCTCATCGGTTTCCAAAGCTTCAACCCTTGGGCTAATAAGGCCATTTCCTTTTGTAAACGTGCGAATCGAATCATTGGGATAAAGAATGGAAAAACCATTATACGATCCAATATAGATTTCTCCCTGAAGACCTGCAGCGAGGCCATAAATCCGATCTGTTGGGAGCCCATTCCGACTATTAAATGACTTCAATTTCTTATCAACAAACGAATAATGCCAGGCTGCACCATCCGGCGAAGAAGACACCCAAATACCATTATCAACCGGCAAAATATCGATAATCCTTTCTCTCCGCAGCTTAAATAGTGCAGTGTCCTCGGGAAATGTATCCAGTTTGAAGTTTTTCTTTGCGATCCGAAATAATCCATCCTCTGTTCCTATATACATATACCCGTCACCACCTTCTTCAATAATTCTTGGCCTGGTCAATGCTATATTCCAACCCGGATAATCAGATGGCTTTATCAGCTTTTCTATTTTACCCAAACGATCAAAAACGGCGATCCCTTCTCCTCGCAAGGCTACCCATATTTTTCCTTCGGCATCACACTCCACCCAAATCGGCGCAAGGTCATTAGAAATGAGGCCTGCCTTCTGAGGTAAATAAATCTCACTTGCT
This sequence comes from Saprospiraceae bacterium, assembly GCA_037968695.1. GTDB lineage: Bacteria > Bacteroidota > Bacteroidia > Chitinophagales > Saprospiraceae > Opimibacter. The sequence continues at coordinate 18,845 of JBBKWA010000115.1, forward strand.
TCTTTCGTATCCGGGTTATAGACAAAGACTTTATCTCGCGTACAACACCAAAGTCGGTGAAGGCTATCCTCCGCCAAACTGATAATACGATCATCACTGATATACCCTTCCATTGTCCTGAGATAATTAACATACTCAATATTCGTATTGAGCACATTGGTGTAATTGACACCTTCTACTGAAGTGATCACCAGGCTTCCAGAAGAATCGGCGACGATATACCGAAGACTATTGCTTGTGATGGATAATGGATTGACCGGATCATGCTTATATTGGATAAAGGAGGATAAATCATGATCAATGCTTAGCATTCCTTCACCTGATGTCGTTAAGTAAATCCTGTCATCCGCACCACGTACCATGAAATTGATTTGTTCGTGGATTTTGTTGCCATTAAAAAAAGGGGGCGGCTCAATAAAGTGCTTTTGAGAAGTATCTGCATAAGCCACCAGCCATAACCCAAATTCACCACTCTTGCCAATAAGTATACGATGGTCATCATATTTTATGGCGCAACTAATCCCCTGCATAGAAACAAAGTACTCCTTCTTTTTTTCCTTAAGATTTATCAATAGGACGCCCTTTGCTGGAAGCACCAATAGAAACCTATCCTCATCAAAACGTCTTAAATCTTTTATTCTATTATTACCAATAAGCTTGTCCAGCCATGGTTGACTGATCCAACTATTCGCGCCAAAAGCTTTTGCATAAGCGCCATGATTTGTGATGGCAAACATATCCCCGCCATGATGCTCAAAACAAAAAACAACTGACAAATCAGGAATTGAATCTATAATAGACTGCCGATGAAATTGTCTATTCTTGTCAATACAAACCAAACCATTTTGAGTACAGACCCATACTTGATTTTGGCTATCACAATACAAAAACCCAATTTGATCTACAGGCAATTCCGGGTGCGTGCTGCGATCAAAATTAGTGGATACTTTTCCGTTAAATCGCACCAGCCCATCACCTGTAGCTAACCATATAAATCCGTAATGGTCAATAGTTACATTCCAATTCGCCAGACTGGCCAATCCTTGTTCATTACCAATATGCCTAAAGGAAAGTTGCTGGGCGGGCAACAGCGGGCTATAACAGTAGAGAATAACCATCCAGGCAAACAAGCCATATTTTGATAATGTCGTCTTGATACACAAATCTAATTAAGCCCGGTTATCCTACAGTACCATTCTATCATTTATCATGACCGATGAATCACTCATGTCTCACAAAGCCTGGGAGAATGGCCGCATAATAAAGGACTGTGACCGCTAATTAATCCATATGCTCCATTATGTAATTGGCCTGTGGTCCATGATGTTTGGTCTTGTAGGTTTGCCTATGTGAAAGAATCCTTCGCTATGGCAAACCATATAATTAATATACACATTGAGCGCATACAAGATGCGATGAAACATATCGGCGTATGGTCGGAAAGTACTCCGGCCTGGGTATATGCCTACGATGGAAAAACCATACCTGATCTCTGGCAATGGCTTCAATTTATCTATCTGCCAATGCGACAGAAAGGCACTGAATCTTTATCCACCTATCTGGCACCCCAAATAACATCCTACCTAAACCAAAACGAATCCTTTGCCCCTATACTCCAACTCATCATTGAACTTGATGCTTTAACACCCACTTTTCACACTTCTAAAATGTAATGCACATGAAATTTCGGATTCTACTTTTCCTCGTCTTTGTTTACAACTTAAGTGCAAACGCACAAAACAATGCGGGTATTGGCACGACTACCCCTGACCCTTCGGCGATTCTTGATCTGACCAGTACGGATAAAGGGTTTCTGATCCCGAGAATGACAGGTGCACAGCGGATTGCTATCAGTAGTCCAGTAACCGGTTTATTAGTCTATCAAACTGATACTTATGGCTCACCGCCTACTCTTCCGGGTTTTTATTATAATGAAGTCACCCCCCTTGGACCTCTTTGGAGACGCCTCTCAAGAAAAGATGAAATCCCTTTGTTATCATGGACCACCGCAGGAAGTGATCAATACAATAACAATTCAGGTAGCGTGGGTGTAGGGACAGGTGCTGCCCCAAATGTCAGCGCGGTACTGGAAGTGAAAAGCACAACAAAAGGTTTCCTTTTTCCACGTATGACAGCAGCAGAACGTACCGCAATCGGCAGCCCTACTACCGGTCTATTGGTATACCAAACCAATACCTCAGGTACAAATCCATCAGGCATCTATTTTTATGATGGTGCACTTTGGAAAAGAATAGCAAGAGCAGATGAAATCGGAGGAGGAGGAGGATCTACAGGCTGGACCGTGGTTGCGGATGATCAATACCACAATTTGGTCGGCAATGTAGGCATTGGCACGTCTGCCCCTTCCTCAAAATTACATCTGATTGGCAATTTACTCGCTGAAGGAAACTCTGTCACGATCAATCATCCTTCTTCAATTCTTCAACTGCAAAGTAGTGCTGTGAACAAAGGATTTTTTCAACTGTCTGGCAACAATGTTCGCATTGGAACGAATTCCGGGAATACGGGGGGTAAGTTGATTGTTCGGATGAACGGGACAGATCGCGTGGCTGTAGATACGATAGGGCAGGTAGGGATTGGCACTACTATTCCAAAAGCCAGCATTCATGTGGATCAGG
>JBBKWA010000116.1:0-4240 GCA_037968695.1 Saprospiraceae bacterium
AATAATAAAATTTGGGAAGCAATGATTATTGATTCCGTTATTACTTGCCCGAACTGCGGACACAAGAAAACAGAAAAAATGCCAACTGATACCTGCCAGTTTTTCTATCAATGCGGAAATTGCAATATAATTCTGCGCCCTATGCAAGGTGACTGTTGTGTGTATTGCAGTTATGGAAATATGAAATGTCCTTCAAAGCAATGACAATATGAATTCCACCAATGCAATTCAATGTTTTCTAGCTGTATTGCTCTTTGCTAAAGTCGTTCATAATACATTTATCATACACCGCCCTATCCTTGATAACTTTTTCGTTGATGCCGGTTTTTTTATTTCTTGTTCTTTCATTATACCACTTCATGAGGTTTAATAGATTGATAAAAGGATGTCGAAGAAGCTTAAGGATTGTGACAACACCCAAAACCTTGATTAATCATTAAACCTAATTGATTTATGAACAGTAAAATACTATCCTTTAAAAATCGATATGATGAATCTCTTGAAGGGGTAATTGATTTGCCATTTACACAAAACATAGTTGCCTTTGCAATCTTTGCTCATTGTTTTACTTGCGGTAAAAATTTGTTTGCTGCAAGGCAAATAAGCAGGTCCCTGGCTTTGAAAGGCATTGCCGTACTAAGGTTTGATTTTACGGGGGTTGGGGAAAGTGAAGGTGCTTTTGAAGACACGAATTTCACAACCAATGTTACCGATATTGAGGATGCAGCGAATTATCTGGAAGAAAATTATGCAGCTCCTTCCTTGTTAATCGGCCATTCTTTAGGAGGTGCTGCTGTTTTGTTTTCAGCGCAGAAGATTGCATCGATAAGTGCAATTGTAACTATAGCGGCTCCTTCCTCACCCGATCACATCATGCACTTGTTTCGTCACAGTAAGGAAGAAATTATTCAAAATGAAAAGGCAACCATGATGATTGCAGGTAGGGAAATTACAATCAAAAAGCAATTTATCGAAGATATAATGTCATTGAGCATGAAAGATTTGCTTCATGATCTTCATAAACCTATATTAATCATGCATTCTCCCACGGACAATATTGTTGGAATAAATAATGCCGCTGAAGTTTATAAGCGTGCAAACCATCCCAAAAGCTTTGTCTCACTCGATGGTGCAGACCACTTGCTAAAAAGACAAAGAGATTCCGAATATGTTTCAGAAATTATTTCATCCTGGGCTACCCGATATTTAGATACTAAAGAAAATATTCAATCTGAAAGTCAGGTTGATGTCTGGTTGAACAATGACAAATTCACAACCGAAGTTGTTGCCCGTAAACATACATGGATTGCTGATGAACCAAAAGATGCAGGTGGGAATGATTTAGGCCCGACACCTTATGAATTACTTTCTTCTGCTCTAGCCACTTGCACTGCCATAACATTAAAGATGTATGCCAAGCGCAAAAATTGGGATATCGGTGAGATAAAAGTCATGGTCGAACATCGAAGAACCTATGCCGATGACTGTGCGCATTGCGATGATGATTCAAAGCTGATTGAGATTTTTAAACGTAAGCTGGTTTTCAATGAAGAACTGGATGCAGAAAAGAAAAATCGTTTACATCATATCGCGGATCATTGTCCGGTTCATAAAACGCTTTCAAAAAGCAGCAGAATAGAAACGATACTATCATAAGCTCAATTAAGAATTATATTCTTTCAAAACTGGTGGTACACGATATTAGTGAATGCTATATTTTAAATGATGGTGGTGCTGTAGGATTATCGGTTGCATTATCGCTTATGGACGAAGAATTACTATTTAACTCAGTTAACTAATGAAGCTAGTAAAAAAGGGATGTACAATTTTGCATGATAGTGCATTGAATAAATCTACCGCTTTTACAAAAGATGAGCGTGATGTTTTAGGGTTAAGAGGTTTGTTACCTTATGCTGTATCTACTCAGGAAAAGCAAATAGCGCGTGTGATGGAAAATGTCAGGCGGAAGAGATACGATATTGAACGCTATGTACTTTTAAGTGCACTCCAGGATCGTAATGAAAGACTTTTTTATCAAACTGTTATTGACAATATTGAAGAAGTAATGCCTTTAATTTATACGCCTACTGTAGGGCAGGCCTGTCAAGAATTTTCACACATTTTCAGAAGATCAAAGGGGTTGTATATAACGCCTGAAGATAAGGGTAAGATAAATGAGATTCTCAATAATTGGCCTGAAAATGATATTCGTGTGATTGTTATTACTGATGGACAACGCATTTTAGGCTTAGGGGATCTTGGGGCCAATGGCATGGGCATCCCCATCGGAAAACTATCCTTATATACTGCTTGTGCAGGAATTCATCCGCATCAGTGTTTACCTGTTATGTTTGATGTTGGCACTGGCAATAAAGATTATTTAGAAGATCCACTTTATATAGGCTATCCAAACGCACGGCTTGAAGGTCAGGCATACTTTGATTTGATGGATGAATTTGTTGCGGCTGTTCAAGAAAAATACCTCAATGCCCTAATTCAGTTTGAAGATTTCCTGACGCCAAACGCTTATGCTTTGTTAATAAAATACAGAGATAGTGTGCTGTGTTTCAATGATGACATACAAGGGACTGCTTCAGTTGTGTTGGCAGGAGTCTATGCATCCGGTAGAATTACAGGATTAAATTTTACAGACTTGCGCATTATGTTTTTAGGTGCCGGATCAGCGGCTACAGGTATCGCTGACTTGATGGTTTCGGCATTTCAAGAGGAAGGAATGAGTGAACAAGAAGCCTATAGCAGGCTTTGCTTTGTTGACATTAATGGATTGGTGTACTCGGGAAGAAAAGATTTATTGGAGTATAATCTGCCTTATGCGCATGATTACGGGCAGATGGATTTTATAGGAGCAATTAATTATATAAAGCCCCATATACTTATCGGGGCTACCGGGGCTAAAGGCACATTTACAAAACAGGTTATCGAAACTATGTGTGCCCACCACGTCCGACCGGTGGTCTTTGCCCTTTCCAACCCCACCGACAGGGCAGAGTGTACGGCAGAGGAGGCCTATAATTGGAGTAAAGGGCAGGTTGTTTTTGCCAGCGGAAGCCCATTTTCTCAGGTTGATTATAATGGGAATAAGTTTAAGCCAGGCCAAGGAAACAACGCCTATATTTTCCCTGGTGTTGGGTTAGGGGCTATATCATGCAATGCAAAAAAAATAACTGACCCCCTATTTCTGACGGCAGCTAAAACACTCTCCGAATTTGTGCGCGAACAAGACATAAATGAAGGCTCCCTCTATCCCCCTTTAAAGGATATTCGGGAAATATCCCTTGGTATTGCTGTGGCAGTGGCGGAGAAAGCATATGATTTAGGCCTCGCTGGAAATGAACGACCTGATGATGTGAAAAATCATATTGCTGACTATATGTATAATCCTAAATACTAGGGCTTTAAACCAATCTAAATAAGTATACCATGGAAGAAGAAAACAAAAAGAAACTTGAGAAGCAGGAAAAGAAAAAACGAAAGGCGATCCAAAAATTGGAAGACAAGCAATTAATAGAGGAATTGCAGGTGGACAAAACCAAATTGAAGAACCTTAAAAAGAAATTGATAAAAGTTGAAGGTTATCCCGAGCGGGGAATAGAAACATGGTTCAGACTTGCATCAAAAAATCTCTATACCCGAAGGCAGATCGTGGACACCAAATCCAATATTTTAATTACTATCAATGCCCTCATCCTGTCGGTAGTCCTGGGAAGTTTATATCCGAAATTGGATGACGATCCACATTTAATTTGGGGACTTATACCCATGGTTTTAACAAATCTTATTTCTATTACCTATGCTATTATCGCTACCAGACCCAGGATGGCAACAGGAGCATTCACCAAACAGGATGTAGAAAGCAGAACTTCTGCGTTAATGACCTTTGATGATTTTTATAAAGTGCCGTTGGAGGATTATGAGCACGCCATAGAGGAAGTGATGCAAAACAAATCTTTTTTATACAGCACCATTACGCGTGATATTCATCGTTTGGGTGTTGATTTGAGCATACGATACGGAAAAATTCAAATCGCCTACAATGTTTTTTTATCAGGATTAATAGTATCGGTCTTAGCATTTGGAGTTTGCCATATTATTTTCTAATTGAGAAACTCGACATTTTTATAAAAAATCACAACGAGACGAAAAACTATGAAAGCATCAGACCTATTTGTTAAAGCCTTGGAAAACGAAGGTGTAGAATGCATCTTTGGGATACCCGGAG
>JBBKWA010000117.1:0-3376 GCA_037968695.1 Saprospiraceae bacterium
AGAAGGTATGCAGCGATTGCTCCTGCCTCCGCTCATGCCCAGCATATGCCCTCTCATATTTTCACTCGCCTTGGCCTTTGGGATGAATCCATCAGCAGCAACATTAATTCTGCAGCATCCGCTGTTTGTTATGCAGAAGGATCAGGACAAAAGGGAAATTGGTCTCAGGAAATACACGCTTTGGATTATCTGGTCTATGCTTACCTACAAATCGGTGACAATCAAAAAGCCAGTGCACAAAATGCTTACCTCTATTCAATGACCACTATGTTCCCCGCCAACGAATTTGCTGCTGCTTACCCCGCCAATGCCATTCCTGCAAGAATTGCTTTGGAAAACAAACAATGGGCTGAAGCTGCCAAACTAGAGCGCCCTCCAGTCACATTCGAGTGGTCATCCTTTCCCTGGGAGCAATCTATCTTGCATTTTGCACGAGCTATTGGCGCCGCAAGGTCAGGAGATGTCCCTTCTGCAGAAACAGAATTGCAGATTATCAATAACTTTCATCAAGCGTTAATGAAAGTAAATAGTGCCGCATCATCCTATCGGGCCAATCAGGTTCAAGTTGAAGCGAAAGCCACTGAAGCATGGATTGCCTATGCCAAAGGCAACACCAAAGAGGCTCTCAATCTGATGCGCCTGGCTGTTGATCTGGAATCCAAAACCACCAAACACCCTGTTACCCCTGGAGAGGTTTTACCCGCTAATCAATTATTAGGTGATATGCTCTTAGCCGCTAACGACCCAAGCAAGGCATTGATCGCTTACGAGGCTGATCTTGACCGGCATCCGAATAGATTTAATAGCCTTTATGGTGCTGCGATCGCCGCAAAGCAATCCGGTGATAAAGCAAAGGCTATTACTTATTTTAGGGCGCTTCTGCAGCAAACAAAAGATGTAAATAGCCCTCGGCCAGAGTTGGAGGAGGCGCGAAAGTTTACAGCTGAAATCTAGAAAACTATGAAGCGTACGTTATCCTTTTGGATCCTTCTGCTTTCTTTTCAGCTCTTTCTTTTTTCTTGCAATAGCGTCTCAAACGACGATTTGCCGATCTATAATCCATCAGACTTTCAGCCGGAATTAGTAGACCGAAGCCTGCAGGAGACAAGTGTAAATCATACTGTGTTGGATTTTGAATTAATAAATCAAAATGGAGAAGTGATCACACAGGATGATTACAAAAACAAAATCTATGTCGTCGATTTCTTCTTTACGGTGTGTCCAAGTATTTGCCCTATTATGACAAACAATATTGTCAAGCTTCAAAATACGTTTTTGGCTATGGAGGATATCATGTTTTTATCTATCTCCGTCACTCCGGAAATGGATAGTGTACCTGTGCTTAGGAAGTATGCTAATGAAAAGGGAGTTATCGATAGAAAGTGGAATATTACCACCGGAAACAAAAGACACATTTATAATCTGGCCCGCAAAAGTTATTTCGCTGTAGTAGAACAAGGGGATGGTGGATTACAGGATTTTATTCATACCCCCAATTTCATTCTTGTTGATACCGAAAAACATATACGCGGGGTCTATGATGGGACAAAAGATGAAGAAATAGACCGACTTTCTAAAGATATAAAGACACTCTATAGGGACCATTAGTATCACTGATAGCGCTTCCTTTAAACATTAAGTGGCAGCCTCAATGATTTGATTTTTTATTATCGTGTTTTACTCTTGCGTAGTAGTTTGCTGTTCTTTTCAAAGCCTCTTCTCCGGAATACTTTGGTATAAAATTAAAATCACTTGAAGGAAGATATTTCGACTATTTATTTCTCATGCAACAAAAAGCAATTGATGAAAAAGCCATGGACCCTCAGAATGGTAAGAAATTATGGGCCCTTTCAGAATCACTAATGGATGATATGGGGTATGGTTTATAGGCCATACGCGTCTTTTCTTTGAAAACAATTACGCTTGGCTACACAAGGCCAATTGCAGTTCAAACAAGTCATCCAATTATTTCAATTTAGAGATTGCTTTCTCTAGAAATTGTTTCGCTTCCAATCGGGCTGTGTAGGATAATCGATTGAAGTCGATATTGATGTTAAAACCTTCCAGTGTTGTTTGCATACTATTGTCTTTGGCATTCACTTCTGATAGATCGTTAATCACTTCGTACGTCTTAACCGGATAGGCCAACCCTTTGGCAGTCCTTCATGCCTTTTGTAAAAGACTTCGCATCGCGACCAACAAATGACCTGCTTTCAATACAGCTTTATCCGCAAGACTATTACGTCCAATTCAGTCCTGCTACTATTTTTGAAAAATGGGCTGTAATAGAGATTAATCATTTGGAGCCTGTTCCGAATGATTTAGATGCTTTCATAATTCCTTCAGGATTATATGCTGTTTTTTATTTTAAAGGTGCCTCAACAGACCCAACTATCTTTCAATATATATTTACAGAATGGTTGCCCAACGCTGATTATCATCTTGACCATCGGCCCCACTTCGAGGTACTTGGAGAAAAGTATAAAAATAATGACCCAAGCTCAGAAGAGGAGATTTGGATTCCTATAAAGAACAAATAATGATAAAATGAAATTGTCAGTAAGAGAAATGACATCAGATGATGCCGAATTTTTTGTTGATTATTTTGTCAATGCCGAATCTGCGTATTTAAAAGGCATGGAGGCTGAAAAATCAATGCTTCCCAAAAGAATCGACTGGATTAATAAATTAAAGCTGACCTAAAAAGTCCAATTGAGAAGAAGGCCTTTTATTATATTCTTTGGTTCTTGGATGAATCTCCTGTTGGACACTCAAATATCAATCAAATTGAGTATGGTCGCAGTGCCATGATGCATCTCCACATGAGGTACAGTGATGATAGACCAAGGGTCTTGGCCTCAAGTTTCTAGAGCAGTGTATTCCTTTCTACTTCAATAAATTCAAATTGGAAATATTGGCTTGTGAGCCTTATGCAAAGAACCTTGCACCTAACAAAGTGTTGAAAAAACTGGGCTTCTCGTTTATACAATCCTATGAAACTACCCCAGGCATGATTAGTTTTCGCCAAGAGGTGAATCGTTTTGAATTAACCAAAGCTACTTTCGAAAGTTCAAACCAATCCTTCTTAGGATAGCATTGCAACGATTTCAAATTCGGAGTTAAATCAAAATTCTCTACCCTAGAGTGAATAATAAAACCAGTGTTAAGGCTCATGCATGATACTATCCCCGCTCGAATTTGTGTTGCTAAGAGCAAAATAAAAGAGAAGCTCCAAAATAGCTAACTTCACTAAATGAAAGAGAATAGAATTCTTTTTACGGGTTTAATCGTTGGCGCACTTATAGCGGGTGCATTGATGTTTTTCTTTATGCAGAAAAGGCTTGCACAAAAAGAAGTCGGCCTCCAGCGCGCTTAT
>JBBKWA010000118.1:0-8927 GCA_037968695.1 Saprospiraceae bacterium
GGGGGATTGGATCAACTGCATTGTGGTTTAATTTGCTACTTGTTTTTTTCCAAATTAAATTTCAAAACAAGCTCTTAGCTTGGCTTTAGCCAAGCGGATGTTATTTAAGCAGCTGTTTCAATCAGTACTTGCTCAAGGTAAGCAATCCTGAGGCGTAATTTTCCAACTTCATCTTTGTGGAACGATGTTGGAAAATTATTATTTGCCCATATATGCTGGCGTACAGCGGCTAAGATATCAGAAAACGTAAAATGCGTTTTGGGGTACCATGCAGCTGTTTTAATTTCGATTTTCCCATTTCTAAAAAGCACATTTGCCAACAAGCAAATTATTGATTTCAGCGCCATTAATATTGGGGTAGTCCGTTCAATAGCTAAGTCAGACCACTGGCGTTGCGTTTCTACTCCAAGATGGCGACGTACTTCAGCAAAGGTCACCTCTACTCGCCAGCGACGAACGAAAAATCGGACCATGTCAATAGCTTCACAAGTAGATTGCGAACAGGCCAAAAGTACAGGCTCCAGTTTTCCTTCCGGATCTTTTAGTAACACCCAACTCACTGTAACTCTAACTCCCTTATTACTATCCCAAATGGCGCTCCCCGAAGTCATCAACATTGTTTTATCGCTGTGTCCATACCATTCATGAAAGGTGACTTTTTGCCATTTTACCCGACGATCCGTCAAACGTTTTTTCATGCTTAAAAGACGCTTACCGATCTGCGGCTTACGGCCTCGTTTGCCTTTTGGTTGGGGCCCTGGCTGTGCAAACAAACGTGCATTCATCTTCATTCTCGCAATTAGTCCGATACCTGCTTTTTGAGATGCTATCATCAATTCGTAGGTAGCATAAGAACCATCTCCAACCAAGTAAATTGAACGTCCTAGCTCACTAGCGTATCTATTGAGCCAACAAATTAACTGCCTAGACCAGTCACCTAAAGTCTTATGTACCCGAGGATACAAACGCTTTTGCCAGTACCCTTCAGAAGGGCAAAGAGCAGTCAGTATGGGTAAAGCCCAAGTTCCTTTTTTCAACCAAGGCAATGGTGTCAAAAGCATCATAGACATCCATCTCAATCCACTGCATTTGACAAAATGAGAAGCCGAAGACCGAACCGCATCACGGTAGATACCTCGCTTAGTAATCATCGCTCCCCAGCGGCGTTCAATCGTTTCGTCAATACCGAAAACTAACGGCTGACCAACAGGCACGAAAGTGTCGACTAACAATCGTAGCAAGTGCTTTGAAAGGGATAACGCTGACCATTTGTCGCGACTCAAGAAACGGTGATACTTGTGAAACTGCTTGCAATGTATTAGTCCTATTGTGCGTAATACATTACAAATCGTGCGACTGCCCGGACAACAGATTGCGCCCAACAATAGAAGTTGAGCCTTTGCCCAAACCTTCTTACTAAATGCAAAAGAAAATTGCGATATTACCAATTGAAACTCTGGTGACATAAGTAGTAGTTGAAGTGGTCGAATACCTCAATATACTACTTGCCAGAGTTTCTTTATTTACAGCCCATACATTAACCGCTTGGCTAAAGCCAAGCTAAGAGCTTGTTGGGAAATTTCATTTGGTAAAAAACGAATATCCCAAATTTAACAAAAGAAACAGGTTGATGCTTCCTGGTTTCCAAGGATTTATGAACCTGACGTCGAAATAAAACCCTCACTTAGCCCGCTAAGCTCGGATTTGATTTCTTAGCCAGAACCATAAATCATTGAAAACCAGTTCGCAAAATTTCCCAACAAGCTCTTAATACTGGGAAGCATTCAATGTAACTTGCTTTGAACAAAGTGTTGCCTCGGACGAACAGCAGCACTGCCTATTGGTGGGCTAAACGAGTTGTTATTTTCTGTACAGAAGACAAGCAAATTTCAATACCAAACTTGTTAACGGACTGACAAGCAAGCTCGTAAGAAGGAGCAAGCATCGACATGAATCCAACCCGATCCATTAGTAAAGGGCTCGTGCAGTCGATAGCTTGCCAATGTTCCAATAATGGCCGACGTGTGCTTGAACAGTTAACCGGACGTTGCTTATAATAAGGACTATCCACTGTGATCTGTTTGCCCGTGCTTATTCTGATGGAATGGGTACGTTGTTGCATTTTTACACCTTTGGGAGCTTGATGGTTCGCACTAAATGCTTGCGCAGTACTTGGGAGCTCCTCCAAAATCGTATTGTGAAGCTCTTTACTGAGATCGCATAAAGTGCTTTCAACTTCCCACAAGTTACCCTCCATAAGCTGAGCATGGAAATCTTCAAGGCGATTAAGAACGGAAGTTTGGAAAAAGTCTGATACTTTTGTACAGATGGCTGGGTCTAGCATTTTTTCAGGATTCGAGACCCTTGAGATGCATTACTCAGCCATCTTTTCAAAATAGGGGACAAATCGCAACTGCGCCCTGTGATGAATGATGTATGAATAATTGTGGGAGATAAGTAATTTCCATTTTTTATAAAGGAGGAAAAGGAGGAAAAGGAGGAAGCCAAAAATCCTATAAAGAGTAGGCATTGAAAAAGACATAAAATGAAAAACCGGAATTACTTACTTTTATTCGGCTTGATACTAAGCATTGGATTATTAACAACATCTTGTCAAAAAGATGACGATGATGAACCTACGCCAGACCCATGTGCGGCTATAACGTGTCTAAATGATGGATTCTGTGCAAGCGGTACCTGCCATTGCCCCGAAGGGTTTTCAGGAGTCAACTGTGAAATTGAAGATCCTTGTCATCAAGCCAATATCAATAATGAATGGGGCTATGACGGTTTTGGCGGCCCTGAGTGCTGGAGCGGCTGCTGTTCAAGTAATGGCACTTGTGGTGCTGGAACGGCTCAAAGCCCGATAAATATCGTCAATGCCGTAGACATTACGACTTTGCCTGACCTGAGCATCACTTCCAACGCTTCAACAAAGACCGAAATCACAAATAATGGCCATACCCTGGAATTTGGACAAGAGCCAGGCAGCTTTCTTACCTATGGACAAACGTCTAATGGATTCTTCAATGACTTTACACTTGGGCAGTTCCACTTCCACGCTAACAGCGAGCACCAGGTTGATGGCAGTTATGCGCCGCTCGAAGCCCATTTTGTTTGCCGCAGTATTTGGGCAAATGAATACATCGTGGTCAGTGTACTCTTTACAGAAGGTGCAACGAACCCCTTCCTGGCACAGTTTGTCAATAATCTTCCATCTACTGAAAATGATACATTTGAAGATGATGATTTGACCTACAACCCCTTTGATTTGCTCCCTGCAAATAGAAGCTATTATCGTTACCAAGGTTCACTGACTACGCCCCCCTGCTCAGAAGTCGTGACCTGGATTATCATGGAAAACAAAGTCGAGGCGACTGCTGCTGAGATTGCTGCCTTTAGCAATATCCTGGACAGTAACTTCCGTCCTATACAAGACTTGAATGGCCGTACGATTAATCATGTGGCGTTATAGTACACAAAGGGTTTTCCCAAGGATATAGTCTACCAAGGCAGGATTTGTGAGTTCTGCCTTGGAAGACTATAACAGCATCAATCTTTGATTATGACACAAACATGGATATGCATTTCGTTCATTATCATGCTAAACAGACAACACCATTAACGAAGAGATGTACTGACCATGAAATTTAACTCCTACCTACCGACCAAACTGACAGGAATTGTTGACCTGATTTGGGAACAGGAAATCCCCAACAACGGAAAGATTACGGTATTACCTTCCGGAAAGGTGGAGATTATTTTTCCTATTCATCCTATTGAGCAACTTGAAGCAGTCAAGATAACTTCACAAGATAATCCAGTTAACAACTACGCTTCTTTTCTTTCGGGCTTACATACCAAGCCATTGAAAATGACTTTTGAAAAGTTTCACGTAATAGGAGTTCAGATGAAACCGGTTGGAGTGAAGGCTCTTTTTGGTATACCACTTTGTGAAATCAGGAATTATTATGTAGAAGGCGCAGTAGTCTTTGACACTATCCACATAATAGAAGAGCATCTAAAATCCAAAAGCAATTTTGTAGAAAAAGCGCAATGGCTCGAAAATTTTCTACTCAAAAAAATCAATGAAACAGCAGACCTACACATTGCAATCAATCTCGATAGGGCCATAAAAAAATATATGCTTCAAAAGCAGGATGGTTCATCCAAAACAATTCTGGACATACTGGGATATTCCCGAACTCAAACCTTTCGCCTTTTCAACGAATGGTTTGGCAACTCAGCTCATTCCCATCTCAAGTTATTGCAGTTTATAAGCGCCACGGAGACACTTCACGACAGGAATTTAAAACTCATTGACGCAGGCCTTAAGAATGGGTATTACGACCAATCTCATTTCATCCGCACTTTCCAAGAGTTTGCAGGCATGACGCCCGGAGAATACCGCAAACAAATGAGTGATGTTCCCGGACAGATATATAGATAATTGCCATTTGTTAAAATGGAACATTTATACAATTTTTCCATAACCATTTCTTGCAATTTTGCATATAAGAGCTTGTCGGGAAATTTGCGAACAAGCTCTAAAAAATGAAATGAATATGGCAAATAAAAAAACATTGATCTTTGCAGGTGGTGTGTCCATCGCAGGGGCAGTATCCATGCTCATTGGTGCAGCTTGTTGGGGTGCATCAGGAACAGACCTTTGGCAGGCGTTGGCAAGCAACCAGATAGAAGATTACTTGTCACAACTACCTTCGGTAAGACAATTATTAATCATCAATTCATCCTTTTGGATATTGGGAGTACTACTCATGGCTACTGCCGGATCACTGATGGCTGGATTTTGCACTTCAAATCCAGGGCTTGCCCAAATGGCAAAAGTGTTTTCAAGAACAGGTGCATCTATTGCTATCGTGGCATTTATAATTATGCTTTCTCTTGCAATTGTTATCCCTCCTGTTGATATTGCCACTTTAATCGGGTGGATAGGCACACGACTGGATGACATTGCCACAATCTTGATTATAGGTTTTAGCCCCCTGTGCCTCGTAATAGCAGGAAAAGGAGAATGGGTTCCTGGATGGCTTACAAAATGGGGCTATCTGGCAGGAATTACCGGAGTTCTTGGAATAATTAGCATGTTGACGAATAATGTTGCACTCGGATTTATCATTATTCCTCTTGGTATCGGGTGGATGCTTGCAGCAGGAATTATGCTTTTAAAGAAAAGTAAAACCGTTGCAGGGTAAACTCAATTCCAATCAAGACAGTAAGACGCACGAACCGCTAACTGAGTAGGTGCTCCCTGACCAGCAAGCTAGCCAGGGAGCACCTCTCTCACCACCACAGCATTACGGGTCTCACCCGGATCCACGGGAGGCTTGCACTCCCTATGGACTTTGGGGTATATTTACCATTCGAAGCACACACTTTCCCTAGGACGTCCATGCTTCGCTACCCCCCGTTGCACTAGTCGAAGTTATCCCAAAAAAAAAATCATGAGGTATATAATTATATTATTATTCATCGGCGTTTTAGTCAGTTGCAGCAAGATTGAAAATAAAAAATCTAGGGCAACTCAAAATTTAATCAAAAATTTAGATCAGCCAGAAGAAGTTGGCTTCAGTTCACTTGCTTTAGTAGAATTGCTAAATAAAATAGAAAAAGACCAAGTTAATTTGCATCATCTTATAATTAACAGGAACGATAAGACCATTCTAAATACTAGTTTTTATCCTTATTTTGGAAAGAAATATCCACATGATATTGTATCAGCAACAAAGAGCGTAACTTCAATTCTGATTGGTATCGCAATAGATAAAGGATTTATTAAAAATGAAAAAGAGCAAGTAATCAAATATTTTCAAGATTACGATATAGAGAACTTAAACGAATTCAAACAGAATCTTACTATTGAAGATTTGTTGACAATGCGAACAGGGTTTGTATTTACAGAAGAAGAAAGGATAGCGCATTTTATTGAGATGAGAACAAAAAGAGATTGGGTCAAATATATTCTAGATCAGAAAATTAGAACTAAACCAGGAACGGAATTTGGATATTATGATGGAGCATCTCATCTACTCTCAGCCATTATTCAAAAATCAACTGGTATGCAAACTAAAGATTTCGCTCAAGAGTACTTATTTAAGCCATTGGGAATAACAGAATTTTATTGGGATGAGGATCCTAGCGGTGTTACTATGGGTTGGGGTGATTGTTTTCTTAAGCCTGAGGATTTCCTTAAAATTGGTATTCTGATGCTTAAAGAAGGTGTTTTTGATTCCACACAATTGGTTTCAAAACAATGGGTGTTAAAATCAACTTCGGTTAAAACTAGATCGAATGATGGAACAGGCTATGGATATCAATGGTGGATCTCTCCAGAAATTAAAAGTGTATTTGAAGCCAGAGGGAGAGGAGGTCAAAGGTTAATTATATGGAAAGACAAAGGTTTAGTAATAGTTGAATTAGGCGGTGGCTTTCCAGTCAATGACATCAATGGATATATTATTGCCGCTATGAAAGCTGATACAGCGATCCATCAAGATACCGTAAATTATCAAAGATTGAATACGATTAGCGAGGAAGTCTCCATATCAAAAGAGAAACAAATAGCACCTGTTAAACCTGCATTTTTTAGTGAAATTACTGGCAACCGATATGTGTTTGACGTAAATTTGATAGATTTTGAATGGTTTGAAATCCACGAAGATTCAGCTGCTACTTGCATTCTAAATCTTAAAATAAAGGATAAACCATTAAAAATTGGAAGAGTGGGTTTAGATAACAAGTATAGGTTTTCTAATATTTCTCGTTTCAACCTTCCTACTGCTATAAAAGGGTATTGGAATAAGAATATTTTCAGTATCGAATACAATGAATGTAGTGATGTCGATAAATACCAAATTGAAATAGATTTTAAAAAAATTGATGCTAACAATGTTCTATGGAATATTTCAGAGAGTGCAGGGCTTGGATTCATGAATGAGACTATAACTGCTAGAAAAAAATAACTTGGCATAGTCGAGTAGGCTAGAGGAGGTTTCCCCCTACTAGTGGGGGGTGCTATCGAAAAATTGATAGTACATTTCAAAATGAACTATCCTACTTTTTCTATTCATAAATTTGCTGGAAATAGAGATGATAATGAATCAAAAAATTTCAGCAAAAATTCATTGGAAAAATCAACTCGATGATTTTTTCATAAAAGGGAAATACCGTAGGACGCATTCTTGGGAACTTGAAAGTGGAAGTCAA
Organism: Saprospiraceae bacterium; assembly: GCA_037968695.1. Classification (GTDB taxonomy): domain Bacteria; phylum Bacteroidota; class Bacteroidia; order Chitinophagales; family Saprospiraceae; genus Opimibacter. The sequence continues at coordinate 7,228 of JBBKWA010000118.1, forward strand.
CTTAAAGCAAGCTCTTCAATACACATCGTTCCCATACCATATTCTAATCCTGAATTTATTGACCCAGAAGAAGCATTTGTATGTAGTATTGCAAGTTGCCACATGTTATTTTTTTTGTCTATTGCAGCAAAAAAGAGAATTGATGTTTTACAATATGATGATTCTCCCATTGCAATTCTTTCAAAGAATCATTCAAAGAAGGTCGCTGTAACTAAAATAATTTTAAATCCCAAAGTAGTGACAAGAGAAGAAACAAGTAAAGAGACACTTGAAAATATCCATGAATTAGCTCATCAAAGCTGCTTTATTGCTAATTCAATAAATTCCAAAATTCACATTAATCACCAATAATCATGAAGGATTTACAAATTATCTTAAAAAACATACCTGGTGAACTTGCCCGTATGGGTGAGATTTTAGGTGCTGCCAAAGTAAGCCTTGAAGGAGGGGCGTTTTTGTACATAATAATAGACTTGTTCTGCTGGGATCACCGGGAGCAAATCGCGCCTCATCTTCCCACACTGTGCCTTTTTTGAGTCGCTTAGGGAAAATATGCCGGATTATGGCTGAGAATGGTGTCAACATTATGACTCAATATAGCGACCATGACAATCAATTAATTTTAGTGGTAGATGATTTTGATAAAGGACAGGAGGTATCAATAAACTGGAAAAAAGGGCTTTATGATTGATGGAGATAAAATGGAGGAAAGGTTTTCTAAACTCGCTTCAATTATAGGAGAAAAAGGAAGAGCAAAAATGCTTTGGCACCTATTGGATGGTAGAGCATATACGGCTTTAGAACTGGCTATAATTGCAGACATTAGCAAACAATCCTGTAGCAACTCAAGGGAGTCATTTTTATGGTTTTTAGAAATTACCTCTAAACCTGAAAAAATAATACAACTGACCCGATTATGATAGAGAAATGAGTAACTTAGATAGCTACGGCTAAGGTCGGGAACCTTCGCCTCGATTCGCTTCGCGGCTACTTCGTGGTAAAGTCAAAATCACTAGCCTATTAACTCCGAGGACCGCAGGGACGATCACGGAAGACTCACCAAGTGGTGGTGGTGGTGGATATGGCGGGCGTTATTGAAACACGCCAGCCTCATGATTGGATCTTCAAAATGAAATCATAAATACTAAGTCCGTACAGGAGTACGGCTGGCTTCGCAAGCCTATCGTACAGGGTAAAGGAGTCAGAAATAAAAACATCATGAGTGAAAATATTATTTTGAAGAAAAGTCCAAAAATTGAATTCCAATTTCTTGACAATGGGTTTCAATTAATTGATGAACAAACAGCGCAAAACTCCGGGTTTTACGCTTATAATGACTTGAAATCCATTGAATTAAATAAACCGTGGTATCCTAGACTAGCAAAATGGTTAAGAATTTTTACCTGGATATTTAATGGCGTTCCATTTTTTCCAGATGCAGCATCTTGTAAAAAAGCTAACGTCATTATTCATTTCAGAAAAATGAAGCTTGGTGTGTGGTTGACCGATTCTTATATGGCTAATAAAGCAAAAATGCTAAAGGAGTTATTAGACAAAAAAACTAAACACAACAATCCGTAAAACGTCAATATTCGGTCAGCGTCGGCTGACGTTCGGTGTGACGGCCATAGCGGCTAGCGGTGCGACCGATTCAGCCATTTGGAGCAGACCGTTGTATCCTTTGGTGGCATCGGACCACG
>JBBKWA010000119.1:0-19982 GCA_037968695.1 Saprospiraceae bacterium
GCTGAATTCTTCAATTCAGATAAACGAATTGCCTGAAAGGGTAGCGATTTCATCAGGCGGTTGATATTTGCTTCTGAGACATCGTGGGGCGCGATGATCACACGCAATTGAAGTGCTACCGCCGCGGCAATGATGATTTTTTCATCCTGAGGCCACGTGCTTCCTGCGACAAGATCAAAATCCCGGATATCCTTTAATGCATCCGGCATACGGTTTTTAACTTCATTCGGTAGCGCAAGGCTTCTGTCTATTCGGGTGTCGCCTGCGACCTCCAGGTTTTGAAATCCGGAATTTTTGAAATATTCGAGATATTCGCCTTTTTGAAGAAATATTTTGTCGAAATTTCTCAAAAGCGTTTTGGTCGGCGGGATGGAGCTTGAATGCAGTATCCTCCCTGGTGTCCAATGCGCTGAAATTAATATGGTGGGGATGCCTTCTACCTGCAGGGCTTTTAGGTAGCCCGCCCATAAATCATATTTGACAAAAACGGCAAGATCAGGCTGAAGTGCATTGATCCACTTTTGCGCGTTACCGGGCAAATCGGCAGGAAGATAAAATACTTTTGCCAGTGGATAATCCGCTTTGTTTTCATAGCCACTGGGAGAGAAAAAAGTTAAAATAATCTCGAAGTCACGGGATGTATTTTTTAATTGCTCGATGACCGGCCTTGCTTGTTCAAACTCGCCAAGACTGGCGACATGGAACCAAATCCGATGTCCAGTTTTTTTAGGAAGAAGCGATATTTTTTGATACCAACCGCTTCTGCCGGTAATCCACTTTTTAGATTTGTTATTCCAGCTGGCAGATAGCCGAATGCCGGCAACCATAAGGTAATTGATTACATAATACAGCAACCATGTCATGCCTATCAATAATATATATTCTCGGATTTTCTTTCGCGACTGATCACGACAATATAGGCGATGCTAAAACCACCGAGTAGATCAGTTCTTTTGGTGTCCAGATATTCGCCTGTAGCAAAATCAAGATCCCTTCTGGAAGTAGTTTGGGCACCATATAAGTCACCCATGATAGAGAAATGGAAGTTTTGTGATGGATGCTGATAATGATACCCTAAGCCAAGATGGAAAGCGGGACCACTGGACAAGCGGTCATACCCAGGTAAGTAATCCTTTTCTAGCGCAACGACACTTTTTCCATTATCCTGTACTCTCACTTTGTGTTGTAAAATACCAAATCCAATTTGCGTGCGTACACCGGTTAATTTATTCTCAAACTTTGTTGTTGAAAATATTTTTCCTGCATTGATCCCGAAATAAAAGCCACGTTCCTTTAGCGTGACATCACCAGGACCACCATTGACATCTATTATGCTTCCATCATAGGTCCGAAGGTTGGCCAGCACATCTTCCTTTACCGTATTACCAAAAAGAAACATGCCTTCAAAACCAAAGAAAATCTTACTCTTGAGACGTACAGACTGGGCAGAAAATCCCAGCGTGCTATTTGCGCCAAAACGCTCCTCCATATCTGCAAATGGAAAGCTGTAACCGTATTTAAATTCGATCACGTTGACCGCATCGCTTTTCTGTGCCTTAAGCCCGGTGGCAAACAACAGGATGATGAGCAATACAGCACAGCTCCAAACCCTTAATTCTAGTATCTTTACAGCTCTCATATTTTCTAAAATCGTAAATAAAGGTATTGAAAAGGGTATTAATAACCGGTGCAGCCGGTTTTATAGGTTCGCACTTATGTGATCGCTTCCTAAAAGAGGGCTTTCACGTCATCGGGATGGACAATCTGCTCACAGGCTCAATGAAGAACATAGAACACTTGTTCCCTGATCCTCATTTTGAGTTTCACCATCATGATATTACAACATATGTCCATGTTTCCGGTGATCTGGACTATATTCTTCATTTTGCGTCTCCTGCCAGTCCAATTGACTACTTAAAGATGCCTATTCAGACATTGAAAGTCGGATCGCTTGGCACACACAACTTGTTAGGACTCGCAAAAGCAAAGAAGTCTCGTATACTAATCGCCTCAACATCAGAGGTTTATGGCGATCCATTGGTGCACCCTCAGGTAGAGGAGTATTGGGGAAATGTTAATCCTATCGGGCCAAGAGGTGTTTATGACGAAGCCAAACGCTTTATGGAGGCCATCACCATGGCCTACCATCGATTTCATGGCGTAGAGGTCCGGATTATCCGCATTTTCAATACATATGGGCCTAGAATGAGAATCGAAGATGGAAGAGCCTTACCGGCCTTTATGGCACAGGCTTTGAGAGGTGAAGGGTTGACGGTATACGGTGATGGAAGCCAAACAAGGTCTTTTTGTTATGTAAATGACTTAGTAGAAGGCATTTACAGACTTTTGCACGGTGATTATTCCCTTCCGGTCAATATTGGAAATCCGGATGAAATTACCATTATGCAACTGGCCAAGGAGATCCTCGAACTGGTCGGGAATCAAGCGGCTTACATTGATTACAGGCCGTTGCCTGAAGACGACCCTAAAGTAAGGCAGCCGGATATTAGTCTGGCAAAGAAGGAGTTAGGATGGGAACCTAAAGTGCCTAGAAACGAAGGTTTGGTGCACACATTAGCGTATTTTAAAAAGGTGCTAGGTAAATAGTGAAGTACCTGTGGGATAAATGGAAGTCATGTTTCGGAACATAATAAGATTCAAATCGGCCCTCATTTTAGTGTTGGGGTTTTTCCTTTATGCTCCGGCTATAACTGGCCAGGTGACGGAGGATCAGGCGCGTAGTATGCTGGCTGATCGGGGTATACCGGAAGATACACTCAGGGTCAGATTGATCAAGAAGGGATACGATCCGGATAATATTGCGCCTAGTCAACTAGGTGATTTTCAACAGGTCATAATCGAGACCGTGAAGGAGATTGAAGCAGACATGGCTGCCAGAGATGCCGCAAAGAAACCACCAGCTGTTGAAAAGAAACCTAAATCTATTGACGCAGGCTCAAAACCTGAAGTGGTCGACAAACCAAAAGAAATGGTCCTCGATACTTCTCCGCCTTTAATCTACGGTCAGGAGATTTTTCGAAATAATTCTATTGCTGTATATCAAAAAGCAGGGGATTTATCCGCTCCTGAAACCTATATCCTTGGAACAGGCGATGTTATTGGCGTAATTGGATTTGGTCGTTCACAATTTGAGCAACTTCTTACCATTGATGCCGATGGATTCGTCCAGCCTGGTGACAGATTATCTAAGATTTTACTCAAAGGTGTTCGCCTTGGCGATGCAAAGGAACTCCTCTTTCAGCGCTATAACCAAAACTACCTTATTAATAGAGGAGAGTTCCAGGTCACCTTAAATAAGTCCCGAAACATGACGATTAATGTTTTTGGCGAAGCGAAGTCAACAGGTTCATTTACACTTCCTGGTATTAATACGGCCTTTAATGTCATCAGCGCAGCTGGCGGACCAACAGATATTGGTTCGGTACGTCGAATAAAAGTCATCAGAGGAAATAAAGCGATCCCGCTTGATGTCTATGAGTTTATGGGAGATCCATCTATAGCAAAAGACTATTTCCTGCAGGACAATGATTATATCCATATTCCGGTTGCGCAAAAAGTAGTGACGATCAATGGCGCTGTCGTGCGTCCGATGACCTATGAGCTGCTGGACGATGAAAACCTAACACAATTATTATCCTTTGCCGGTGGTGCCAAAGCAAGTGCTTATTTGTCTTCTGTCCAGGTCACCCGGTATATGAATGATGGATCGATTATAACGAATGTGAATCTTAAAGAACTTGCGGAAAGTGGCGGTGACTATGTTCTTTTTAATGGCGATGTAGTAGAAATAAAAACCATTGCCGGAAGTGCACAAAATACGGTAACCGTAGAAGGCGCAGTGAAGTATCCCGGAATATATGAGCGACGAGAAGGGATGCGGATTTCTGATCTGTTAAATCAAAGCATTATCCGCCCTGACGCAAGACTTGATTTTGCTTACCTCCTGCAATACCAGCCAGACGGAACATATAAGTATCAACGGGTTAATCTTGAAGAAGTATTAAATGCACCATCTTCTGCATCCAATCTAGCACTGACCAATCTTGATTTTCTGCAAATCATGACCTTAAAAACATTTGTTGAGCAGGGAACATTTTCAGTTATCGGTGCAGTGCATCAACCGGATACTTTTTCTTTTGATCCTGATGGGATGTTGCGATTGGAAGAGGCTATTTTACTCGCCGGTGGAGCATTAAATGATGCTTCTGAATTTGGTTACCTCCTGCGGCAAGACCCAAAGGAACCAAAGCGGGTCGAATATATCCATCTTAATCTAAAACAAGCATTTGATGATCCCTTTTCTGCGGCTAATGTGGTAATTAAATCCGGTGATCAGATTAATATATTTAGTAAAGGAGGGCGTCGTGACGATGTGACCGTTTCAATTTTTGGGGCAGTTAGAAATCCCGGCGTATTCGCTTTTGGTAAAGGCATGCGATTGGCTGATCTGGTAAGTTTGGCCGGCGGATTAAAATTTGAAGCAGACAATGACCGAATTGATGTTGCCCGCTCTAGCTTTTATGCGGAAGGGAGTATCAAGATATCTCAATTTACGGCTAGCCTCAGCAGAGATTTTGAACTTTACTATGATCGGGATACGAGTGTGGCACTCTCCGCTTTTGATCATGTATTTGTTCGCTCTATTCCTGAATTTGAATTGCAACGAACAGTCTTGATTGAAGGGGCAGTGAAATACCCCGGGACCTACACGCTTTTGAAGGATAAAGAAAATATTTATGATGTCATTGAGCGTGCTGGTGGTTTGACTGGTCAGGCTTTTCCGGAAGGGGCAAAACTCTTTAGAGAAGGTGACAATACGGGACTCGTTGTCATTGATCTTCACGACATTTTGAAAAATAACAACATTCCATCTAATATTTCATTGCGAGGCGGAGACGTGTTGCAAATTCCAAAGAGCCGTGCGCTCGTGACCATTGAAGGAAACGTGAATCTTGATGATGCCTATTCTACTGGTTATTTAAATGGCGGAAATTCCATTTCAGTAGCGTACAGAGGGCCGAAAACTGCCAGGTATTATGTCAATAATTTTGCTGCCGGCGTAAGTGAAACCGGTACCATGAATAAATTAAAAGTGCAATACGCTGATGGCCGGGTGCAAAAAACAAGTAAGTTTTTATTTGTTTTCAATACGCACCCAAAAGTGAAAAAAGGGTCCGTGATTACGGTAGGCCCTAAGAAGATTAAGCCTCCTCGAGAAAAGTCTGAAAAGAAAACAGATTGGGGATTGATTTTAAGAGATACATTATATCAAGCCACGGCGGTATTAACATTATTGATACTTGTCGATCAACTTTCTAAGTAAGTTGTTGTTGCTACCTTAAGTATGGTTAGGATAAAGAACATTGAGCTCGGGGAATTTCCTCTATTACTTGCACCCATGGAGGATGTGAGTGATCCACCATTTCGTTCACTTTGTAAAGAACAAGGTTGTGATTTGCTGTACACTGAATTCATTAGTGTGGAGGGACTGATTCGCGATGCAGAAAAGAGCGTTCAAAAGCTTGACATTTATGATGAAGAGCGACCGATCGGAATTCAAATATTTGGTGCCGAATTGGAATCCATGGTGCAAGCCACGGATATCGTCGTTGAAGCGAAACCAGAGCTATTGGATATCAACTATGGATGTCCTGTAAAGAAAGTCGTGTGCAAATTAGCAGGTGCCGGGATTCTCAAAGACATTCCAAAGATGATTCGTTTGACGGAGGCTATTGTCAAGCGAAGTCCTATTCCCGTTACTGTAAAAACTAGACTTGGTTGGGATGACGATACAAAATATGTTGTGGATGTTGCTGAGCGACTTCAGGATATTGGTATCGCCGCGATTTCAATTCATGGGCGGACCAGAGCACAGATGTATAAAGGCGAAGCCGATTGGAGTTTGATTGGGAAGATAAAAAACAACCCGCGAATGCATATTCCTGTCTTTGGCAATGGTGATATTGATTCGCCTCAGAAGGCTGAATTGTATCGCAATCGATATGGTGTGGATGGCATCATGATAGGGCGTGCGAGTATCGGCTACCCCTGGATTTTCAGAGAAATAAAACATTATTTCAAAACCGGTGAGCTATTGCCACCACCAACGATATCAGAAAGAGTTGATGCAGCCTCCCGACATTTGACGCATTCAATTGCCTGGAAAGGAGAGCGCGTAGGGGTTAATGAAATGCGCAGGCACTATACCAATTATTTTAAATCCTTAGATGGGATTCGACACTTTCGGTCTATGTTGGTATCGGAGGATGATCCGAAAATACTTTATGAGATTCTTGAACGAGTCAGAACGCATTATATAAATGAAATGATTACAATAGATTAATAAATTCTCACCGAATCTTTATTGTCTTCATCTTATTGTGCTACAACAGAACAGCATGACCTATTTAGCACCCAGTGCCATTTTATGAAACTAGAATTATCACTATCCGAAAAAGCGCTTTTTGATGTCATACGAACAGCTGCTGATTCAATTCACCAGGAAGTCTTTGTAGTGGGTGGATTCGTTCGGGACAGGCTGCTGGGCATACCGTGTAAAGATCTTGATTTCGTGACGATAGGAGATGGACCTGCTCTAGCGGAAGCTGTTTGCAAAAAATTGGGTCAGGATACAACACACTTGTCTGTTTTTAAAACTTTCGGAACGGCCATGATCAGGCATCATGATCTCGAATTGGAATTTGTCGGTGCACGTAAGGAATCCTACAGCAAAGACAGTCGCAAACCGAGTGTAGAAGAAGGCACACTTGAGGATGATCAATTGCGTAGAGATTTTACGATAAATGCAATGGCATCGCGGATTGGAGGGGAGGAAGATTATAGCATTATTGATCCATTTAATGGATTAGCTGACCTTGAGCGTGGCTTACTGGTCACACCACTTGATCCCAAAAAAACATTCTCAGATGATCCCCTTAGAATGATGCGGGCAATTCGCTTTGCAAGTCAGCTCTCTTTTGAAATAGAAGCCGAAACATTGGAGGCGATCACCGCTATGCGAGACAGAATCTCGATAGTTTCTGCAGAGCGCGTGACCTATGAATTAAACAAAATTATTTTATCTCCTGTTCCTTCCATCGGATTCATGCTATTGGAAAAGACAGGTATGCTGCAACTGATATTTCCTGAGCTTGAAGCAATGAAAGGGGTGGATAAGAAAGGAGGATTTGCACATAAGGATAATTTCTACCATACCCTGCAGGTCTTGGACAATATTTCAGAAATGACCTTTGATCTTTGGCTTCGATGGGGTGCCATCATGCATGATATCGCCAAGCCGGAAACAAAACGTTTTGAGCCCGGTCATGGATGGACTTTTCATGGACATGAAGTCCTTGGGACGCATACGGTGAAGAAAGTATTCAGACGGATGAAATTGCCCATGGATGATAAAATGAAGTATGTCCAGAAGCTCGTTCGTTTGCATCTGCGACCGATCGCTTTAGTGCAGGATGAAATATCAGATTCAGCTATCAGGCGACTGCTATATGATGCAGGGGATGATCTTGATGATTTGATGACTTTGTGTAAAGCAGACATCACCTCAAAAAACCAAACAAGAGTCACGCGCTACCTCCGTAACTACGAAAAAGTAATAGAGCGGATGAAGGAAGTGGAAGAGCGGGATCATCTGCGTAATTGGCAACCTCCGATTTCTGGTGAACTCATCATGGAAACATTTGGGCTAAAACCAAGTCGGGTGGTAGGGGAAATAAAAACAGCGATCAGAGAAGCTATTCTCGATGGTCAATTGGAAAGTGAATATCAAAAATCTTATGATTTTATGATTGAAGAGGGGAAGCGGCACGGCCTCGTTCCTGTCAAATCCTCGTGATTTCTCCGTACTTTTAATAAACAGGGCTTTGCAAATCATATTCCCTTGCCCTTATACGTTTCTAATAAAACACTAAAATGTTCAGCATCAGGGCACTGATATGGATAATGTTGCTATTTTCCGCAGTGACTCAACTCCAGGGGCAAAGAGAAAAATTAGCAATCGATGCCAAAGCAATGAAGGCATCAAATTTCTTGCTGGAACTCAGTGAGCATACAGGGGTCAATATTATCTACAGTGATAATGTCATTGAAAAGTTGTCTCCGATCACCCTGAAAGTAAAAAATGTAACCCTCGACGAAGTATTAAGCCGTGTGCTAACAGGAAGTAATGTCGATTACCAATATATAGACGATCAGATTGTACTTTTTGAAATTGCCGCTAAACAGCTGTGGTTTTCGATCAGTGGAATTGTTACAGATTCCATTTCCGGTGAACCTTTAATCTACGCTTATGTGTATGATGCAGTGTCAGGGAAGAGTACCATGACAAATAATTATGGCTACTACAATCTGAGCCTTCCTTCAGGAGAAATTGAATTGTTAACCGGTTTTTTGGGCTACGCCACAAAGCGAAATATAAGGGTGCTAAGAAAAAACGAAATCGTTCATCTTCGATTAGCGCTCAATAATACCTTGCAGGAGGTGATCGTCAATTCCGGGGATCCTTACCGAGGCGATGCTATTGTGCCACCAGCGGAACGGATCACCTACAAGGATTTAAAAGATAATATTCACCTTGGCGGATCGAGTGATTTATATCGGGCTGCAGATTTCATACCAGGCGTGCATACGGGTACAGATGGTATCGGAGGAATCCATGTGCGCGGTGGGGCAAATGATCAAAATCTAATTTTGATGGATGGTGTGCCGATCTATCATCCAAATCATCTTTTGGGTATAGTTTCAGTTTTTAATTATCAGGCACTACAGCAAGCCTCGATTTACAAAGCAAATTTTCCAAGCCGATTTAGCGGTCGACTGTCTTCCGTAATGGATGTTAGACTCCGGGAAGGGAATATCCATGAATGGGGATTTACAGGAAATATTGCTTCTTCTGAAATAGGCGTCATGGCAGAAGGGCCAATTATAAAAGATAAGGTGGGTATTTTGGTGAGCAGTCGTTTTTTCCTTCCCGGATTATTTATTCGGGATATTACCCATGGATATAAGAAAAGAAATAACGTTGGGGGATCCGCTGACCTTGATTATTTCGATTTTAATAGTAAGATCAATTGGGTTGCCGGTGATCGGGACAGGCTGTACCTGAGCTTATATCAGGGGAGCGATCGGTTTGCAGATAAAACGATTACGGACAGAGATCAGGTAGATAGAGATACAGACGTTCGTATCGTATCCCACGAAGAGTTTAATAAGGATCTAAACTGGAGTAATCGAACAGCTGTCCTGCGTTGGAATCACCTGCATAATGAAAAAGTGTTTTCAAACTTAACAGTATCAACAAGCGCGTTTCAATTGCAATCAATTGACCACAGCGAATTTATTTTTACATTTCCCGGTTCCACTTTTGATTCGCTTTCCGGTTTTGATGCTAAAGAATTCAAGTCAAGTATCAGAGATATAACGGCAAAACTAGAACTGGATATTCGCGCTTCTGTGGACCACCAACTGGCAGCAGGTTTATATGCCATTGGATATACTTTCCAGCCGAAATCGATCTCTATTAATGAGGAGAGTAAAGTGGGTGAGTTTTACCTGCGGGAAGGTTTGTTGGATGATGTCTTTTTCTCTTCCTTCCGTATTAATGCGACCGAAGCGGGTATCTATTTTGAGGATCAGTGGGACATTAATACCAAGTTCAAACTTAATTCAGGTTTGCATATTTCCAGCTTCTTTGTGCAAGGCACTTATTATATGGATCCGCAGCTCAGAATAAGTCTTGATTATCTTCCAAATCCTAAGCTTGCGTTCAATATTGGCTTTAGCCGAATGGTGCAATATCTGCACAATTTGAAATCCAGCAGTATCGGATTGCCAACTGATTTGTGGGTGCCGACCACCAGTAGAGTAGCCCCTGCCTTATCGGATCAGTACTCCATCTCTGGATTATGGAAACCGAGTGAATTTAGTACACTGGAATTGTCGGCCTATATCAAGGACATGCGCAGTCTGATCTCCTATGTAGAAGGCGCCAGCTTTTTGCTTAAAGAAGGATTAGTTCCTTCAAGTATCGTAGATGCTGCTAACTGGGAATCTAAAGTCACCACAGGAATAGGCGAGGCGAGTGGTGTAGAACTTCAATACAAATATAAAAGTGAGAAAATTCAGTTTAAGTGGAATGGTACCTGGTCAAGATCCTACAAGCAATTTGATGAAATAAATAATGGCTATGCATTCCCTGATCGATATGATCGACGTTGGTCCTCGACCTTCTCCGGTCAAATTAATCTTGGTTCAAAGTGGACTTGTGGGGTGAATTGGTTATACGGGAGTGGTATCGCCATTACGTTGGCTGAGAGTAAATTTTATAATCCAGGATCTTTCTTTCCAGAGATCGGGATAAACTACAGCGATCGGAATGGCTTCCGGCTTCCGGCCTATCATCGGTTGGATTTGAGTGCGAATTATAAATTGCGGGACAGGAAGTCTTTTAGCCATTCGCTCACGCTAAACTTGTATAACGTCTATGGCCGGGTGAATCCGTTTTATATCACCTTAGTGCAGGATCCGATTACCCAGGATTTCGAATTCCGGCAGTTTTCCTTGTTTAAGTTTTTGCCTTCACTGAGTTATCGGTTTTCTTTCTAAAAGCGTGCCCTAAAAGGGGATTAGATTGTTTTTTGGCTAGTTCACGACAAAATGTCCTATCTTTAAAAGGTGAAGAAAGTATTTTCATATGGTTTTGCGATGCTTGCTTTTTGCAGCTTGCTTCTTATATCGGGATGTGAGACTACCTTGGTTTTACCTTCAAACAAACTACCGAAGCTTACGATTATTTCACATTTATCCCCGACTTCCGCAGGGTGGGAGCAACCAAGGGTATATGTTTTTGTCTCTCAATCTCCCTCAGATTCAAGTAGTTTTGTGATACCTGAAAAGCTTGAAGTGGAGGTAACTGAATTGGAAACAGACCATTCGATCAGCCTTATTCAGGTTACACAGGGAGGGGAAACCTTTTTTGGTTTTCCTAAAAACTTCTTAAAAGCCGGGTTTTCCTATACGATTTCAGCCTATTCTCCTGGTTTTGAGAGTGTCCGGGCGACTACAGAGATTCCATGGCCCAGTACTTTATCCAATCTTAACATAAGTGGGATAACCAAAGAGCCTTCGACAAAAAATGAATTTAAGGACATTGTCAGATATTCATTGGATTTTGAAATCAACCATGAAGGGGATAACCAGTATTATCATCTGGTGTTTTATAATCAATATGCCGGGTTGCCTGGTGCTTATCTGGTAAATCCAGAACTGACTGATGATCAGCCGTTTCTGGCGCATTATGATTTTGGTATTCTGGTCGATAAAGATGATATGGTTCCCGGTGTACCGCTCAATTTTCATTTTGTGGATTGGGTAGTCGAAAATAATGAGCTTCGGCGTGTATTTGTGGAACTGCGCACCATTACAAAGGAATACTACAAATACCACAGTTCGCTGGCTCGTCAGCTTATCGTTCGGCAGGATCCTTTTGCTGAACCGGTCACTATTTACAACAACATCGAGGGTGGATATGGCAATTTTTCAGGTTTTTCTCCTGATATATCCTCATCCTATTTGCCCTTATAGCCTTTCTTACAATTTTTATTTTGCCTTTCATAGGGGTAGACGAATCTTATTGTGTCTTATACCTGACATTTCAATTTATCTTTTAGGCATAAGACCACATACAGGCTATGAAACTTGATATTCTCCACAGCATTCCTTTCTTCAGTGTATTAGAAACAGAGGAATTAGCCGAATTGGCTCGCCACATGGACTTTCAAACGGTCCAAAAGCATTCTACCATCTTTTCTGAAGGAGATGATGCACATTTCTTCTATATCCTAAACGAGGGCAGTATAAAGATCGGTACGCACCATCAGGATGGTCGGGAAGTAATAAAGCAGGTGCTCCATCCTCGAATGATCTTTGGTGAAATCGCGCTCATCCAACAAAATGAAGCACATCATAATTTTGCCATGGCATTGGCAAACGGTACCTCTTTTTACAAGATTCCGGTCAGTATTTTCAGGAAATTAATGGATAAGAATCCACAATTGACAATGGGCGTGATCTCGATGATTGGATTAAAACTGAGGAGGACTGAGAATCAATTGGAGTCTTTGATATTTAAAGATGCCCGGGGAAGAATCATTGATTTTATTATTGAAAATGCAAATCAATGTGGCCGGCAGGTAGGGTTAGAAACCTTGCTCAAGCATTCACTTACCCAGCAGGATATCGCAAATTATACGGGGACAAGCCGGCAGACGGTAACCGCAGTCTTAAATGACTTGCGAAAATCAAATAAAATCTATTTCACCAGAAGCAGTATTTTGATCAGAGATCTGGCTGCACTGGCTTAAATGAAATAGCAAAATCATAATAGAGCGTTGGTTAATACTGGCCGGTCTGAGTAATATTTACTCAGACCGGCTTTTTTTATATTTTGGTTGTACCTTTTCCATGCTGCTGCAAACCAGTATCAAGGAAAAAAAATAATTTTTATAATATTCGGGAAAAAGCCTTTTATTTGTTTCTAGTATTTCTACCATAGCGTGTAGAAAAGATTTTAGCGCGCTTAGTATGTATTAATTAAGCAGACAAGACATAAAAAAAGTATGGTCAACAAACCACGTATCGTCAAAGACTTTGAAAAGCTTGATCCTAATATTCAGGAACAAATTAAGCTCAATTACCCCTATGGTTTTGCTAAAAACCTGATTCAATACAAAAATGCAGAGGGTAAGTTTGTTTCCGCACTTCCATTTGAAACGGATGATCGATATTATCTGGTACGAATGACACTCGTCGAAGCAAGACAAATTGTCGAAGATGATGACGATTACAATGCGCGCGGCGAATTGAAGGAAAGTATCAAAGAAGGGTATGAGGAGAAGTACGGGGATTTGGATCATCTCACCATTATTGATGATGCTGCTGACGAAATCGATAATGATGACGATGCGGATGAGGATATAGCGGAAGATGATGGAGGTGGGGATGAAGATTGATCCTACATAGCAACTTCTTCCTTTTCCATGGCGGTCTTATGCCTCACCCACGACTAGGTATTTATTCCTGGATGACCTTCCTTTGGCATTCTATTGTACCAGTTGTAGTTTGGATTTCTAAGTCTTCCCGGGTATAAAATTTTCACTAAAAAAGACTATTTAGTTGCATAACGTAAAAATACGTTGTATCTTGGCGCCATACTTAGCAAAGCCATTGATATGAATAAACTAACAAGAGCAGAAGAAGAGATCATGCATTATATCTGGGAATTGGATAGATGTACGGTAGCAAATATTATAGATCAGATAAACTCCCCAAAGCCACCACATTCATCAATTTCTTCTGTCGTTCGAATTCTTGAACGAAAAGGATTTCTGGACCATAAAGCGTATGGACGAACCTATGAATATTTTCCACTCATCAACAAGGAGGCTTATAGCAAGCGGAATGTCACCTCCCTGATTAAGGAGTATTTTGACGGATCACCAAAGCAACTGGTTTCCTTCTTAGTAGCTAGTGAAGAGACTTCGATAGATGAATTGCAACTTCTCATTAAAGAGTTAAAGAAGAAGTCATGAATGCCTTGCTCTATTTGCTCCAGGTCACCCTTAGTTTGGCTGTTTTTTATGGCTTTTATTATATCGCTCTAAGGAAGGAAACCTTGTTTGAGGCCAACCGGATATATCTGTTATGCACGCTCCTGTTAAGCCTTGTCTTGCCATTTGTCAATTTCAGTATTATCCCAGAAGTAATACAGCCGACAATGATGTCCTCCATCGTTTTTCTTGAATCAACAGCAGTTTCGTTTTCAGAAGAACTTTCAACAACGGCCTTGAATAATTTTCATTTGAGTGACGTTTTGTTGGTAGGCTATGTCCTCGTCATGGGTTTTATGACGAGCAAATTACTTATCGCCTTCAAAAAAATAGAGAGGATAAATAAAACAGCTTCGACAGTTATCATCAAAGACACCACATGTCTGATTTCGGAAGAGGTGAAATCTCCTTTCTCATTTTTCAGAACGATTTATTTGCCGCAGCATTATACCTATCAGGAAGACGAACTAGAGGAGGTCATTGCTCATGAGAAAACGCATGTCGAGGAATATCATTCCTGGGACGTGTTGTTGATTGAGCTTGTGTCCATTGTATTATGGATAATCCCCTTTATTTATTTATATAAAAAAGCACTCGCTGAAGTGCATGAATATTTAGCAGATAAAGCAGTACTCAGGATTTCGCCCTGGGAGACATATGCCCAATTGCTGGTGAACCAACAGTACCGGCAGTTGCCGAATGCGCTCGCACATCAATTGATTTATTCACAATTAAAAAACCGATTACAAATGATGACCAAATCTCCTTCGACGATAACCGCAAGACTTAAATACCTCGGCATACTGCCAGTTGCACTAATGACCATGATGCTTGTGTCATTTAATTACCCGGATACAATCAACGCAAAAGAGGATGTGCCAATGGAAACTACAGTAAGTGTCACTGGCGACAGTGATTTACCGATTTTCCCTGGTTGCGAAACAGAAAACATTGCGGATCAACAAAGTTGCTCAGCTAAGAAACTAAATGAATATATAGGGGATAATCTGGTATTTCCTAAAAGCATGGAGAAGGAAGGAATTCAAGGAAAGGTTATTGCAAAGTTCATCGTAGATAGCGAAGGACGTGTCAAAGATGTGACCATTGCAAAATCGCTACACGCCGATGCGGACCTGGCTGTGCTGAGCTTATTGATAGGCATGAACGAAAAGATTGGCCAATGGGCACCGGCAACTAAGGACGGAAAAGCGGTTGATGCTATCATGCATCTTCCCGTTGTTTTTAAATATTAATCACTCAACAGAAGAGGAAAATCAATCGTCATTTCTGCCGAAAATATCGTGGAGGAGTTTCCCGATGCCTTTGCGTTTTTCTCCTTTCAATTTATATCTTCTTGTAGATTGGGTATGCGTGCCATCTGCCATCATGGAATCTATTGTAAACAATTCGAGTTCACTCGAATCGATCATAAAGGCGCAATCATTCACCCATTTATATTCGGCAGGCCAGGAATTTTCAAAAAGATGTTTGTATTGCGGATCAGCTTGTAGTTTTTTTACAAACTCACCCCATATTGGAAGCGCAGTTTTTGCTCCTTGGCCCTTGCTAAGGGTGGTAAATCTCATTCGGCGATCAAAGCATCCAACCCAGGCGCCTGCAACAAAGTTTGGTGTCATACCGACGAAGAGACCATCCGCATGAAATTGGGTTGTACCTGTCTTTCCGGCAATAGCCCCTCGGATCCCAAATTCCCGATAGCGTAGAGAAACCGCCGTACCACTATCGACGACGTTCGCCAGCATTTGGTTTATCATACCACATGTCTCAGGGGTATATACACTGGTTGCTGGTGGGGTCTTAAATTCTTCAATGACTTTGCCATTTTGATCTTCTATTCGAAGCATTAAATGATAAGGCCGGTGCATGCCTTTGTTTAGAAAAGTAGAATATGCACTGACTAATTCAATAAGTTTTATTTCTGCAGTCCCTAGCGCCAGCGATGGGACCGGTTTCATTTCGCCTGTAATGCCTAGCTGTCTCGATTTCGCAATTAAATTATCGATGCCCACATCAAATATGAGTTGCGCGGCAACGGTGTTTATACTGTTGGCTAATGCGCCCGGTAGCGAATATACATTGCCATATTTTCCATCTGCATTACCAGGTGTCCAGCCTTCGTAATCATCGTAAGTGATGAGATCATTAGCATAATATGTGCATAAGGCCATGCCCTGGTCCAGCGCAGTGGCATACAGGAATGGTTTGAATGCAGATCCCGGATGTCGGGGTGTCAATAAATAATCGATGTTGAATTCCTCGGCATCATTACCCCCTACATACACCAGTACGCCACCAGTGTGAGGATCTATAGCGACCATGGAGCCTTGTAACGTTTTTAAAGCGTGCCTGATACTATCCATTGGTGACGCAAGCGTATCCTGCATCCCTTCCCAGGTCCAATACTGCATGGGTATCACCTGATTCAGGCTGTCCATGATGAGCGAATCGGGTAATCCTGATGCCTTTAAAGAAGTGAATCGACTGGATCGCTGTAGGGCATCTTTTACTGCCGCGTCATATGGTTGCCAGTTGGTAAACTGTTCATCAAAAATTTCCTGGAGCTTTGACAATCTTATTTTTAATGCTTGCTCCGCATATTCCTGCATTCCAAAATCAAGTGTTGTGAAGATTTTTAGACCATCGGTATAAAGATCATAGGGCTGTCCATTTTCCTTTGTATGAGTCGAACACCACTCAAGCAGGAGCGGGCGTACTTGATTTCTAAAATACAAGGCGATGCCTTCTGAATCTGTGTTGCGTTGATAGGAAAGGTTGAGTGGTAATTGTTGCAAAGAGTCATAGGTTAAGGAATCAATAACGCTATTGACCTGCATCTGATACAATACAACATTTCTTCTTTCAATCGCTCGCTCCGGATGATTGTTTGGATTGTAGTAACCTGTTGCTTTGAGCAGCCCGACCAGCATGGCGCATTCTTCGATATGGAGTTTGTCAGCAGTTTTAGAATAGTAGCGATCGGCTGCAGCATCCAAGCCATATATGTTTTCACCAAAAGGAACCGTGTTAATGTAGAAAGTCAGCAAGTCCTCTTTTGAATACACATTTTCTAATCTTGTCGCGATGATAAACTCTCTGTACTTATTGATCAGCATAGAGGCTATAAAAAAGTCTTTCCGTGGATAAAGGTTTTTGGCAAGTTGTTGCGATAGTGTGCTTCCACCGCCGGCACTTTTTTGCCCCATGATCATGCGTTTGACCAATACGCGTAACCAACTCCTAAAATCAATCCCTGAGTGGCTCCAAAACCTGGAATCTTCAGTAGCGATGAGCGCGGTCATAAACACTGGTGGGAGATCTTCAAATTCAACGGTATTCCTGTTTTTAGTATAAAACTTACCCATCAATTGACCATCATGGGAATAAATTTTGGACGCCTCCGGTTGTCGAATTTCAAGTAGCTCTTTCCCGTTAGGGATGGAGCCGAAAACACCAAGCCAGGTAATGAAAAAAATAAAAATCAGCAGGAAAACAAATCCACCAAAAACATAAACGCTTCGCCAAAACCACTTTTTTCTTTTCTTGGGCTCTTTTACTATAGCCAGTAAATCGCGCGGTAGATTGCGGAAAAAGAAGACTATCTTTGAAGGTACTTCTTGCAAATAGGCAAGTATGGCCTCTGAATTGAACTCCGGTAACTTCATAAAAGACTTGGGTAGATAAGCTAAGGGTTATAAAGTTATGCTTTATAATTGACCGGTGGCAGGTATGTATCTGCATTAATTACCTTTCGTTAACTTACAAAAGATAATAATCAGTTAAACGGCGTTGTTATTCTACTTAGTACAAAGACATTCATTAAAGCACCACACTTATGACAAACAATTCAATTTTTCGCAACTACACGTTAAGTGCCTTCATGATTTTTGGCCTGCTGGTCATTTCCGGATGTGCTGTAAATCCTGTGACAGGGAAGAACCAGGTGAGTTTTATGTCCGAACAACAGGAAATTGCCATGGGGGCAGAATATGATCCGCAGATCATTGCCCAATTTGGCTTATATGATAACCCGGCGATTCAAAATTTTATTGATGTGCGCGGTCAGAAAATGGCAGCCATTTCGCATCGTCCGCAATTAAAATATTATTTTAGAATTCTTGACTCACCGGTTGTCAATGCATTTGCAGTGCCCGGGGGCTACGTTTATTTTACAAGAGGGATTATGGCGCACTTCAACAATGAAGCAGAGTTTGCCGGTGTACTGGGTCACGAGATAGGGCATATCACCGCAAAGCATTCCGTTGATCAGATGACAAAGAACACAATAGCACAGGTACTGTTGGTGGGTGGTTTAATCGTTTCTCCTGAGTTTAGATCATTTGCTAATGAAGCACAGACGGCGATGCAATTGCTGTTTTTGAAATACAGTCGTAACAATGAAAGTCAGTCCGATGAACTAGGTGTGGAATACTCCTCCAAGGTGGGGTATGATGCGCATGAAATGGCTGGGTTTTTTAAAACCTTAAGTGCGTTAAGTGATGACGGCGGAGGGCAGGGAGTGCCAACTTTCTTATCCACGCATCCGGATCCACTGGATCGCTACGAAAAAGTAGATGAAATGGCCGATGAATGGCAGAATCAACTACAACTCGAATCTTATAAAATCAACAGGAAGTCCTATCTCGAGATGATTGATGGGATCGTTTATGGGGAAGATCCCAGACAAGGATATGTGGAAAGCAATACTTTTTATCATCCAGGATTAAAGTTTTACTATCCTGTTCCGAACAACTGGGATTTGTTGAACAGTCCATCGCAGGTGCAAATGGCCCCAAAAGATGGCAAGGCGTTGATGGTATTGATGGTGGCTGCGGGAAATTCACTACAAACAGCAGCTACCAATGCAGCAACGCAATTGAAGTTAACTGTGTCTTCGTCAAAGCAGGTGAGCATCAATGGGCTGGATGCGCTTGAGGTTCGGTCTCAACAAATCACGGATGATCCAAGTACGGGGCAAAAAAATGTCATTGACTTGCAAAGTGTCTATATTCAATATGGGCAAATGATTTATGTGTTCCATGGACTTTCTTTACCCGCTGATTTTAGTGCTTACAAATCCTATTTTGATAAAACGATGTACGGTTTTGGTGAATTAAAGGATCAATCCAAGATCAATGTAAAGCCGGATCGAATCAGTGTAGTGTCTGTGAAAAGTGCTGGTACATTGGGGCAGGCTTTGCTGGCCTATGGTATTCCGACGAATAAGCATCGGGAGTATAGTGTTGTCAATGGGATGGATGTGACGGATCAGGTGGCACAAGGGGAGTTGATCAAGATCATAGTGAAATAGATAGGGGGTTGATAATCTGATCTTTATATATTATTTGGACATAATAGGGGGGAATCCTAAATACTCTTTGATATATCATATAAGAATCTTACCTTTGCCCCGCTAAAAATTATAAGTATACCGCATGCTAATTATCGAAGTAAAAGAAACCGAATCCATTGACCGCGCGCTAAAGCGTTACAAGCGTAAAGTGCAGAACGTGAGACAAATCCAGGAATTACGACGTCGTAAGGAATTTGTAAAACCGTCTGTTACGCGTAGACATGAAGTCTTAAAAGCGGTATACAAGAACAAAAAGCAGGCTGTTCTGTAATAGCCTGGTGACCAGAAGGAGCCTGAAATTGGCTTTTTTCTACTTTTTTTCAAATTATTTATCCCAAATTGGTATTTGATTTTGCTGTTGAATACCGAATAATATTATTTTTGTAAAGCTGCCCGGGTGGTGAAACTGGTAGACACGCAGGACTTAAAATCCTGTGATCAGTAATGATCGTGCCGGTTCGATTCCGGCTCCGGGTACAGCTACAAAGAGAATTTCTTAGAGACCGCCAAACTTTTGGGTCGAAGACATAGAGTCTGCGACCCCAGATACCCAATAAACGAATGGCATCTCTGTTAGGAACATTAGGGGTTTTCGACCTTTCAGAACAACGGTGATCATTGCAAATGGGATTTGCGCAGGCTCTTTTTTTACCTTTCCCTGAATCCGGGACCTTCCATAATGAATTTGAGAATACTGGTTGTTAGCCAACCTGGCTTTATCGGGGCTTTCCTGTGATGCATCCTCATGTTATCTAAAGAATATCAGAATGATTGATGTGATATTTAAAAAGATGTAACCTATTAAGTTTTTCGACTGGAGAGAATCATCGGTAGGGACACAAAAAAAGTCCTGAATAAATCCAGGACTTCTGTGAGCGGAAAACGAGACTCGAACTCGCGACCCCGACCTTGGCAAGGTCGTGCTCTACCAACTGAGCTACTCTCGCAATGGACCGCCAGTGCAA